>NC_018015.1:325052-650104 GCF_000265525.1 Thermococcus cleftensis
CACCGTCGATTAACCCGAGCTTCGAGATGGCCTTCACTATCGTCCTCTCGTCCCAGCCGGGGAGCAGCTCCCTCCCTAACTCAATTGAGGCCTGGGCAACGAGGCCATAGGCGCCCCAGTTGGAAACGGCCGAGAGGATCAGCTCATCGGTCTCCACGACGCTTGCTATTCTCTCACCATGGGGAACGTGCTTGACGACCAGATCCCTTATCCTGCCCATTCCAGCCTCGTTTCCCCCGTCGCCTATGCCTATCGTTGGCACCCCAACCTCTCTAGCCTTGAGGATAACACCGTCAAAAGTTTCCCTCGTTATCTCCAGCCCACTCATGGAGTAGTACCTCCCATCGGCCGCCCTGCCGGGGGTTTCCACCGCGATGACCAGAGAATAGGAGGAAACGTCCGGTTCCCTGACGAATTCCAGTCCAAAGGCATCGAGTGCATTTTCCACCTCGGGATAAGTCAGTATCTCCACCCTGCCGCCGAGGGTTTCAACGGCCTTGGCCAGGGCCAGCGTTCCCGGCGGCCCGTCGGTCTCGGCGCGCATGGTGGGGGGTATGGGGAAGCCCGTGACGATGAGCACTCTATCATAATTGTCCAAAAACATTTTTGCAGAATTATGTAAAAAATTGGGATTCCTCCTGCGGTAGTCCAGGTACAGGCCCAGAACCCCGCGGTTTCCCACGTCGGTGTTTATGAGGTGGGCTATCATGGCTCATTCCCCTATCTCGTACACGACCACCTTAACCCTCTTTCCCTTCACGGCCTCCTTGAGCTTCCACCATAGCTCCGTCGGCTTCTCACTCCTGTGGGTCAGCTCGTGGCCGTTCTCAAGTTTGACCTTCTTCTCCGAATACTCGACAAAGACGCCCTCCCCACTGAATATCTCCTTCATTCCAATCCCCCCAGGATTTTTCTAAGCTCGTGAAGGGCCCTAATCTCGTAATCCGCCATGTTGTAACCGATTTCACCTTCCCGGTTTATCCAGACGGCGGTCATTCCAACGTTCTTGGCACCGTAAACGTCCTGGCTCAGTGAGTCGCCGACCATAACCGCCTCACCGGGCTCGACTCCCAGGGCTTCAAGGGAGTAGAGGAAAATTTTAGGTTCGGGCTTTATGGTCCTCACGTCCTCGCGGGTGACGATTACGTCAAAGTACCCCAAAAGGCCGGTCAGCTCGAGCTTGAGCCTCTGGTACTCTGGCCCGCTCGTGACGGCGCCCAGGAGGTAGCCCTCTTTTTTGAGCCACTCGAGGGTCGGCACCGTGTCGGGATAAACCTTGAGCCTGTGGGGGTATCTTTTTAGGAGCTCTTCGTAGCGTAGGTCGAGGTCGAAGAGCCTGAAGAAGAAGTTCCAGTCGTGCCAGTCGTAGGTGTCCCTCCTTTCGAATATCTCGGCCAGAAAGCGCTCCCTTGCCTCGTCCTTGCTGATTCCAAGCTTTTTCGAGAGCCTGTCGTAGACCTGCGGGAGGAAGAGCTGGATAAGAGGCATCTCTGTCAATATCGTCCCATCGATGTCGAAGAGAACCGCCTTCATTCTATCACCTACCACTTCTTAACCAGCAGTGCCAGTATCTCGACCCTGCCGTTTAAACTTTCGTCCGTTATGACGCCCCATATTATGTCCTTCTCCGACAGTACCTCCTGAAAGTTCCGCAGTATGCTGTGGGCGCCCCTCAGTGGAAAGTCGCTCCCGACCAGGATTCCAATCAGGCCCCTCTCCCATATCCCCCAGTGCCAGGTGAAATCCACCTCGCGGAGGAGGCGAAGTATGCCCACGTTGCCCCCTCGGATCATGTTGAAGAGGTCCGCATAGTCGATGTTCACGAGCATCTGCGTTTCCAGGTAGTAGTAGAGACGGGAGAACATCTCGGCTATGTTGGCAGAGGCTCTCTCAAAAGCTTTTACCAGGGAAACGTTTTCATCGGAGAAGAAGTCCCAGAGGGAGTCGTAGAAGACCGTTTCAAATTCCCGTGCCCAGGAGGGTTTTTTCTCCTCAACAAGTTCCTTGCGGGGAGTGAGGACGTAGGCCAGCTTTATGGTATCCCCCGGGGCACTCTCGGTTATGATTTCCCTGAGCTCGTGGTTGATGTCCTTGTCCTCGAACACGAGCCAGAGAAACGTGTCCCTTGGGAGCCTGGAAAAGAAGTTCCTCAGCCGATCCTCGTAACTATTGGAGTTCGGAAGGAGATAGTATGCTGGATTGACGGTTACCTTGACTATCCCGTCGGCAGTGATGCTGTTTACAATCCTCGCTCCGGTTCCCCCGATTCCGACGAAGACGTGGGTAAAAGACTGCATGACGACCCCTAAAAGGAAAATATGGGGGGCCGTTCATATCCTTTTCGGTGCTCACTCAAGGGTGGCGTGCTTCCGTTTCATGTCCTTCTCGGTCTTCTGGAAGGTCGCCATGAGGAGCGCTATGACGCCGTCGAGGAATATCATCGTCGAGTCCTCGAAGAGGGTTCCCATCGGCGCTATCCACTTGTACTTCGTGAGCATCTGCCTCGCTATGTAGTCGGTTGGTATGTCGGTCTTGGCCCTTCCGGGTATCTCAACGACGACATCAGCGAGCCTTCCAAGGGTCGAGCTGGCGTAGGAGGTTATCGCAACAACCTTGCCTCCCTGCTTCTTGGCTATCTCCGCGGCATCGACGATGCTGTTGGTCTCGCCGGAACCGCTGATGGCTATGAGGAGATCTCCTGGTTCAAACGCAGGTGTTATGGTCTCACCGACGACGTAAACGTTGAAGTCGAGGTGCATGAGCCTCATCGCGAAGGCCTTGCCGACGAGGCCGCTCCTGCCGGCGCCGTAGATGAATATCTTGTTGGCCCCTATCATGGCGTCGATGAAGCCGCGAACCTGATCAAGCTTCAGCTCTCCCGCGACGTTGTTGATGTGGTCGAGTATGTCGGTCATGGCCTTTCTTATGGTCATCATGTACTCGCCCCAGAAGAGGTCTATTATCTTCCTGGTGACTTCCTCCGGATCCTTGGCCTTGGTTATCGCGCCGCCGACGATTATTATGGTGGCGCCAAGCTCGACGACCTTGGGTATGGTATCAAGGTTTAAACCACCGGCCACCGCAACGGGAACGCTCACAGCCTTGACGACCTTTTCCAGGTCCTCCAGCGGGCTCTTGCCCTGAACCTGCTCGTCTATGCCCGTGTGGACGAGTATGTAGTGGACGCCCATCTTCTCGAGTTCCTTGGCGCGCTTAACCTTGTCCTTGACACCGATTAGATCGACCATGACCCTGATTCCATACCTCCTGGCGACCTCGACCGCGTCCTTTATGGTCTTGTCGTCCGCGACGCCGAGGATAGAAACAACATCGGCACCGTGCCTGGCCGCCATCTCGACCTCCAGAGCGCCGGTGTCCATGGTCTTGAGGTCGGCGACGATTTTCCTGTCCGGAAAGCGCCTCTTGAGAAGCTCGACAGCGCGCATGCCTTCTTTCTTTATGAGCGGGGTCCCAACCTCTAGCCAGTGAGCGCCGCCCTTCGCAGCCTTCTCGGCTATAGAAATGGCCTGCTCAATATCAGTGAGATCCAGGGCAACCTGGAGTATCATCTCCTCGCCTCCGAAGAGTTTTCGATTTAAGCTTGCGATGCTACTTTTTAAACTTTGGCATTGCAAATTAACATTTAGATGTCCAAGAGCTCGGCCAAACTTTAAAAGCACGAGACCCAACAGGGGGCGGTGGAATCAATGGTAACGTTCATTCCCTTCGGAGAAAAACCCAACAGGGACGGGGTTCTGTACGTTCTCCAGCTCCTCAAGCGCAACAAGCTCATCGACGACTACATGATAGTGGAATCAAGCAGGGTCGAGCTTTTGGCCGAGAGGATTCCCCAGGATAGGGCGTACATAATAGGGGAGCACCTTGCCACGTACGGGATAGCTGAAAAGCTCAGGCCCCAATCTCTCATCAGCGTCGATGCCCACACTGACCTTATGCACGACTACCTTGACCACGGCTCGTGGCTCGCCTACGCCCTGGAAGAGCGCCTCGTGAACAGGGCCGTCGTTCTGGCCCCGGTTCTGATGATACCCACAACCGAGAGGACCCAGCTGTGGACGAGAAGGGTCAAAATATTCCCGGCTCTGCTGAGGAGCAGGAGGGTAAGGGGAAAGTGGAGGGCCTACAGGAACCTCCAGACCAACGACCTCTTGGAGATACTTGACGAAACCAAGAAGTACCTCGGTGATGAGGTTTACCTCACCGTGGACATGGACGTCTTAAGACCGGAGTACAAGATAGCCCGCTTCCAGCACGGCGAGCTGACCCTAGAAGAGCTCCTGGAGCTTTTGGAGGGAATCAAGGAGAACTTCAGGATAAAGGCCTTTGACATTGCCGAGGTCTCGGACAGAATAAGACGCTCGAGACTCGGAAAGAAGGCGTTCGTCGAAGTGTTCCAGCTCCTGGGAGGGTGAGAGATGACGAAGGGTCCCACGGAGGAGGAGATAAGGAAGATAATAATGCCCCTCATGCTCTCCGGCGCTAAGATGCTTGACAGGCACTGCCCCAAGTGTGGCTCCCCGCTCTTCGAGAAGGACGGGAAGGTTTTCTGCCCCGTCTGCGAGCACAGGAAGAAGCAGAGACAGGCTGAGCTGAAGGGCGTCGAGGAGAGGCTGATGGAAAAGCTAAACGAGCTCGCCAACTCCCTCCCGGAGGACATCGAGGAGCTTGAGAAACACTTAAGGGTCATGGAACTCATAATAAATCTGTTAGAAAGGTACAAAGTCCTGGAGGGAGGGGAATGAAGAACGTGAAGGTTCTCAAGGCCCTTGAGAGCGGCCCGAAGACCGTCGAGGAGATAGCGGAGGAAACCGGGATCAGACCGATGGAAGTGAGGCGTTATTTACTCCGCTTCGCCGAGAGCGGGAAGGCCGAGGCCTTTGAAAGGGACGGGAAGCTTTACTGGAAGCTGAAGGAGAAGGACGAGCTTGAGGAAGAGTTCAAGTACGTCTGACTTTTCTTTCCATTATAATTGCAGAAAAGAGCAACACAAACGAAAGGGGAGAAAAGGAATCAGGCCTTCTTGGCCTTCTCCCAGTACTCGTTGAACTTGCCCTCGAAGAGGGCCTTGACGCGGAAGTCCTTGATCCAGATCTGGGTCTCGTAGTTGAAGTACCTCGCCGCCATGTCCTCGAGGGCGAAGAAGACCTCGTCGTCGCAGATGAGCATCGGGAGCTCGAGCTTGTCGATGACCTTGAGCTCGAGCTTGCCGGCCTTGTAGTAGTCCATTATCTTTGAGGTGCCGAGCCTGTGGAAGACGTTCTCGGTGACTATTATCTTGGCCTTGGCGCCGTTGTCAATGGCCTTGATGATGTCGCTCTCAAGGTTGATGGCTATGTAACCGTCGTCAGCCAGGAGGATCTGCTCCTTGACCTCCTCGAACATCTCCTTGGTCTTGAGGGTGGCGTTCCTTATGCCCCTCACGACCCAGACCTTCTCGACACCGTACTTCGGAATCTCGGTTTCAATGAGCGGGCTCATGAGCTCGAGGAGCTCCTCCTTCGCCTTCTTCTTGGCCTCAAGCTCCTCGGCAACGCGCTCCTGCCACTCCTCGATGAACTTCTCGAGGATGTTCTGCGGGTGAACGGGCCTGTACTTGTTCACCTTGCCCGGCTGGCTGATGGCGAAGCCCTTCTTCTCGAGGCTCCTGAGAACGTCGTAGGTCCTTGGAGCCGGGACCTCCGAAACGCTGGCCAGCTCGGCCGGGGTGAGGACGCCAAAACCGACTAATGCCACGTACGCCCTGGCCTCGTAGAGGTTCAACTCAAAGTGCTCCTGAAGGAGCTCAACCATCCTGTCCTTAACCATCTTTACCACCACCACATTTTCTATATTCGAAGTTGGATTTCATCACATATAAGTTTTTTCCAAACTTTGTTAGTGTCTCCGGTTATGTTCCGGAGACTGCCCGGGATAACTTTCCCGGATATTACGGCCGTTGCGCATTCATGCAAACCTATTACTACATAGGGATTTTAAAATTTTTGGTTTTACTGGGGAGCAAAATTTCAAGTTGAAACTTTATGTTGCTCTCCGCCAGAGAAAATCAGCGAAAACCAGACTTTATGTACGTGTGAGTTCCAAGATCGTACCACCACGATGTTGTTAGAACAAATATTTAGAAATTTGGAAAGGGTAACTGACCGTACGGAAATCATCATACGGAGCCTTCATTTCCACCTTTAAGGTATTCCTGAAGCTCCCGATAAAGGCCCCCCAGAACCTTCTGGTAGTCCACGCCCTTCTCCTCTATGCGGTCCATCAGCTCCTCCAGCTCCCTCGTCTTCTCCTCACTTACGAGTTCTTTATATTTACTTATGAGATAGTGGTAGACCTTGATGCCCTGATCCGTGGGCACGAGCTTCTTTCTTCCGCGAGTCTCGATCACGTAGTAGCGCTGGAGCAGTGTCTGGACTATCTTGGCGTAGGTTGAAGGCCTTCCTATCTTGCGCTCTTTCATGAGCGCTATTATGTCGCCCTGGGTGTAGAGGGAAACCTTGGGCGCCTTCCACTTCTTGGCCTCGACGACTTTAAGCTTAGCTCCAGGCTCAAGCTTTGGCAGCTGCCTCATCGGCGGGCTCCTCAGCTTTGTCCAGCCGTCCTCGATTACCTCGACGTAGCCCTCGAGCTCGACCTTCCCAACGCCGGCATCGATGACCACCCTCTCCATGAGAAGCTTCGCAGCCCTCATCTGGCTCGTCATGAAGCGCCTGAATATCATGTCGTAGAGCCTGTAGTGGTTCCTTGTGAGGTTCTTTGGAATCTGAATGATTCCATCGCGGATTAACTGCATCAGCCTGCCCGTGTCTATTGGCCTCGTGGGCCTTATGGCCTCGTGCGTTCCTTCTTCACCCCAGTGTCTCGGCCTGAAGTACTCCTCACCGAGCTCTTGGGTGATGTACTCCTTCGCTATCTCTATCCCGGTGTTGCTGACGTGAGTGGAGTCTGTTCTGTGATAGCTCGTCAATCCGGCCTCGAACAGATCCTGCGCTAAGCGCATCGTCTCGGGCGCGGACAGCTTGAGGAAGGTCGAGGCATCCTTCAGCATGGCGTCGGTCGTGTAGGGGGGCAAGGGGTTGAGCTCCTTCTCCTCCAGCTCGACCTCCTCAACGGTGACGTACTCCGGCGGCTCAACCTTCTTGCCGTCCTTTCCCACCTCAAGGGTTACCTGGAGACCGTTCTCAAGGGTTAAACCGAGGAAGTAGGTCTCGCTCTCGGTGAACTCCTTATAGCGCTCGATTATCCAGCCGAGAACTGGCGTTTGAACCCTTCCGGCTGAGAGGTTGCGGTTCTCAAAGACGCGCTGGAGTTCCTGGCTCAGCTCGAAGCCTATCCATCTGTCCTCTATGCGCCTCACTATCTGGGCATTAACGCGGCCCTCGTTCACGTCCCTGGCTTCCTGAATGGCCCTCATTATCGCCGGCCTCGTCACCTCGTGGAACTCTATGCGCTTGATGTTCGGCGTGTAGGGGCTGAGAACGTTCCTTATGTCCCAGGCTATCTTCTCACCCTCCGTGTCGGGGTCGGTCGCGATGAGTATCTCATCTACCTCTTGCGCCAGCTCACGCATGGCCTTAACGTTTTCAAGCGCGTCCCTCACGTTCGTTGAGCCGCAGCGCGGGCAGGTACCTTTCTCCTCCCAGTCAACGAACTGATGGCCACAGTCGCGGCAGCGTTTTATGGTGTCGTAGACGGGAACAAACCTCAGCATGCCATCTTTTTCATCAACGAGAACGCCGTGGTAGCCCTCGTTCGTCACGAGATCGAACATGTGCCCGCCGCTCGCGAGAATGGTCAGCATCATGTTACCTATGCTCACCTCGTAGGCGACGAGGTCACCTATCCTCGTCTTGCTCGGCTGACCGAAGAAGTTGGCTATCGTTCTGGCCTTGTTGGGGCTCTCGACTATCATGAGTGCCGACTTGACCAAATCCTTGACCTTGGCGCTTATCCTGCCCTCCATGACGAGGCGAACCTTTTCCCTGTCCTCGTCTATCTGCCGCAGGAGTTCGCCGAGGTCCAGCTCCTCGAAGGGCACCATCTTGAACTCCGTAAAGCGCCAGCGCATCTGCCTGACCAGGCCGTTGAAGACCTTCTCGTTGTCCACTATGAGGACGCTGAGGCCCTTGGTTATTCCGCCCGCGAAGAGCCTGCTAGTCCTCCCAGTGGCCTGGATATATGTTCTGACGTCGGGAATCTCGATGTACCACTTCCCCTCTTCCTCGACGAGGCTGACGAATGGATCCTCGGCGAGCCTTTTGAGAACCTCCTCGTCCCTCAGAACCTTCCTCAGGAACTCCACCAGCTCGCGGAAGACGCCGAGCACGTGGTTGTGGAAGTCGTTCTCTATAGGCAGTCCCTCCGCGAGGGCCTCCTCTATCTTGAGAAGCTCGAACTGTGGAATGTTCCTTATGAGCCTCCTGAGCCTCGCGTGGAGCTTCTCAGCCTGCTTCCTGTCTTCATCGCTCAGAAAGTCCATGACCTCACTGAGGAGGCCGAGGGCACGGTAGATTGTCGGCCTCTCAAGATCTATGGAAAAGCGGAACTTGGGAACGCCGGTGAAGACGGCGTAGCGTATCAGGTGGGGCAGGTCGAGACCCCTGACCAGTGAGCCGTAGTAGGTGGCGGAGCCTATGAGGTAGTCCGCCTCGCCGTTTTCAAACCTCTCGATGGCCTTCCTGTTCTTTGAGCTTACCAGCTCGACCCTGAATCCCCTCTCGCGGAGGTAACCGACCAGCTCCTCAGCATAGCTCAATCCCTGGTCTATTGGCGTGAATATTATTCCTCCCTTCCCGAGCCTCGTTAGGAGCTCCTCCACATGCTCCCTTATGTCCTTCGTGGGCTTGAGGTAGCTGTCCACAACGTTCCTCAGTGCGCTCCTTCCGCTTCCGACCTCGAAGCCAAGAAGCTCGCGGTAGAGCTTTATCCTGTCACCCCTCGCGCTTCCCGTCGCGGAGGCAATAATCATTATTCCAACCGGGTTCTCGCGCTTGAACTCCTCAATTTCGCGCTGAAGCTCCGAGATCTGGGAGTTCAGCTCCTTGAGTCTCTCTTCCCTGTCCTGGGAGCGGCCGTTGAGGTACTTTGACATCTGCTTCTTGAGCCTTATTATCTCCCAGGCCTTAGCGATGATCTCCTCGTTGAAGCCGAGCAGGTAGAGAGAGCGGTCTATGTTCTTGCTGGCCTTGAGAAACGCATCGACGTCATCGACGAAAATGAAGTCGAAGCGCCTGCCCTCCAGCTTTTCGTCGTAGTTCCTAGCCAGCCACTGGGCGCTGGTTATGAGAACGTCATAGTTGCCACCCTCGATTTTGGCCAGCATCTCCTCCTTCTCCTTCTTGCGGAGGTTACCGTGGTAGTAGGCGAGGTTTATCTCGACGCCCGCCCTCTCGGCTATGGCCTGAATCTTCTTGGCGGTTTGAATCACCAGTGGGGTGGTTGGGACCACTATGTAGCTCTTCTTACCCCCGAGGGCGTGCCACACCGCCATGACCGCTCCAAAGGTGCTCTTACCCATTCCGGTCGGCGCGATTATCGAGAAGCTTCTCCCCTTTAAGAGCCTCTTCACCCACGTCCTCTGGGCACTCCAGAAGGTGAAGCCCGTCGCCTTTTCAAAGAACTCCTCGACCTCCCTGAGCCCGGCTTCAAGGGAGTGAATCCTCTCCCACTCCTTGAGCGTTCCCCTCAGCTGGAGGGCGTTTCTGACGGCAGTGATGAGTTCAAAATAGGAATCAGCGTGAACGGGACTTTCGAGACACTCATCACAGGGGTTCTTCATTACGAGCCTCTCGTCGGAGATTCTACCGGCGCAGTTCGGGCACATCTCCCGGTAAATCGCCTTCATTTTCCCACCCTCTAAGTTTTTATTTGGGGAACGGGGGATTTATAAGGCTTTTTTAGAGGGCAGACTCGAGTTCTCTCAGCTCGTCCTCGAGCTTCACCGCCAGCTCGTAGTCATCGAACACGTGGCGGTACTCATCGAGAACTTCTTCAAGGACGTGGAGGGCTTCCTTCTTGCGGGTTATACCAACCAGCCTTAAGGCCCGCCTGAAAAGCTTCGCAACCTCGCTCCCGCTCTCGTCGGTGCTCATGGTAAAGAGGAGTTCCTTGAGGGTAACGTCGAGCGCCAGCTCGGGGACCTCGGCCAGAAACTCCATGGCAACGGCCTCAGGAAAAAGCTCGGCATGTTTATCAAAGCTCTCGAAGTAGAAGCCGCTCTCGTGGGCCTTGAGAACGGCCGCGACGTGCTTGCAGTCCCCGCCAAGGGGGCAGGTGCAGCGGTTCTCGCCCGTGGAGAGATCTAGCTCGACGTAATAGGGATACGTGCCGAGAACCTTGGAAAAAAGCTTACCCCCGTGCTTGACCACCCATAGGACCTTTCCCGCCTTATAATAACGCTCCCCCTTCCGGAGGGTTTTTTCGTCCATAGCACCCACTCCCAAAGGCTCGGCCTACACCGCTTTAAGCCTTTCGGACGAAAGCATTTTATCCCCAGGGTACATACAGCAACCGGTGGGACAGATGGACGTGTTCGAACTCGCGAGGCGCTACCACGATGAGCTGGGCATAAAGGAGCCGAGCATGGCCACGATGGCTGCTGAGCTCTTCGACGACCTGGGCCTCAAGATGGCGGAGTTCCTGAGGGAGGAGGGCTACGCGGTAGTTGGAACCAAGTTCATCGACTACGACAAGAGCCTCGTCATCGAGGTTACAAGGGGAGAAAAAAGGTTTGAAGTAACGCTCCGGAAGGGCTAATAGCGGTTCTCGTAGTCAAAGATTATCTCCTTCTTTTCACCGGGGTTAATCGTAACCTTGAACTCCACGTAGTTTGCAGTCTCGTTGATAGGTTCAACGTTTGATGTAACTACCTTTCCCCACTTGTGGTGCCTGACGATGACCGTTTTAGTCTCGTTCCCGAAGTTCTCAAGGGTGATTTTGACCTTGTAGTAGGAGTAACCATCACCGTTCCTCTGATCGAGCACGGTCGTCGTGCCTTTAAGGTCGTAGTCCCGTCCAATGCCTATCCTAAGCACATCACCCCTGGGGGTGTGCTCTATGGCCCTCTCACCCACCAGCAGGCTTCCATCATCGGTCTCCCGGTATATCTCCACTATACCCGCCGGGAGAACCTTCTCGGTCTTGAAGGATATCGACTCGTAAACCGGCCCTTCCCGACTGTAGGGCCAGCTCTCGTAGAGGTACTCCCTCTCGAAGGGAACCTCGAAGCTTATGTAAGGGTACATCATCTTGCTCGATGGGTTGAGGTCAACGACTCCAAGCTTGTAGAGGTAGAACGCCTCTATCTTCTCCGGCTGACCGACGTTAACCTGGTCGGTTCCCTTCTCCGCCATGGCGTAAAGAACCCTGGGCTGGGGAACGTTCTGGTAGAGCTGAACGTCG
The DNA here is from genome assembly GCF_000265525.1 of Thermococcus cleftensis. Classification (NCBI taxonomy): domain Archaea; kingdom Methanobacteriati; phylum Methanobacteriota; class Thermococci; order Thermococcales; family Thermococcaceae; genus Thermococcus; species Thermococcus cleftensis. The sequence continues at coordinate 336,471 of NC_018015.1, forward strand.
CCGGCCACCAGCAGGACCTTCGCATCCTTGAACTCCTGGGCGGTCGGGTTGTTGAGGACGATGTAGCCGTAGAGCCTTGCGTCATCACCGATGTAGAGCTTGTACCTGCTCTCCCAGCTCATGTTGGCGACGCGGTAGGTTATGCTCACGTTGTACTTCCCCGCTTTGTCGGCCTGTATGGCGGCATAAACGCTCGCCTGACCCTCAAGATTCCTGGCCTTGAAGTAGACAACCTCGTTGGGGTTGATCAGGTAGTAGCCGTCCCCCTCGATGGCTATCTTCCCGTTCTTGAAGCCGAGGAACTTGCCGGTAACGGTATCACCACTTCTCAGCTTTATCTCAACTTCACTCCCGATGTTGGCGCTGTAGACGTCCCCGCCCTGGCCTTTACTGAAGATGCCGAGAACCCGGACCCCCTCATCAAGGGACATTATCGTGACTTCGGCTATGTTAAGACCCGCAAGCTCCTCGAGGGGAACATCGTTTATTCCCTCTTCCAGTTCAAGCTCGAGCGTCTTCTCTACAACCCCAATCTTCGCGGAATTGTAGAGAACAACGGTGGTGTCGCTCGCCACCGCCTTTTCTCCCTGGAACGAAAAAACCGCCAGGATTACAAGTGCAATTCCACCAACTGCAGCCATCGCCTTTTTCCTCATGAGAATCACCTGTACTATATTCGGCGGCAGGGTATTTATACCCCCCTCATCGCTTCAAACCGGGCCGAAACGAAAGAAACGAAAGGTTGGCAAATGGAAACCCTTTTAACCCCCCGACCGGATTGAGAACTGTCAAGCTGATGGGGTGATTGGTATGGACAGGATTGAAAAGGCTAGGGCAATCATCGAGAAGGCCAAGGCCGAGAACAGGCCGCTCGTCGAGCCTGAGGCGAAGGAGATACTCAAGCTCTACGGTGTCCCCGTCCCGGACTTCAAGGTCGCCACCAATGAGGAAGAGGCCGTAAAGTTCGCCCGTGAAATAGGCTATCCGGTCGTCATGAAGATCGTTTCTCCGCAGATCATTCACAAGAGCGACGCCGGCGGTGTCAAGGTCAACATCAAGAGCGACGAGGAGGCGAGGGAGGCCTTCAAGAAGATAATGGAGAACGCCAGGAACTACAAGCCCGACGCCGACCTCTGGGGCGTCATCATCTACCGCATGCTCCCGCTCGGCAAGGAGGTCATCGTCGGTATGATCCGCGACCCGCAGTTCGGCCCGGCGATAATGTTCGGTCTCGGTGGAATCTTCGTCGAGATTCTCAAGGACGTCAGCTTCCGCGTTGCCCCGATAACGAAGGAGGAAGCCCTCGACATGATAAAGGAGATCAAGGCCTACCCGATTCTGGCTGGGGCACGCGGTGAGAAGCCGGTGGACATCGAAGCTCTGGCGGACATCATCGTCAAGGTTGGAGAACTTGCCCTCGAGCTTCCCGAAATTAAGGAACTCGACATCAACCCGATCTTCGCCTACGAGGACTCAGCCGTTGCCGTCGATGCCAGAATGCTTCTCTGAGGGCTTTGGCCCTTTCCCTTCTTCTGGCCTCTTTCTTTCCCCAGCACCTAGCCTTCCAGGTTTCGGGTATAACGACGGTTAGTATAACAGTGGTTATACCAATGGTCATCATACAGAGGCAAGATCCCATAATTGGCCTCTAGGGACGTTCTCCACTACGAACCTGAAGAAGTAACCGTTCTAGACGGGAGGGCCTCATGAAACCTTCGGGTGGAGGAATTACTCACCCCCCGGTTCATTGATGAAACCTCACGTTTTAATTTGTTCGTACCCATAACTGAAGGAAACTTTATAAGGCTGGGGTGCGTACCCTCCTTGATGTATATGCCCTCACGGTGGAGGAAATGGTCAGGTTCCTAATAAGACTCCACCCGGAGAATGAGCCGTTTCGCATACCTTTCAGCCACCAGCACAAGCTCCAGGGTTTGATATACCGCAGAATACAGCGCGTGAACCCCGAGCTGAGTCTCAGCCTCCACTCGCCGAAGGTTCCTAAGCTGTTCACCTACTCCCTCTTCATGGCGGAGAGGCGCGAGCTGGCCGAGGACAGGAGCTCTCTACTGGGCTACAAGCGCGGCTTTTTCTACTTCTCGACGGCGGTTCCAGAAGTGGCGGAGGCCTTCATAGGCGGCCTCCTCCAGAATCCCGAGGTCGAGCTCTGGGGCGAGCGCTTCGTCGTGGGAGAAGTGAAGGCCATCGCGGAGCCGGAAAAGCTCAGCGGGAGGAAGTTCGTGACCCTCTCGCCGGTGGCAGTGACCACAAGGCGGATCCAGTTCGGAAAGCCGAGGAGCTACGATTTAAGCCCGGCCGAACCGGAGTTCTACGAGCTGATACAGGAGAACCTCAGGGAGAAGTACCTCCACATCTATGGCTCGAGACCGCCCGAGGACTTCGAGATGAAGGTCCTAAACGCCAAGCCCAAGCGCTTCGAGGTCAAGCCCGGCATCTTCCAAGTGGCGTGGCACCTCGTGTTCCGCGCGAAGGGCGACGAGGGCCTGCTGAAGGCAGGTTATCTGGCCGGCTTCGGGGAGAAGAACTCAATAGGGTTTGGAATGGTGAAGGCTGATGGGCGGAAGATGAAAAGAAACCCAAAGGGAGGTGTGAAGGATCGGGAAGGGAAATCCTCCTGAAGGACCCCACGGGGAGGGGCAAAGGGGGGCACCACCCTTTGACTGGACCGGGCACCCCTTCGTCGATGCAGGTCTCACAGCGCTGCTGCTACTGAGAAAGAAGCGTTCGCCCGAGGAGCTAACCATGGAAGACATCGAGAAGGCGATAGACTTTGCCTCGAAGCTCTACGCGCGTAAGGAGTGGAGTTCGGGCTACATTCACGCGATGATGCTCCCTAACAGCGGAATCCTCATGGCCAACCCGAGCATGGCCAGGAAGAGAACGCCCGAAGCTATAGCCAAGAACCTGAAGGCCCTCCTCAATGAGCAGGAAGATGAAAGCGCACCGATCTGCGAAATCTGTGGAAGGAGACACTCGCGCCCAAGGCCGGTTTACCGCTCGGACTTTCCCCTCGTTGGAACCGGTGGCGTTCCAAACTACTTCCCCTCGGCGAAGGACGGAGCCAACGTCTGCTCCCACTGCCTTTTCCTCGTTCAGTTCTTGCCCCTCGTAGCCTACAAAGTCGGGGGAAGGGTTCTCGTGATGCACACTTACCCCCACGAGCTTATGCTCGAACTCCACGGCGAGGCCATAAACGACGTCAGGAAGAGCTTCCTCGCCTCGAACGCAAGGGATTTTAAGAGACCGGAGAACTTTCTCTTCCACCTCCTCGGGGAGCTGACGAGGAAGACGGAGCGCGACGATCTCTGGGGCAGAGCCTCGATAACGCTCTACCACTTCGTGAACAACAACCAGGGGCAGGACCTTCAGATAATCCACGTTCCAACGCCCGTGTTGCGCTTTGTTGCCCACGCAGCCCGCTACGACAGGGCAGGCTGGAGAAGAATCGTCTCGATGGGCTGGCGTAAACGGCCGAGCGAGGAGGAGTTTGAAAAGTACGAGCGGAGCTACGCCAACGAGGTTTACGCCAGACTCTTGGCCGAGGAGAGCATCTTGCCCTACTTCATCGACATAAAAAACCGCCGTGCGAACGCGAAATGGTCGCTTTTGGCTTTCTACTGCTCGGAGGTGTTGGGTTTGGATAAGGAGGCTTTGGAGTTTATTAAGGACGTCGGGGATAGGATTGTCGAAACGCTGGAGAAGCTCCCGGACAACCAGCTTTCGAAGCGCGTCAGGGAGCTGGAGAGGGCGGAGAGGCTCTACCAGTTCGAGGCCTTCTTCGTGAACCTCGAAAAGCTCCGCCAGAGGCTCGGGATAGAGAAGCCGCTCATGACGTTCGACGAGTTCGCGACGGTTCTCACCTCCTACGGGGAAGACCTGAACGTCTCGTGGAGGACGGTAAAGCACCTGCTCCTCTTCAGGGTCTATGAGAGGCTCCACGACAGGCTGATGAAGGCCTCGGAGGAGGCCGGGGAAGAGGTTGAGGAGAACGAAGAAGTTGAGATCTTTGGAATGGGGGTGGAAGAATGAGGTTTGCGACCGGAATGGTATTGATCGACGCGCCGCACTCCGCTTTGAACATGCTCGGAATCGACGAGAGCCTCGCCGACAGGAACGTGACGAGGGTTAAGACCTTCAGGAGGGGTGGAAAGCGCTACCCCTACGTCTCACCGCAGGCCTGGCGCTACTGGTGGAGGTTCACGCTGAAGGAGCACTTCAACTGGGAGCTTTCCCCGCTCTATCGCGAGCAGAAGCAGGTCTTTACCGCAGCGAACCCCCTCAAGTACCCCGATGACGACGTCTTCGGCTACATGAGGGCCTTCAAGAAGGGCGGCGTGAACGTGACCGTTACGCGGGTCTCGCCCCTTAAGAACACACCGCTGATTTCTGTACTCCCCGACAGGAGCTCCATAACCGTCGATGAGGGCTACGCCTCAAGGCACGAGGGAGACCCCGTTCCCTACAGCCAGGAGTTCTACTCGACGGTTTTCAAGGGTGCGTTCTCCCTTGACCTCGACTCAGTCGGCAGGTTCACGATAGTCAGCAAGGCAGGCTTCAAGAACCTGCTCACCTGGGGCGACGTTCCAAGGGACAAGAAGGGCAACCCGAAGAAGGGCACAGAGGACGTCGTTAATGAAATCAGGGAAATGGAGCGCATAGCGGAGGAACTCGGCGTTCAGAGAACCGAAAAAGAGTGGCTCATGCCCCCCGAGATCAGGAAGACGCGCGCCACCGAGGCCATCAAAGCCCTCCGCCTCCTGACCGGCGGGGCCAAGCAGAGCCAGTACCACACCGACGTGACCCCGAAGTTCGTCCTGCTCCTCAACGTAGATGCCGGCATAAACCCCTTCATAAGCGACCTCGTCTTCGAGGAGAAGGGTGAGATCCGCTTCGACGCCGAGGCCCTTGCAAAGAGGCTCAAGGACCTCAAGGAGGTAATACCCGAGGGCACAAAGCTCTACATCGGCTACGATGCCGGCTTCGTCCGCTCCCTTGGCTGGGACGTCAATGAAATGGCCAAGGCGGTGAAAGAAGCAGGCGTCGAGGTCTTCACGGGTACCGTTGGTGAAGCGGTAGACGAGTTCGCCAGGGAAATCGAGGCCTACTACGGGTGAGCCCATGATAAGGGTCAAGCTGAGGGCGTGGACTGCCTCGTTCCGCTATCCCACCTTCCAGTCAGGCTACCAGCCGACGCTGCCCGTTCCACCGCCCTCAACGATTCAGGGAATCCTCTCGGCGGCGAAGGGCGAGCCTGTCTATCTAACCGAGCTTCCATACGTCGGCTACGTCTTCAGGAGCGAAGGTAAAGGGCTTGACCTCGAAAAGATCTACGCCCTTGGAAAGGTCGAGACGGACATAATGAGGCGCGAGTTCCTCTACAACGCCGAGCTTTACCTTTATCTCCCCGATGAATGGGAAGAGCACTTCAGGAGGCCCAGATACCAGCTCCTCCTTGGACGTTCGAGCGACGTGGCGACGGTTGAGGAGATAAAGGAGGTCGAGCTTGAGGAGACCGAAGCTCCCGTCGGCGGGACGGTCCTTCCCCTGGAGCTTGGAGTCCCCGGCGTCGTTCACGCCCTCGTCGTCGAGTACGACTACTCCGTAACGCCGAGGAAGGCGAGACTCGTCAGGCCCTTCGTCGTCCTGCCGTTTCCAAAGGGCAAAGCGTCGAAACTGAAGCTCCCCTACGATGAGGAACTCGGTGTCGGAGTCTACCTCCACAGGTGGCACGAATGAGACCCTGCTACGCCAAGTTCCTCCCGCACGATTTCCTTGAGTGCCACACCAACGACGCCATAAACGTGCTGAAGAGCATGAAAACCGCGTTCAAATGGCTTGAGGAGCCCTTCCCGCGCGTCTGGGAACTTTCTTTTTATTCCGTTCTCCTCCACGACCTCGGCAAGTGCGCGAGCGGTTTTCAGAGGAATCCAAGGGAATGGGGCTACCGACACGAGGTTCTCTCGGCACCTTTCGCCTCTTTCCTCGATCTTCCCGAGGACGAGAGAAACCTCATTGCACTCGCAATCCTCACCCACCATCGAACCCTCGACGAGCTTGAGGAGATACTGCCCAGCGGGGAACACCGCGGGGGGTTCGAGGATAAAGTTGAGGAACTCTTTCAGAACAGGGACTACATCGAGGGGATTTTCTTCGAGCGAGTTCCCTACTGGGAGCTGTATTTCTTTGGAAGAAGGCTAGAGCTTTTTAATCCGCCCAAAGACTGGTCGGAGCGCGTCCGGGGCTACGATTTCGACGCTCTTATTAGCTGGTACGAGCGGAACGTGGAGAGATACAGGGAGGAACTGGTCTATCTGAGGGGTCTTCTCAACGCCTCTGATCATCTCGCATCTGCGGGAGAGCTTGAGGTACGTCTTCTGCCTGACATCAGAACGGCGGTTGAGCTTCGGATTCCGGAGGAGCGCTGGAGGCCCCTGCAGAGGGCGGCATGGAACACCGAAGGAAACCTCCTCCTGAGGGCCCCCACGGGCTACGGCAAGACCGAGGCTTCCCTCCTGTGGGCCGACAGGAACGCCCAAAGAACGAGGAAGGGCCTGTCGAGCAGGATATTCTACGTGCTCCCCTACAAGGCCAGCATTAACGCGATGCACTCGAGGTTACTCGGTCTTTTCAAGGACCCCGCGCTCGTCGGCGTTCTCCACAGCTCCTCGGGCTTCTACCTCTACTCTTCGGAGCTGGAATACAGGCGCCTGTCTTCCCTCTACAGGAAGATTTACACGCCCCTCAAGGTCACGACGCCTTTCCAGCTCATGAAACCCTTCTTCGGCGTCGGCTTCTTCGAGATGGGTCTCACCGAGCTGACAGGCTCGCTCCTGATCTTCGATGAAATCCACGCCTACGAGCCCAACGTCCTCGGCATAATCCTGGCGATCCTCGAGCTACTGAAGGGGAGACGGACAAAGGCAATGGTCATGACCGCGACCCTGCCGGAGTTCCTTGAGAGGCTAATCGAGGAAACGATAAAACCAAGGAAGCTTCAGGCTCCGCCGGAGGAGGCGGACCGTTTCACGAGGCACAGGATAAACGTCGTCGACGGCTCGATGGAGAGCATAGAGGAGCTAATCGAGGAACTCAAACCCGAGGACGGACCGGCCTTGGTGGCATGCAACACGGTATCAAGGGCTGTGGAGGTTTACTCACGCCTCAGGGACGATTACAGCGCGATGCTCCTCCACAGTCGCTTCACGTACGGTGACAGGGAGGAGAAGGAGAAAAAGCTCCTGTCGAACCTCAACGACTTCGACGTGGTCGTTGCCACCCAGGTGGTGGAGGTCTCGATCGACGTGAGCTTTTCCACGATTATCACCGAACCGGCACCGTTAGATGCCCTGATCCAGCGCTTCGGTAGGGTAAACAGGAGGGGTTTTGGGAACCCGAGGAACGTTTACGTCCTAACCGAGGGCGGGGAGGGGGATAAACGCATCTACCCACCCGAAGTCGTCAGGAGGAGCCTGGGGCTGCTGAAGGAGCTTGACGGGAAGCCCCTGCCCGAGTCAAAGGTTCCGGAGCTTGTGACGCTGGCTTACGAACCGCTCGCGGACAGGCTCAGGGGGGAGGTTTTGGAGTACAAGGCCCAGGCGCTCGAACTCTTTGAGGCCCTGATGCCCCTGAGGAGTGGCGAAAACGAGCGCAGGTTCTACGAGATGTTCAGGGGGCTGGAGGCGATACCCGGCGCTTACCAGGACGCTGTTCTGGAGCTGCTCACCAGGAAACGTTACATGGAAGTTCACCGCTACCTCGTCCCGATTCCCCTGTGGCTCTTCATGAGCGAAAGCGACGCCTTCCACAGGCTCAGCTCAACGGGGCCCGGAAAACACATCATCGTCGCGGAGCTTGAGTACAATCAAGAACTCGGCCTTCTGAGAGAACCTTCGGGCGGTGAGGTGCTGTGAATTACACCCCGAACTATAACAGTTCGAACCATAAAATTCGTTATACCAATGAGTATAACCCGGCCACCTATCCCCTCGACGAACTCCTCATCACCGGCACAGAGATAAACTACCTCTTCATCTGCCCCACCAAGCTCTGGTACTTCGCTAAGGGCATCACGATGGAACAGGAAAGCGAGTGGGTCGATTTGGGAAGATTCCTCCACGAGCAACGCTACGCCAACGAGGAGAAGGAAGTTCAGGTCGGGAGAATAAAGATCGACTTTATTCGCAGGGGCGACGTCATAGAGATACACGAGGTTAAACTCGGCAGAAGCATGGAGAAGGCTCACGAGATGCAGGCGCTCTACTATCTCTATTACCTCAAGAGGCTCGGCATCAAGGCAAAGGCCGTTCTCCACTACCCGAAGCTCAACGAGACGAAGGAAGTAACTCTCGACGGCAGAGAGAATGAAATCAAAGCGGCGATAGAAGACGTCGAAAGGATTAAATCCCTCCCAGTCCCGCCGAAGCCCGTTAAATCAAAGAAGTGCCTCAAATGCGCCTACTACGAACTCTGCTGGATTTGAGGTGGTCGCATGAGGAAGCGCTCCATAACCCTGCTCTCGGACGGGACGCTCTTCAGGCGGGAGAACACCCTCTACTTCGAGAACGAGCGCGGTAGGAAGCCGCTCGCGGTCGAGGGAATCTACGACATCTACGTCTACGGCCACGTGAGCATAACCTCCCAGGCACTTCACTTTCTGGCTCAGAAAGGCATAGCCGTGCACTTCTTCAACCACTACGGCTACTATGACGGAAGCTTTTATCCGAGGGAGAGCCTGAACTCCGGCGATTTGGTCATCAGGCAGGCCGAGCACTACCTCGACCGGGAGAGAAGACTGGAGCTGGCGAAGCTCTTCGTCAGGGGGAGCGCGCTCAACATGGAGCGGAACCTGAGGCGCTGGAAGGTCGCCGATGGATTCTCGGAACTGTTGGAGGAACTCTTCGAAGAGCTTGAAGATGCTTGCAAAATCACCGAGGTCATGAACGTCGAGGCGCGGATACGGGGAGAGTACTACGCCCGCTGGGACGGGCACCTGCCAGATAGATTCAAGATAGTGAAGAGAACGCGCAGACCACCCGAGAACGAGATGAACGCCCTGATAAGCTTCCTGAATTCGAGGCTCTACGCAACGATAGTTTCCGAGCTATACAACACCCAGCTGGTCCCAACCGTCAGCTATCTCCACGAGCCGGGAGAGAGGCGCTTTTCTTTGGCGCTCGACCTGAGCGAGATTTTCAAGCCTGCCATAGTTGACAGGCTCGCGACGAGGCTAGCGACGAAGAGAATGCTCTCGAAGGGGCACTTTCGGGAGGAACTCAACGGCGTCCTGCTGACGAAGGAGGGCATGAAGAAGGTCCTAAGCGAGTACGAGAAGGAACTCGCGAAAAGCGTCAAACACCCTGCCCTCGGCAGGAACGTAACGAAAAAGCGGCTTATTCGACTCGAGGCATACAAGCTCATCAAGCACCTCGTTGGCATTAGGGGATATGAACCGCTGGTGGCGTGGTTCTGAGGTGATGCCCATGGGTGAAGTGGAGGAGTTTGCCAGGAGACTCGAGAACTATTTGAGGCACGGGAATCCTCGGGGACCAAAGAAAAGCATACCCATAACACAGCTATCCTTTTGCCCTCTTAAGCTTGCGTTGAGCCTGCGCTTTGACGTTCGTTATTTTGGAACCAAGAACGACGGCCAGATTCTGGGAACGGTGTTACACGCTGGTCTATTGAACACGATAGTTGATTCTTGGGACTACCTGAGGGGCAATCTAACGGAGAAACCGCTCGTTGAAGTCCCTCTCCAATACGAACTTGAGAACGGGTGGGTTCTGAGTGGACGGGCCGATCTGGTCGTCGGAAAGCATGTCTTCGAGTTCAAGTTCCTGCACGAGTACCCATATGAAGCGATACCGGAGAGCATTGAGGAGATAGACGAAATACCAGACGACAGCGTGGTGAAGGCATACGTTGAACAGCTGAATGCGTACCTCCACGTGCTCCCCGACGTTGAAGTTGGGCACCTCTGGATATTCAACAGGAATAGTCTCGTGCCTTGGAAAAAGATACTGGTTGAAAAAAATGGTGACATGTTTGATGAACTACTAAAGCGCGCAAGAAGGGTTGTAAAGCTCGTTGAGGATCTTGAGAACGGAAACGTGCCAGATAGTTTTGAACCAAGGTTCGGCTGGGAGTGCAGGAACTGCATCTACCGACCGATATGTCCAAGGAGTTAGATGATGTCCTCCATCGGGTTCTTCTCCGTGCCGAGGACATCGCGGAGGGGCTGAGAGCGGAGGCGGTAGATTACAACTGAGTCCTCACCCTCGTCTATTATCCCCTTCAGCCCGGCCTTAATCCTCTCGTACTCCGCCTTCGTAACCTCGCCCTCGAAGACGCTGTTCTGAACCCAGTGAAGGTGCTGGCGGAGGAACTTCTTTACGCCATTGACGCGCCTCACGTTCACGTCGTAGACCACGATGATGTACATGGCACCACCTTTTTGAATTTGAGGTCTCTGAATTTAACTTTTGTGGCGTATCACGCCTGGAACGCCTTATTCTTTGAAACGGGTCGTTGAAGGGACCAGAACCTCAAATAAGCCCTCCCCCATGCTCTGGAAATCGATTTTTAGGCTTTTTAATTTGTAACTTTTTGTTTCATATATTTCACGATCGCGTAACGAAATATTTTCGAAAAGTAAAACCGAGCCATGATTGGGCCTGGATATGCCACTTCCTTGAGGAGATACGTCCCTTTCCCATTCTGGCATTAGGTGCAGTCTGTTCGCGAATTTACAGCCCGTTTAACCCTTTGCATTACCCTGCAGTGTCCATCGGCCCCGTGGGAAGCTCCTTTCAGGAGCATTCTTTATGTGGGTTAAAGCACTGAAAAGTCTCGGATTCGAAGCCTGATGGGACCCTTTTTCCATCGGTTTTCAGAAAGACTTAAATATTCGAAGCCTCTCAATACTCCAATGGGCAAACGGGCAAATTTTCCGCCCTGTTGCAATAAGACTCTAGGAGAATTGAAACGTTACCAACGCCGCCGGCGAGGTCGTCGCCGTGGGTTGCAATAAGACTCTAGGAGAATTGAAACAGGAGGAGGCCTGGCGGAGGGTCGAGAGAATCCACATGGGTTGCAATAAGACTCTAGGAGAATTGAAACACACACGAAGTTATTGCAATTTTGGCGTTATTGGTGGGGGTTGCAATAAGACTCTAGGAGAATTGAAACTTGGCTGAGCGTCGGTAACTTGTTGCGCTTGCAATAGTGTTGCAATAAGACTCTAGGAGAATTGAAACATACTTGCCACCGCTGTAATACAGAACCTCGCCCGTGGTTGCAATAAGACTCTAGGAGAATTGAAACCACGAGGCGACAACTACTCGAATATAAAAGACAACTGTTGCAATAAGACTCTAGGAGAATTGAAACGGGGTCGAGTGATGAGCACGACGGCCAGAATGCTTGGTTGCAATAAGACTCTAGGAGAATTGAAACGTATAAGTAGCCGTCTCAATCCCTCGACTGCCCACCTGGTTGCAATAAGACTCTAGGAGAATTGAAACGTAGTAGCGTTATAGTCTATGCTGAGGCTGCTAACAGGTTGCAATAAGACTCTAGGAGAATTGAAACCTCTTCTTTATCGTGCCTATAATCGCTGGTAGCGTGTGTTGCAATAAGACTCTAGGAGAATTGAAACCTGTGCTTCTTGTAGATGGCCTCAAGGACTTCGTTGAAGTTGCAATAAGACTCTAGGAGAATTGAAACTCATTTCTGAGGGCGACATAAAGGCCTATAACTACACGTTGCAATAAGACTCTAGGAGAATTGAAACGGCCGTCCCGGTGAGCGTTGCCGCTGAGACGGATAAAGTTGCAATAAGACTCTAGGAGAATTGAAACGCACTTCCGCGTCAATCCACCTCGGGTCGCCTGTCGTGGTTGCAATAAGACTCTAGGAGAATTGAAACAAGCTTAAACGGGGGTATCTCGTAAAAATCGCCGCCTGTTGCAATAAGACTCTAGGAGAATTGAAACATCGACGAAAATTTAATAATCGGGCTGGTGGGTGGTTGAGTTGCAATAAGACTCTAGGAGAATTGAAACAGTAACCTTATCAGGTCCTTAGCCCTTCCCTCCGCTGTTGCAATAAGACTCTAGGAGAATTGAAACCAAGCTTTACATATGCCTCATTCCCCCGCCAGTATAAAGTTGCAATAAGACTCTAGGAGAATTGAAACTGTTGTACGTGAACATACCCTCTTCCATGGCATCAAGGTTGCAATAAGACTCTAGGAGAATTGAAACGTGAGCATTTTCATATTTTTGCCCTTTGTTATACAAAGTTGCAATAAGACTCTAGGAGAATTGAAACGCACGCTCAGCGGCGGCTACATTGCAATCGACAGCAGTTGCAATAAGACTCTAGGAGAATTGAAACATGCCAACGTCAGCATGGAGGACGTTCTCAAGGCGAGTTGCAATAAGACTCTAGGAGAATTGAAACAGGAAGAGTTACATCATACTGGTGGACCCGGAGGTCGTTGCAATAAGACTCTAGGAGAATTGAAACGCGATCGGGTTTTCAGTCTTAATCCACACCACTAGGGCGTTGCAATAAGACTCTAGGAGAATTGAAACCTGAGTAATTTTAGGCTCGTTGAGGACCTCGGCGTCGTGTTGCAATAAGACTCTAGGAGAATTGAAACTCGTCGAGCGTTACGGGGTCCCGCTTCATGCTCGCGGGTTGCAATAAGACTCTAGGAGAATTGAAACAGACTGCATCAAGGAAGGCTGCGACAGTGACGTTTTTGTTGCAATAAGACTCTAGGAGAATTGAAACGTCATTGCGAGCATTGCGATGCTACCGATGACGAGGAGTTGCAATAAGACTCTAGGAGAATTGAAACGGTAGATAATCCAGAAAGCCCTGGCCGTCTCTGCAAGGTTGCAATAAGACTCTAGGAGAATTGAAACTTGCCTCGGTCGTCTGCTGTACGGTGATGTTATGTTGCGTTGCAATAAGACTCTAGGAGAATTGAAACAACAGAACCATCTCAGAGTTTGTCATGCCTATCACCTGTTGCAATAAGACTCTAGGAGAATTGAAACAGGGCAACGCTTATAATCAGTTTCAGCGCGTAGTTCGTGTTGCAATAAGACTCTAGGAGAATTGAAACCTTGCTTATAAGGGGCAGAATTCTACCCCTTTTCGGGTTGCAATAAGACTCTAGGAGAATTGAAACAGAGCGGTGCTTATCTTCTCTGGAAGCCTTGACTCTTCGTTGCAATAAGACTCTAGGAGAATTGAAACGTACCTGAGGCCGAACCGCCTCCAGCCCCCAAACCTTGACGTTGCAATAAGACTCTAGGAGAATTGAAACGAAGTATCTCATCGAGAACAAAGACGCGTTGCGTGTTGTTGCAATAAGACTCTAGGAGAATTGAAACCAGTCGGGTCGCTCTTGCTCTCGTAGGCGCTGCCAATGTTGCAATAAGACTCTAGAAGAATTGAAACGGTATAAGGCGCTGGACCAAATATCCTCTGACAAAGTTGCAATAAGACTCTAGAAGAATTGAAACGCGGTGGGGCAGCGAGGCTATGACTTCCCTGTTCTGGGTTGCAATAAGACTCCTAGGAGAACTTGGAACTCTATAAAACCCCGGCGGAAGTTCGAGGGGGTGTGGGGGACGGAACGTCCCCCCGGACAATAAGACTCCAGGGAAACTGAAGACGGCACAACTGCATAATTAATGAACTGGTGGATCACATAAAAACTGAATTAACTAGTCTCAGTTGAAAGCGCCATCTCGACGATTCTCTCGAAGAGCGCCCCGTGGTTCCCGAAGGCCTCGAACATTCTTCCCGAGTAGTTCTCCGAGGCGGTCTCAAGGAAGTGCCGGAGATTCCGGCCGATCTCGTCGCTTATTGGGACGTGGAGCGGAGAGGGCTCATAGTAGTCAAGTCCCTTCATCAAGGCCGTGGAAAAGTACCAGAGCGTCTTTCTGACTTTCCTGCCCTTTATCCTGGAAAAGCTCGCCTCCATGCAGTTAAAGGCCGCGTGAAGGAGCACTATAATGTCCACCTCCACTCCCCTCTCCAGGAGCTTTTTCCTTTCCCGGTCGCCGCGGAGGTCCTTTATCCTGTACCCGCTCCTCGTCTGCTCGTCGTAGGGAACCTCGACGCCGTAGATGCCCTCGATCCTTGGGTCATAGACGAGGACGTCCGTGCCGCCGACTATGTAGAGCCGCCCGTTTCTGGCTTCGATGATGGTGTTTTCAGTGCTCAGAACCGGAAAGCCGTTGGCCATTGCCAGGACGGACATCGTGCTCTTCCCCGTGTGGGGGTAGCCTATGAACAGAACCGCCTTTCCGTTGGGCGTAACGACGCCAACGGAGTCCGTTATGAACAGTCTGCCTACCTTAGCAGCGGCTCTTGCCGCGGCCTGGAGTATGAAGAAAATCGGAGCCTCGTTTCCATAGGCGGAGGGGACCTTTGACTCTATCTTGTACTCGTCCCTTCCCAGGTGGTCGTAGACCGCGCTGAATACGCGGAACTCCTCTCCCTTGAAGCGCTCCACGATGACGTTCGGCTCACCACCGCTTTCCCCAACGTCCGGAAGGTACCTCCTGGCGAAAAGTCCCCCGAAAGCGTCCTCAAAACCGTCGTCAAGCTCCCCTGTGAAGTGAACATCAACACCGCCTATTCTCACGCCCATTGGCTTCCCCGGTATGGGCTAGAGAGAGGCACTTATAACTTTTCCGTGGGAAGATTGGACGTCAGAAGAGGGGTGCATTAACATGGAAATGAAAAGCCCGCAAAGAATAACAGCCCCCAAACAGCTTGAATAGAGAGTTTGTTAAAGAAAAAGACCAAGAAAACTCCTCACTCGAGGGCGGCAAGAAGCTTCTCCATGAACATCTTCTCCGGGTAGGCACCCTCGAACTGAACCTTGTCCTCGCCGTCCACCTGTATGACTATCTTCGGAACTGCCATGACGCTGTACTGGTCGGCCCACTCGGGGTACTCGATGGCCTCGACCATGTCGCCGAGTATCTTACCCTTGCCCGCGTTGGTGTTCTCGATGGCGAACTTGTGAGCCATTCTAACGGCGAGCGGGCAGTAGGGGCAGGTCGGGGTGACGAAGACGAGTATCCTGACGTCCCTGTCGATCTTCGCCAGCTCCTCCTTGCTCTCGGGCATGAGGTCGGTGCTAGCGTTGCTGACATCGACGATGTCCTCGAGGAAGGCTCCAAACTCGTGGCCGGCCGGAAGGCCGAAGAAGCGGACGCCCATGTCCTTGCCGTCCTGGGTTATCGTGACGGCGGGGGCGCGGTCTATCCTGTACTGCTCGGCGAGCTTCCTGCCCTCTTCACTGTCGAAGTCGTGGAACTCGTAGGTAAGCTTGTCGGTCAGCTCTGAAAGCTCCTGGACGAGCTGCTTGAGCTGGTCGCAGTACTGGCAGTGGTCCTTTCCGATGAAACCGATAATCTTAACCGGGTTGGTCAGCTTGGAGAAAAACTCCTCCTTGATGACCTTCTTGTCGTTGTCACTAATCAGTCCCATTCTCAACACCTCCATGCTAAAGGTTTATAACGTTTTGAGCGCAATACTCCCAGGAGTTTAATCTCCGGTTTGCAACCTAAGGTTGAATGTTCACTATATAAGCTTTGCGTCACAGATCTGGGTGGTGTGGGTCATGGCTGAACCGGACATCTTTTACATACTGGGGAACAGGGTGAGGCGCGACTTGCTGAGCCACCTCACCTGCACCGAGTGCTACTTCAGCTTCCTGAGCAGCAAGGTTAGCGTTTCTTCAACGGCCGTTGCAAAGCACCTTAAAATCATGGAGCGCGAGGGAATACTTAGGTCCTATGAGAGGGAGGGACCCTTCATCGGGCCTGCGAGGAAGTACTACGACATAGCCATAGCAAAAACCTACGTCGCCACGGTCACGCCCAACCTCTTTTGGTACCGTGGACTCGACTTGGGCGGCGAGGTTATCAAGAGAACCGAGATAGACATTTCCCGCATTCCGGACGAGCACAGCTCGCTCCTGGAGATGATTCACTCCTTCCACGAGCTCAGTGTGGAGCTTGAAAAGGTTCTTCAGGCACTCAAGGCAGTTGAAACCAGGCGCGATGCGCTGATGAAGGAGATAAAGGAGCGCTACCTCAAGGAGATAGGCGACATGACCCAGCTCGCCATACTGCACTACATTCTCCTCGTCGGCGAGGCAACGGTGGACGAGCTCAGCGACAGGCTCAACCTCAAGGAAAGGGAAGTCCTTGTGAAGGCCAGGGAGCTGGACAGGTTCGTACCGTTAATAATAAAAGACGGGGCCATTAAGATTGACGAAGAAAGGCTAAAACAAAAACTCGGCGGTGAAAGTGATGCCGGAGAAGATTAGAGTCATCGTGAACGAGGACAGGTGCTACCTCTGCGGTGGTTGCGCCGGCGTTTGCCCGACTCTGGCCATAGAGGTCCACTCAAGCGGCTGGGAGTTCTTCCAGGACAAGTGCATCAGCTGCAGGATATGCATCAACGCCTGTCCGGTTGGAGCGCTCAGCGCTGAGCCACTGGAGGTGAGCGAATGAAGGAGATGAAATACGACGTCGTCGTTGTCGGTGCCGGAATAGCCGGCCCGATCGTTGCCAGAAACGTCGCCAAATCAGGTTTTTCCGTCCTTCTCATCGACAAGAAGCCCGCGATTGGAACGCCCAAGCAGTGCGCCGAAGGCATAAGCATCAAGGTCTTCGATAAGTACGACATACCCTACGACAGGCGCTTCATCAACCGCGAGATTTATGGAGCAAAGCTCTATTCACCGAGCGGCTACGAGCTTGAGCTCAGGTACAAAGAGGCCAGCGGCGTTATCCTTGAGAGGAAGGTCTTCGACAAGATGCTGGCTTATTACGCGGCCAAGGCTGGAGCAGATGTGCTCGCGAGGACGGAGGCTTTGGACGTCATAAAGAAGAACGGCAAAGTCGTTGGAATCAAGGCCAAGCACGAGGACGAGCCTGTCGAGATCTACGCCGACGTTGTAGTTGCTGCCGACGGCGTCGAGAGCACCATCGCGAGGAAAGCCGGAATAAACACCTACGCCCCGCCGCACGAGTTCGACTCAAGCTACGAGTACGAGATGCTCATAGAGGGCTTCGACCCCGACATGATACACCTCTGGTTCGGCAACGAGATAGCGCCGAGGGGCTACGTCTGGGTCTTTCCGAAGGACGAGGACCGGGCCAACGTCGGGATTGGCATCAACTCGGACAATCCAAAGACCGCCAAGTATTACCTCGACAAGTGGCTGAGGGAGAACAACATTCCAGCAAAGAAGCTCCTCGAGATAAACGTTGGCGTTGTCCCCGTTGGTGGCTTCGTTAAGGACCTCGTCAAGGACAACGTTCTCGTCGTCGGAGACGCGGCCAGACAGGTAAACCCGATGCACGGCGGTGGAATGGCCGAGGCAATGGAAGCTGGAACCATAGCAAGCAAGTGGATAGTGAAGGCCCTCGAAGAGGAGAACCTCGAACTCCTGAAGAACTACACGACCGAGTGGTGGGAGACCGACGGGAAGAGGCTCGAAAAGGTTCTCAAGGTGAGGCGCGTCACCGAGAAGCTCACCGACGAGGACCTCGACCTGTTCATACAGATCCTCAGCGGGGCAGACGCCGAGAAGATAGCGGGCGGAGACTACGGAGAGGTGATAAAGGCTCTCCTCAAGCACCCGAAGGTTCTCCTCAGCCCGAGGAGGATAACGCTCCTCAAGGAGCTCCTCTAATTACCCTTTTTCTTCCACTCCTTGCAGTTCATATCCACGCATATCTCGTACTCCCTTCCCTTCTCGCGAATCTTCACCACGGGTGCACCGTTGCAGCAGGTCTTGTCCGTCGGGATTATCTCTCCCCGCTGGAGAAGGGGGTAGGTGACGTCGCATTTGGGCCAGTTGGAGCAACCAACGAAGCGCTTGCCCGTTTTCCTGTTGTAGCGAACGACCAGGTCACCGCCGCACTTGGGGCACTTGCCGAGAACGAGCCCCTTCCCCGTTTTCCGGCCTTCTTGAGCCTTGGAGCTGGCAGTTCCCTTGGGCACCTTCGCAGAGTCCTCCGAAACCTTGGCGGAGTCTTTAGAGGTCGTTACCCCAGTTCCCGTCGTTTCAAGGAGCATCTTACCTATGTCCAGCTCCTTCTCCTTGAAGACCTTCAGGATTTTAATCAACTGTCCCCTGCTCTCCTCGATGACTTCGTCCTTCTTTGCCTTTCCCGCCATTATCTCCTCCATCTTCTCCTCGAAGGCCCTCGTCAGCTCAACGCTCACTATGTCCGGCACGTTCTTCTCGAGGGCCTCCACAACGCGCATTCCGAGGGGGGTGACCTTTATCTTCTTCTTGCCCTCGATGTAGCCCCTGCTGTAAAGCGTCTCAAGGATTTGGGCGCGCGTGGCTTTAGTTCCAATTCCAAGGTCTTCCATCTTTTTGATTACGGCCGCCGGGGAGTATCTCGCCGGGGGCTTCGTCTTCTTCTTCTCGCGCTTTATCTGGAGAACCCTGACCTGCTCGCCCTCCTTAAAGGCGGGCAAAATAACCTCGTCGAACTTGACGTATTTACCATAGACCTTCAGCCAGCCCTCCTTTACGGTTCTCGCCCCACTCAAAATGAAGCGATGATTGTTGGAGTTTATTATCACCCTCGCTATCTCCCTCACGGCAGGCTCCATGAAGAGGGCCAGGAAGCGTCTCACTATGAGGTCGTAGAGGTTCGCCTCGTCTCTGGTCAGCTCTCCAGCTTTTGGAAGCTCTCCGGTGGGGTATATCGCCGGGTGGGCAGGGTCTTCCTTCTTGCCCTCTACGGGCCTGAGCTTATCCTTTCCCAGAAGCTCGTGGGCGAAGGGCTTGTACTCGGGTAGCTTTGCCAGGTTCTGGAGAATGGAGCGGAAGTTGAGGTTCTTGGGGAGCTTCTGCGAGGAGGTGCGGGGGTATGAGCACAGGGCTCGCTCGTACAGCTTCTGTGCAATCTCCAAAGTCTTCTTCGGGGAGTAGCCAAACGCCGAATACGCTTCCCGCTGGAGTGTTCCGAGGTCGAAGGGGACGGGCGGATTCCTCTTCTGCTGTTTGACTTCCACCCTTTCAACGAAGGCCGGCCCCTTCTTGGCCTCCTGAACGATTCTCTTCGCCTCCTCCTCGTCCCAGATTTTGTCCCTCTCGTAGGTTGCGGTGTAGCTCTTGCTGTTCTTCTCGAGGGTCATTTTGATGACCCAGTATGGTTTGGGCTGAAAGTTGGCTATCTCCCTCTCCCTCTCCACTAGGAACTTCAGCGTTGGCCCCTGGACGCGGCCGGTTGAGAGAACCTGCCACTTGCCGCTGGCGCGCTTTATGGCCGAGGTAAGGGCGCGGGAGAGATTGACTCCCCAGTACCAGTCGAGGACGTGGCGCGCTATTCCTGCATCGGCCATTCCGAAGTTTATCGTCGGTTCGAGGTTGTACCATGCCTTCAGGAGGTCCTTCTTTGTTAAGGCGGAGAACTTCATTCTCTTCGCCCTGGTGGGGTCAACGCCGCAGGCGTACTTGAGAGCAGTATAACCAATAACCTCACCCTCGGTGTCGTAGTCGCAGGCAACCACGAACTCGTCGGCCCTCTTGGCGAGGGTGGCCAGGGCTTTGATGTAGTCCTTCGCGTAGCCCTTGCCCTTCTCGGCGACGTAGACGGGAACCCATTCTATATCGAAGACAGGATAGCCGTAGGTT
This sequence comes from Thermococcus cleftensis, assembly GCF_000265525.1. Taxonomy (NCBI): domain Archaea; kingdom Methanobacteriati; phylum Methanobacteriota; class Thermococci; order Thermococcales; family Thermococcaceae; genus Thermococcus; species Thermococcus cleftensis. The sequence continues at coordinate 356,194 of NC_018015.1, forward strand.
TTAGTTTTCGGCGCGAGTGAGAAGAGATGGCCAACCGCCGGAGCTACGATTATTCTCTTCCCGTCTCGGGTGAACTCGTAGTAGCTCACCTTTCCGATGGTCTTCCTGACGGGCTTGCCTTCCGCTAACGCATAGGCGATTTTACGGGCAACGTTGGGCTTTTCCGCTATGATGAGCGTGACCATGACGACACCTTGAGGCGATAGGCAGATGGATTATAAAAATCCTGCGGAGCAGGCTTTTAGCAAAGATGTTCAGGATTCCACCGGACGCGAGCCTTTGAGAGACTGCGAACTTTTGGTGAAGCTTCAGCGAAAAGCTTAATAAGGAACCCCCCGATGCACCTACCGCGGGCGGGGCCGTAGGGTAGCCTGGTCTATCCTGCGGGCTTTGGGAGCCCGTGACCCGGGTTCGAATCCCGGCGGCCCCACCATAACAGCCCTTTGCTCCGCATGTTGAGGCTTTGCCTCAACACGTCGGGAAGCTTCGCTTCCTACGAAGCGCTGGCGGAAGAGTGCGTGCAATTCCAAAAGTTGCCTGTTTTTCACGGGGTTTGTTCTCAACTGACAGTTTGCAGTGTTCCACTCTCCACAAGGCGTCCTTCGAACGCTAAAAATGAAGTGAACCATTAAAGAGGCCCTGTTCAACAGTTAAACCTCGTTAAAACTGCATAAAATCATGTCACTCAAAGCACGCTTTTTCAAAAGGAATCACGAACCTTGATCAAACTTTTGCAGAGCAAAAGTTTGTAGAATGGAGCCCCGGGCGGGGTTTGAACCCGCGACCTGCCGCTTACCAAGCGGCCGCTCCACCAGGCTGAGCCACCGGGGCGTCGATGATACGATGCAGGTGAGGCTTTATAAATTTTTCCCTTCTCCCAGCCTCTCGACGAGGCCCTCAAGAACCTCACGGAAGTTGGCCGCGTCTATCCATTTAATGCCCATCTTCTGAGCCCAGGTCAGTATTCCCACGTCGGCGGAAACTATCGTCGCATCGAGCTCCTTGGCGAGGAGGATAAGCTCGAAGTCCTCTTTGCTGTCCACTATGCCCTCCCTGAGGGCCTTCCGGTAGTTCCTCCTAAGCTTCTGGATTATCCTGTCCACGTTGTCCGTCTCGATGACGCTCTCGCGGACGGCTTTCTCAGCCACACGGAGTCCCTTGTCTATCCTTCGCCGTATGTCGTCTATCAGCTCGTAGACCACGAAAGCGGGTATCCTTATGTCGTGAACATTGGGGGGCTTCTTGATTATGTAAAGCTCAATCTCGGGAATGAGTTCCTCCCCGTCCACGAAGTGCATTACCTCGCGGTAGATTCCGGGGGGCATGTAGAACTCGACCCGCCCGAAGAGCCTCTCGGCGTAGCGCAGGAAGGTCCTCATGGCTTCGGTAGGGCTGTCGCCGAACTTGCCCCTTATCTCGGGATTGACGAAGATGCTCGTGTCGAGGACGAACCTCATGGCAACCACAAGCTTATTTAAGCGCGGAAGTTTAAAACGGTTAGGTGAAAGCATGAAGGTAGGAGTCGTTTTTGGGGTTAGCGAACTCGCGAACCCTAAGGCGTTCGAGAAGAAGGCGTCGGAGTTCATGACGAAGCTCGCCGGAGAGTTCGAGGTCGTTGGAGGGTTCTTCGTATCAACAAAGGCCGACTTCAAGGAAGCCAAGGAGGAGGTAAACTTCAACGAGGTGGACGCGATAGTCCTCTATCCCCTGACAGGGGGTACTGAAGGCCCGCTGAAAGAGTTCTTCGTCTACAGGAGGCCCGTGGTCATCTACGGTGACCCCTTCAACAACTCCCTCGCGGCAGGGATAGAGTTGAGGGAATACTTCAGGGACAGGCTGGTTCCTTCAACGCTGGTCAAGGACTTCAACGAGCTTAAAGCCGCCCTGCTCGGTTACGAAGACATGCGGGAGACGCTGGACAAGTTCCTCCGCATGCGTATAGGGCTGATAGGCAGGATTTCGCCATGGCTGATAAACGAGAGGTTCGAGCTCCCATACACCAGGATAAGCCTCAAGAAGTTCTACGAGTACTACGAGGCCACGACCGACGCGGAGGGCTGGGAGGTCGTCGAGGAGATAGTTGGAAAAGCTGTTGAGATAAGGGAAGCACAGAGGGAAGACCTGATTAGGGCAGGTAGGATATATCTGGCCATAAAAAGAATCCTCGAAGACTACCGGCTGGACGGCTTCACCATAGGGTGCTTTGACATAGTCATGAAGTCCAAGATGACCCCCTGCCTCGCGCTGGCGATGTTTAACGCCCAGGGCATTCCAGCAGCGTGCGAGGGCGAGCTGAACGCGCTCGTTGGAATGATGATAGCGAGGCGCTTCTTCGACAAGCCGGCGTTCATGGGCAACATTGCCGACTACGGGGACGATTACATAATCCTCGCCCACTGCACCGCTCCGCTGATAGGAAGGTACATCATACGGTCGCACTTCGAGAGCGGCACGGGGGTTGGCGTGGACGTCCAGCTGCCGAAGGGTAAGGCCAGTCTCCTCAAGATACGCGGAAGGAGAGCTGTTGTTGCCGGTGTCGAGGTCGCTGGCCAAGAGCACAGCGACTTCAGGTGCAGGACCCAGGTAAGGCTGAAAGTCGAAGATGCAATGGACTTCATAGACGGAACCCTCGGCAACCACCACCTGCTTGTTTACGTGGACAGCGAGGAGCTGGCAGACCTGCTGAGCGAGCTCGGCTTCGAGGTCATGCTATACTGAACTTCCAAATTTTTAGTTTCATTTTCGAACCAACCAAAAGAGTTATTAGGACCTTAGTGGTATTATTCTCGGTGAGAAAATTGAGAAGAGCACAGGCGGCGATTGAGTACCTCTTTATGATAGCACTGTCCCTTGTGATGGTGCTAATCATATTCCGGGCAATTCAGCAGGCGGCCAACAGTGCAACAAGACAGATAGAGACCGCATCGGACAAGATGGCCAGCGAGCTGAGCCAAATAGCCCAAGAAGGTTGATTTAATCTTGAGCGTCCAAAAAAGCTGTGAGGGGCAAAAATTAAAGCCCCCACACTTATGAGGCCGCGAACTTCGAGCCGTAGAACTTCAGGCCGAGCCATGCGACGACCCCTGCCCCGATGACGATGGGGTTGAGGGTGACTCCGGCCAGGCCGATTGCGCCGATCACAGCCCGCATCCACTTCTTCAGATGCGTGTTGTAAAAGCCGGTCAGCGAGATGGCCAGCAGGTACATCACGAAGAGCGTCGCCAGGAGGTAGTAGAGCACCCTGAGTATCATCGCGGGCGTCCAGTCGGAGACCGTTATGAGGAACATCTCCGGGTGTGTGAAGTAGATGTACGGGCCTATGTAGCCAGCCAGCGCGTACTTGACCGCGTTGATCGCCGTCTTCCAGAAGTCACCGCCCGCTATCGCCGAGCCGGCGTAGCTTGCGAGGGCCACCGGCGGCGTAACGTCGGCGAGGATACCGAAGTAGAACACGAAGAAGTGAGCCGCGAGCATGGCTATGAGGACGGTGTAGCCGGGAACCGGCTGGTTGTAGGGTTCGATGTTCCTGACCAGCATGTAGATTGCCGGGGCGGCGACGAGCGAGGTGATGATATAGTTGGCGGTCGTGGGGACACCCATTCCAAGTATGAGGCTGAAGACCATCGTGAGCAGAAGGAGCAGCCAGAGGTTTCCGTGGGTAAGGCTGATGAGGCGGTAGCCGATGTTTGTAAGCTCACCGGTCATCGTGAGAACACCCTGAATGAGGCCCGCACTGGCGGCCGCGAGCATGACGCTGACGCTGGTTTTGCCGGCGTCTATCATGGCCTCGTAGGTCGCACGGTACATCATCTTGCCGCTGTCGAGTGCCGAACGGTAGCCGACGAGGATTGAGAAGACTATTCCAAAGACTCCCGTCATCAGTACTATCTGCTCCTTGGTCATTCCCAAGTACTTGGTCAGGGCTATAAAGAGGAGGAACATCGCGCTGATGTAGAACTTCTCGTTGAAGGCGACGCCCTTCTTCGCGATTCCAAGTCCGACCAGCAGGAAGAACATCGCCAGGAGAACCAGAGCGGTCTGTTTCGCCACGTTGTTCCCGAGGAACATCAGCAGGGTGGTGAGCAGGGCTACCGCGACGTAGAGCTTCTCGTCTCCGTATATCTCGTCCCTTGAAATCCACGCCACCCAGATGGCAATCCCGAGCGAGGAAATGGCCGCGATCTGGGGCGCTATTCCCCACACGAGGGCGACGGTTATGACGACGATGGGAAGGAGTATGTAGAGCTTGCGCAGGAAGTAGGCCATGGTCTTGAAGGCCTCGGCAGCCATACCCTTGAGGCCCAGCCTCTTGGTCTCGAGGTCTATGAAGAGGTAAACGCCGCCGTAGTAGACTATGGCCGGCAGCACCGCGGCGATGATTATCTTGTTGTAGGGCAGGTTGAGGAACTCGGCCATTATGAAGGCTGCCGCGCCCATTATCGGGGGCATCAGCTGGCCACCGGTGGAGGCGACGGGCTCGACGGCCCCGGCTATCTCCGGCGGGTAGCCGGCCTTCTTCATGAGGGGAATCGTGAAGGTTCCCGTGGTGAGGACGTTGGCCACGCTCGAGCCGCTGACAGTTCCCATGAGGGCGCTCGATATGACGGCCGACTTAGCCGGACCACCGGGCCTCTTTCCGAAGAGGCTTATCATGAACTCGGTGATGTAGTCGCTGACGCCTATCTTGAGCAGGAAGGCGCCGAAGAAGATGAAGGCGAAGACGTATATCGTCATGACGAAGAACGGGATTCCGAAGATGCCCTCGTCAAAGTAGAGCTGCTGCACGAAGCGGGTCCAGTCGTAGTTGATGGCGTAGATTCCGTAGAGAAGGAACAGGCTCACTATGGCCGGGAGAACCCAGCCAAGGACGCGCCGCGTTGCCTCGAGAACCATGAGCACCGCGATGAGTCCAAAGACCACGTCGGTCTGGTTGAGGGAAGAGGTTAGTATGTAGCGCTCGTAGACTGCGAAGAGGTAGAGCATGGAGATTACCCCAACGGCGCCCATCACGTAGTCGTAGGCGAAGACCTTCCTGAAGTACTTCTCCTTCTTGCGTATCGGGTAGAGCAGGAAGGTTATTACCATCAGCATTGCCATTACGAAGGCCTCTCCCTGCTTGGGCTGGAACGTTATTCTAAGGAAGTCCAGCTCCAGTCCCAGGCGCTGGAAGAGGTCGTAGAGGGTGTAGTTGAAGTTGAAGATGAAGAGTATCTCGTAAAGGCCTATTAGTATGGCCGCGACCTTCACCACGAACTCAAGCCTTGGGGGGAGGGTTCTGGTCCTTTCTATCACGACCTCCTCCGCGGCGACGACATCGATGCTGGGTTCTTCAGACAATTTACCACCTCCCAATCAACCTCATCACAAGTGGAACGCGCTTAATTTGAAAGTTCACGACAACCTTTTTTCCACCGTCGGAATCAACAAGGACAGGAGAGCCATTGACGGTGACGTTGGCGTGGTTTATGGGTATGAACCAGTAGGTGAAACTCCTTCCAAGATAATCCCTCGTCCTCTTGACGTAGAAGCCGTCGGTGAGGTTCTGAACGTCCTCTGGAAGGCCGGCCCCAAAGTCCTTCCACCTCATCTCAACGACGTAAAATCCGGTTCCGTTGGCGGTGATGATCTCAACCACCTCGCTCCTTTCAACGCTGTGAACGTATTCAATCTCGATTGTGGAGCCGGGGGAATAAGTGTAAGACCTGCCATTGAAGCTAATCTCGACCGCATTAACCGGCAGAAGAAGAACGAGAGCGACGGTAATGATAAGAAAAGAAAGGGCTTTTCGGCTCAAAGTGACCCTCCTCACGGCTTTAGATCATCTGGAACGGTCTTGCCCTTCTCCTCGTAGTACTTGATGGCTCCGGGGTGGAGCGGTATGCTCATACCATCGAGGGCTGTGTCAAAACTTATGTACTGGGCCTTTGCGTGAACCTGCCTGAGCTCATCGACGTGGAGGAAGAGCAGCCTGGTCATAGCATAGACCACGTCATCGGGAACGTCGGCGCTGACGACGAGAACGGCCTTAACCGCGAGCGTCTGGGTGTCCTCGGTCATTCCCTTGTAGGTGTCCTTCGGGAGGGTCTGGCTGACGTAGAAGATGTAACCCTCGTCCTTGAGCTTCTTGAGGATATCGTCCCCAATTGGGAGGATCCTGACGGGGGTCTGAACCGCTATTTGATCAACCGCCGGCGTCGGAGCGCCGGAAACTATAACGGCGGCATCGATCTGGCCGAGCTTGAGCTGCTGGGTTGCCTCGCTGAAGGAGAGGTAGACCTTATCAACGTCGTCCCAGACTCCCGCAGCCTCAAGTATCTGCTGGGCCGCGACGGCGGTACCGCTTCCGGCAGCACCAACGGCAACCTTCTTGCCCTTGAGGTCCGCCAGGGTCTTTATGTTGCTGTCAGCTTTGACAACGAACTGTATCGTCTCCGGATAAAGGGCGGCGATGCCGCGGAGCTTGGTCACTGGCTTGCCCTGGAAGGCCTCGAGGGTGGTGCCGTGGAAGGCGTAGTAGGCAACGTCGTTCTGCATTATAGCCGCCTGGGCTCTACCATCGCCTATGGCCTGGGCGTTGGCGACGCTGGCACCGCTTGTAACTGCCCTAGCCTCAATCTTTATCCCGGTCTCGTCCTTACTGTACTGGTTCAGTATGTTGGCATAGGCGGAGCCAAGTGGGTAGTAAACACCGCTGGTTCCCCCCGTGTATATCTCAATGGAGTACGTTTCGGTTGGGCCAGTAGTCTGGGTTCCAGTCTCCTCCCCTCCGGGACTTATGCAACCGGCCATTAAAAGAGAAACCGAAAGCACAAAAACCAATACACCAACTACCGACTTCTTCATACTCATGTCCACCTCCATACTGTAACGTACACCTATGGCCTAACGACCACATTAGGATATTGAAGTACATTCAAAGTTATATAGTTTTCGTTACATTTCCGTAAATCTTTCAGGTTATCTCCCAAGCAAAACGCAAGAACATCGATGAAAGCTATACAAAGGTAGAACTTCGAACCCGGGTAAAGCCTTTTAACGGAGACGGCTATTCCAAAGGGGATCGTTATGAAGGTGATAATGACAACGAAAATCGACCTCGCGTCGATGAACATACTGAACAGGCTCGTTGAGAACTTCGGGTTCAGGGAGACCGAGGGGATCTTCGACGGAAATCCCGTTTATGCCAGGGGCGACACGCTCATACTGACGACCAACGAGGAGATGATATACTATGACGACCTCGATAATGCAATAGAAGCCCAGCTCGGATTTAAGCCAGAGATAATAGCCTTCGCCTCCAGGCACTCCAGCAAGCAGAAGCTACCTGCCCTTACCACTCACGTGACTGGGAACTGGGGAAAGGCCATGTACGGGGGAAAGGACGAGAGCCTCGCCATAGCTCAGCCGGCCGCCATGAAGCTCGCCCTGCTCAAGATGAGCGAGCTAAACGACCTCGGCTGGACCGTCTGCTACGAGGCAACCCACCACGGACCGAGCGAGCTGGAGGTTCCAAGCTTCTTCATAGAGATAGGCTCGAGCGAGGAGGAGTGGGTGATTGACAGGGCCGGCGAGATAATAGCCGAGACCATAATTTACGTCCTGGAGAACTACAAGAAGGCCAAGTTTCCAGTCGCACTGGGAATCGGCGGCGGCCACTACGCCCCCAAGCAGACGAAGCGCGCCCTAGAAAGCGACATCGCCTTCGGCCACATAGCCCCCAAGTACACCCACCCGCTGAAAAAAGAGCTGATCCTCCGGGCGATTGAGAGGACACAGGGCAAGGTAGATGTCATTTACGTTGATTGGAAGGGCAGTAAGGGAGAAACCAGGCAGATGGCCAAGACCCTGGCCGAAGAGCTGGGCCTGGAGTTCATACGGGACTGAAGAGGCGAAATCTTTAAAGACGTTGAGCGGGATTTAAAATCAGCATCTGCCTAGCTAAATTTATATACCACCTGCGTACAAAGTGGAACAGATGTTAAATTGCCCGGAGGGTGAAAAAATGCTGAAGCTGATTGAAGACGCCATCGAAAGAACCTCCGCCGGCCTCAACCAGGTGCCGGAGGCCCCGAGCCAGACCGATGTTGATGAGGAGCTCAAGAGGATTCTTGAGCAGATTCAGGCTAAGATCTATGTCGTTGGTGTCGGCGGTGCCGGCTGTAACACCATTAACAGAATGATGCAGGTAGGAATCCAGGGGGCGAAGGTCATAGCCATCAACACCGATGCCCAGGACCTCCTCAAGGTCCGCGCTCACAAGAAGATACTCATCGGAAAGGAGCTTACCAGGGGCCTTGGAGCCGGGAACAACCCCAAGATGGGCGAGGAGGCCGCGAAGGAGAGTGAGCGCGAGATAAGGGAGGCCCTCGAAGGGGCGGACATGGTGTTCATCACCTGCGGTCTCGGTGGAGGAACCGGAACGGGCGCAGCTCCAGTCGTGGCCGAGATAGCCAAGAAGATGGGCGCCCTCACCGTTTCAGTCGTCACCCTCCCGTTCACCGTCGAGGGCATAAGGCGCATAAAGAACGCCGAGTACGGCCTTGAGAGGCTCCGGAAGAACAGCGACACCGTCATAGTAATCCCGAACGACAAGCTTATGGAGGTAGCTCCGAACCTGCCGATCCACATGGCCTTCAAGGTCGCGGACGAGATACTCGTCCAGGCCGTCAAGGGCATAACCGAGCTCATCACCAAGCCCGGCCTGGTTAACCTTGACTTCAACGACGTCAGGGCAGTCATGAAGGACGGCGGCGTTGCGATGATAGGCATAGGCGAGAGCGACAGCGAGAAGAGGGCTTTAGAGGCCGCCCAGCAGGCCCTCAACAGCCCGCTCCTCGACGTGGACATAAGCGGTGCCAAGGGCGCTTTGATAAGCATAAGTGGAAGCGATGTCAAGCTCGAGGAGGCCCAGCAGATAATAGAGCTCGTCACCAGCAAGCTCGACCCGGAGGCCCAGGTTATCTGGGGCATACAGCTCGACGAGGAGCTCGGCAAGATGATTAGAATCCTCATCGTCGTCACCGGCGTCAGCTCACCCTACGCGGTGGCCGAGGAGGAGCCGGGCTACTACGGTGAGGAACAGGAGAGAAAAGTTATTAAGCTCGACCTTGACGAGCTTTGACTAACTTTCATTTTCAAAATTTGGCGAGGTGACGGCAGTGGCAACGACTACGGAAAAGCTTAAAAATTTCTTCGCGGAGTCGCGGAGGGTTTTGCTGGTCACTAAGAAGCCGGGTATGAAGGAGTTTAAGATGGCCGCCAAGATAACCGGCATCGGAATGCTCCTGATAGGTACCATCGGCCTCATAATCCGCCTGATAGGCTACCTGATTACAGGGGCCTGAACTGTTCGCGGGTGAGAGCGATGAGCGAGGGCAGGATCTTCACAGTGCGCGTCACGGTGGGACAGGAAGAGACCACCTCCAAGCTGATATACAGCAAGATTAAGACATACAACCTCCCGGTCTACGCCATACTGGCGCCCTCGAAGGTAAAGGGCTACATCTTCGTTGAGGCACCGAGCAAGAGCGCCGTGGACGAAGCTATAAAGGGCATACGCCACGCCAAGGGCACCCTGCCGGGAGAGGTCAAGTTCGAGGAGATAGAGCACTTCCTCGAGGAGAAACCAGCCGTGAGCGGCTTCGAACCGGGAGACATCGTTGAGCTAATCTCCGGCCCGTTCAAGGGCGAGAAGGCCAAGGTCGTCAGGGTCGATGAGGCCAAGGACGAGATAGTCGTCGAGCTCATAGGTTCAATCGTCCCGATTCCAGTCACGGTGAGGGGCGAATACGTTAGACTTATAAGCAAACGCCAGAAGGAGTGAACGGTCAAAGGACAGAGGTGAGAAAGATGCCGCAGATTGTTGAGGTGCTCGTTGAGGGAGGAAAGGCTTCACCCGGTCCGCCTCTCGGCCCAGCCATCGGACCGCTCGGACTTAACGTCAAGCAGGTCGTTGATGAGATAAACAAGGCTACCAAGGACTTCGAGGGAATGCAGGTTCCCGTCAAGATCATCGTCACCGACCCGAAGAAGAAGACCTTCGAGATAGAGGTCGGTGTTCCGCCGGTCAGCCAGCTCATCAAGAAGGAAATCGGCGCCCCGAAGGGCTCCAGCGAGCCCGGCCACAGCCCTGTCGGGAACCTGACCATGGAGCAGGTCATCAGGATAGCGAAGGCCAAGCAGGAGCAGATGCTCGCGGCCGACCTCAAGGCCGCGGCCAAGGAGGTCATCGGAACTGCCCTCAGCATGGGCGTTACGGTTGAAGGCAAGGACCCGAGGGAAGTCCAGAAGGAGATTGACGAAGGCGTTTACGACGAGATTTTCGCCAACGCCGAGGAGTGAGGGAAAAGTTTAAAAATCCCTCTTTTTACGCATTTTTGACTTTTTCGGGCTTAAATCAAAACCGAAAGGGAGGGCTGTAAATGGCCTTTGACAGGCAGAAACTCGTGGAAGCGGTGAAGGAGGCGAAGGCCCGGGCTAAGCCGCGCAACTTCACACAGACCGTCGAGATGGCAGTCAACCTCAAGGATATAGACCTCCGCAAGCCGGAGAACAGGTTCAAGCTTGAGGTTGTGCTGCCCCACGGTCGTGGGAAGGAGCCCAAAATCGCGGTCATCGCTGATGGTGCCGTTGCCGAGGCGGCTAAAAAGCTCGGGCTTGATGTGATTAGTGGAGAGCAGCTTGAAGAGCTCGCGAAGAGCCCAAGGCAGGCAAGGAAGCTGGCGAAGAACTACGACTTTTTCATTGCCGCAGCGCCGCTGATGCCAAAGATCGGTAGGTACCTCGGTAGGTACCTCGGTCCAAGGAACAAGATGCCCCAGGTCGTTCCGCCGACGATGACCAACCTCGAGCCGATAGTGAACAAGCTCAAGAAGACCGTCAGGATACAGCTCAAGAACAACCCCGTCGTTCACGCCAGGATAGGCACCGAGGACATGGACGATGAGAAGCTCGCCGAGAACGCCGAGGCCGTTCTCAACGCCATACTCAACAAGCTGGAGCGCGGCGAGAACCAAGTGAAGTCAGTGTACATCAAGACCACGATGGGACCGGCAGTTAAGGTGGAGAGGTGAGGGAGATGGCCCACGTTGCCGAGTGGAAGAAGAAGGAAGTTGAAGAGCTCGCCAAGATCATCAAGAGCTACCCAGTGATAGCGCTCGTTGATGTGGCCAACGTTCCAGCCTACCCGCTCAGCAAGATGCGTGAGAAGCTCAGGGGCAAGGCGCTCCTCAGGGTCAGCAGGAACACCCTCATCGAACTCGCCATAAAGAAGGCCGCCCAGGAGCTCAACAACCCGGATCTCGAGAAGCTCATTGACCACATTCAGGGCGGAGCCGGAATCCTCGCCACCGAGATGAACCCCTTCAAGCTCTACAAGCTCCTCGAGGAGAGCAAGACCCCGGCCCCGGCCAAGCCCGGAGCGGTGGTCCCGAGGGACGTCGTGATACCAGCCGGTCCAACTTCACTCTCGCCGGGTCCGCTCGTCGGTGAGATGCAGGCCCTCGGCATTCCGGCGAGGATTGAGAGGGGTAAGGTCAGCATCCAGAAGGACTACACCGTCCTCAAGGCCGGAGAGGTTATAACCGACCAGCTCGCGAGAATCCTCAACGCCCTCAGCATAGAGCCGCTTGAGGTCGGTCTCAACCTGCTCGCGGCCTACGAGGACGGAATCGTCTACACCCCGGACGTCCTGGCGATCGACGAGGAGGAGTACATCAACCTGCTCCAGCAGGCTTACATGCACGCCTTCAACCTGTCCGTGAACACCGCCTATCCGACCAGCCAGACCATCGAGGCAATCATACAGAAGGCCTTCCTCGGCGCGAAGAACGTCGCTGTGGAGGCTGGCTACGTCACCCCAGAGACCGTCGAGGACATCTTTGGCAGGGCCCTGCGCGCTGTCCTGCTCATAGCGCAGGAGCTGCCTGAGGAGCTGCTTGACGAGAAGACCAAAGAGCTTTTAAACCAACAGGCACAAATAGCCGTTGCCGCTCAGCCTCAGCAGGAAGAGAAGGTTGAGGAGGCTGAGGAAGAGGAGGAAGAAGAGGAAGCCTCCGAGGAGGACGCGCTCGCCGGACTGGGCGCGCTCTTCGGCTGAACTTTCCATTTCCCTCGTATCCCTGAACAACCCGTGTGAAATGAATGAAAAATGAAGATGATTGGAGGTGCGAAAAATGGAGTACGTGTATGCCGCTCTGCTGCTCCACGCCGCTGGTAAGGAGATAACCGAGGAGAACCTCAAGGCCGTCCTTGAGGCCGCTGGAGTCACCCCGGACGAGGCTAGGATAAAGGCCCTCGTCGCCGCCCTTGAGGGCGTCAACATCGACGAGGTCATCGAGAAGGCCGCCATGCCGGTCGCCGCCCCTGTTGCCGTTGCCGCCGCTCCGGCCGCCGAGGGCGGTGCCGAGCAGGCCCAGGAGGAAGAGGAGGAAGAGGAAGAGGAGGCCAGCGAGGAGGAGGCCCTCGCTGGACTCGGTGCCCTCTTCGGCTGAACTCCTTTCCCCTTTTGTCCGCCTTTGGGCGGACGTTTTCACAACTTTTCTCCACCGTTCTTGAGCATTACAATCATTCTCCAAGTCCTTCTGTACCTATCTGGGTCAAGCTTTTTCCTTAGAATCTCAATGATGACCACATAAAGAATGAAAAACACAGCAGAAACGGCCGCCTTTTCGGAAGTGCTTTCCATGTTGTTGATGGTGTTTACCCAGATGAGACCCAAGGTTCCCATTATCACAAACTCGGCCGTCTCGTATAGGGCAACGTTTCTTGGAAGTCTTTCGAATTTTCTGAGGGCCACGCCTCCGATCAGAGTGACGAGCCCGAGCAGTCCCAAAGCTACCGTTAGTAGGTCTATTGGTTTCGCACCGTATTTCTCCACCAACATGGGATACAAGGGAAGGGCCGGTGCCAGGGCAAAGAAGCCCAGGATTGCCAGTGCACTTACAGTTAATACCACAGTGCTCCGTCTCATTGTTATTCCCCCAGGTTAATATTCTGTATAGTAATCTAAAAGTTTTTCGAAAAAGACCGCAAGGTTTATGTTTGATCCTTATGAACCATCTCTGGCGGGCCCGTGGCCTAGAGGACATGGCGCCGGCCTTCGGAGCCGGTAGTCGCGGGTTCGAATCCCGCCGGGCCCGCCAGTTCAAATTTTGGCGAAGTTTGACAAAGGCCTGGCTCTTTCCTCTTTTTGTGCAAGAGCTACTAACTTTTGGTGAAGGAGATTTATATGTTCAAACTTTGCCAGGTTTGAGCGCGTGTTCTCTTCATCATGAAGGATCGTTTGAACTAAACATTCCTATTCATGCCACTATGGGCATATAACGCATACAACTTTGTATACAACTTTCCTCTTGCCCTTTTAGATAATTAAACCATGTTGGTCAAGCTTTTCATGCGAAAGCTTTCTGGCCTCAGAAGTGGTGGCCCTCCGCACCGCTCGGTGCCGGGCCAATCGCTCATCATCGGCCAGATTGTTTTTATATCCCCTATTTAAATTCCCAGCGGTGGTTCCTATGATGCTTCCAGACTGGAAAATCAAAAAGGAGATACTAATCGAGCCCTTCAGCGAGAAGTCGCTCCAACCGGCAGGTTACGACCTGCGCGTTGGTAAAGAGGCATACATAGAAGGAAAACTGGTAAACATCGAAGAGGTAGGCAAGATTTCCATTCCCCCGGGGACTTACGCACTCGTCTTGACCTTGGAAAGGCTAAAGCTTCCCGACGACGTGATGGGTGATATGAAGCTCCGGAGCAGTCTGGCGAGGGAAGGCCTTCTCGGCTCTTTCGCATGGGTCGATCCCGGCTGGGACGGCAACCTCACTCTCGGCCTCTACAATGCCTCTGACGAGCCGGTTGAGCTTTCCTACGGCGAACGCTTCGTCCAGATAGCCTTCATCAGGCTGGAGGGGCCGGCCAAAAATCCATATCGGGGGAACTACCAGGGAAGCCAGCATCTTGCACTCTCAAAGAGAAAGCAGGGATAATCCCTCAGTCTCCTTCTTTTTGTCGTGGGTGCTCTCCAATGGCCGCGGAAAACAAGTCAGAAAATCCTGGGGGAGGTTCTAAAAGCAGGCCCCACGATTACCGGGTTATAGCCAATGGAAGGCACCATCTGGGTGGGGGCTTCTATTGAAGACCCAGCCCGTGACAGGTTACCTATTCTCGTGAACCTTCATGAAAATATTGATATAGCCCAGTCGATTGTACTCAACGGCGCACTTGCTCTCTAACCGATGCAGAAAGCCCCGTTTACCGAAAGGTTTATATACCTCCAATTCCAAAAAAAAATACCGAAGAACCCTTTATGGAGGTGTTGTGAATGGCCGAGCTTCCGATTGCCCCGATTGACAGGCTTATAAGGAAGGCCGGCGCCGAGAGGGTCAGCGAGGATGCCGCCAAGGTTCTCGCCGAGTACCTCGAGGAGTACGCCATTGAGCTCGCCAAGAAGGCCAACGACTTCGCCAGGCACGCCGGCAGAAAGACCGTCAAGGCCGAGGACATCAAGCTTGCCATCAAGGCCTGAAGGCCTTTTTGGCTTTTCTACTCATTTCTACACCGTTAGCGTTTTAAGTTCCTTATCCAGGCTTCAACCATGCCCGAGATAGCCGTCCGAATGACGAAGCGCAACCACAATGCCTTCGTTCACCTATTGGGCGCCCTGGAGAGCCAGGGATACGACCTAGAAAAGTTACTGATAACCAAGGACTTCAGCGAGATACTGAAGGCCCGGCCCAAGGTGGTTCTCTACTCCTTCTTCACTGAGGAGATATGGGGAAACCTGCCCGAGGAGATTAAACTACTGAAGGAGGGAGGCTCGCTCCTGATAGCCGGCGGTTATCATGCTATAGCGATGCCCAAACATACGCTCAATCAGCTCGGGTTTGACATAGCAGTTATCGGTGAAGGTGAAGAGGTAATCTACCAGCTCCTGACGGCCCTTGAGCGTAGCGGATACAGGATAACCAGAGACCTACTCTCAATCCCGGGGCTGGCGTTCTACCTCAACGGTGAGTTCGTCTTTACAGGTTTTGCGAAGGTGGAGGACTTCTGGCGTTTTCCCCCGTACCCAGAGAGTGTTCGGCTCATATCTCCGATAGAGATAACGCGCGGCTGCCCTTTCGGCTGCTACTACTGCCAGACGCCTTACATCAAGGGGCTCAGAATGAGGCACCGGCCAATAGATCAGATTGTGAAGTACTCGAGGAGAATGAAGGACATGCGCTATATAACCCCCAACGCCTTCGCCTATGGCTCACCCGGGGCGATACTCAAGCTCAGCAAGCTCGAGGCCCTCCTCAAGGCCCTTCAGCCCCTCAGGAAAGAGGGTAGGAGGCTCTTCTACGGCACCTTCCCGAGCGAGGTTCGACCCGAGTTCGTTTTACCGGAGACGCTTGAGCTCCTCATTGACTACGCCGACAACAGGAGGTTAGCTATAGGCGCTCAAAGCGGCGACGATGCCATGCTCAAGGCCATGCACAGGCTCCATCGGGTGGAGCACGTCCGGAGGGCGGTTGAGTACATGCTCGAGTATGGTTTTGAACCGGTCGTTGATTTCATCGTGGGCCTGCCGAACGAGAGCAAGGAGAGCCAGAAAAAGAGCATCGAGCTTATGAGGTGGATAATGAGAAAGGGTGGAAAGGTCCGCGCCCATTACTTTATGCCCCTCCCAGGAACCCCCTGGGCACGCTGTAAGCCAAGTCCGCTGAGTGAGGAGATGAGAAGGTTCCTGGGGAGAATGGCCGCAAAGGGTAAGATCGAGGGGTCATGGGGCAAGCAGATCGAGCTCTCGCAGAGGCTCCAGAGGCTGATGGAGGAGTTCTACGAGGAGCCAATGAGCCACACGGTGCCCGTTAGGGACGTCTGCTGAGTACATTTTTCTTTTGGAGCCTCGCCCCTCACGGCAGGGAGGAGGTCAGTATGAACATAAACGTGTCAAAGAGCCTCCAATAAGCTTATAACCTCGTTGTTTCGTTATCCAACCGACGGCGAAATGTACGCCGAAAACTATAAAAGATTCCTGGAGCTTATAGACAAACTGCGAGAGTTTGAGGGTGCCCTCATCGTCGAGGGCATGCGAGACGAGGTGGCTCTGAGGAATCTGGGGGTCAGGGCGGAGATAATAAGACTCTCCCGCCTGCCTCTGGCGGAGGTCGCGCTCATCGCGTCATCACATAAAGAGGTCATCATACTTACCGACTTCGACAGAAAGGGCGAAGAACTCGCGAGAAAGCTCCTCCGATATCTGGAGGGCTACCCCTGCAGGGTCGATACAGAGACGCGCAGGGAGCTCAAGAGAATAGCGAAGAAGGACATTAAAGGTATCGAGGATCTCTACAGCCTGTACATCAAGATCGTCTCCGTTTCTGACCCCCTGGCGGAGGGGATTCGATGAAGAGGAAGAAGACCGTGCTTCACCACATTTTGGCCGAGAAGCAGAAGTTTGAAAAACGAAAAGAGGGTGGTGGTATGTCAGCCAAAGATGAGTTTGGAACTACCAAATACGTTATCTATGCAGAGTTTGAGGCTAACGGCATTGTTGAAAGGCCCGATGTCGTTGGGGCCATTTTCGGGCAGACAGAAGGTCTTCTAGGTGACGATCTAGACCTTAGGGAGCTCCAGAAGACCGGAAGGATTGGAAGAATAAGGGTTGAGGTCCACACAAAGGCCGGAAAGACCTACGGAACTATAACCGTCCCCTCGAGCCTAGACAGGGTCGAGACTGCTATCCTCGCCGCTGCGCTAGAGACCATTGACCGCGTCGGCCCGGCCGAGGCCAAGATAAAGGTTCTCCGCATCGAGGACGTCCGCGCAACGAAGAGGAAGTACATCATCGAAAGGGCCAAGGAGATACTCGAGAGCCTCATGGAGCAGGAGATTCCGGAAACGCAGGAGCTAACGGAGGAGGTCAAGAAAGCCGTCCGCGCCAAGGAGCTCATAGAGTACGGTCCGGAGAAGCTTCCGGCCGGCCCGCACGTGCCGTTCTCTGACTCAATCATAGTCGTTGAAGGAAGGGCCGACGTGCTCAACCTCCTCAAGCACGGCATAAAGAACGCCATAGCCGTTGAAGGAACCTCCGTTCCAGAGACCATCATAAAGCTCAGCAAGGAGCGCATCGTTACGGCCTTCACAGACGGCGACCGCGGCGGCGAGCTCATACTCAAGGAGCTCCTCCAGGTTGCTGATGTGGACTACGTGGCTCGCGCGCCGGAGGGCAAGGAGGTCGAAGAGCTCACCAAGAAGGAAATAGTCAAGTCCCTCAGGAGCAAGGTTCCGGCGGAGCAGGTCATAACGGAGATATTCTACAAGGGCAGGAACTTCTACGAGGTCCTCAGGGAGAAGGAGAGGGCCAAGGTAAAGGAGGAGAGGAAGGAGAACAAACCCACTCCTGCGGTCGTTCCCGCACAGCCCCAGAAAGCGGAAGAGAAAAAGCCCCAGCCCGAACCCAAGAAGGAGGAACGCATAATAAAGCCCATACAGCAGCCGAAGCAGAGCGAGCTCGACGAGTTCAAGGAGTTCGTCGAGAAGGTTAAGGCCTCCAAGGAGTCCGTCGCCCTGCTCTTGGACAAGGACAAAAAGGTAATAGCCGAGATACCGGTCAGGGAAATGACGAACCAGCTCAGGGAGCGCAAGGACGTCTACGCAGTTGTGTTCAACGGCGTCATAACCCAGCGCCTCATCGACACTGTAAGTGAGAGTGGCGTGAAGTACCTCGTCGGCGCAAGGAAGTACAACGTCGTCAGGAGGCCAATAAACCTCAAGATAATAACCTTCGCGGAGTGACCCTCCGCGATCTTTTTAACTCTTCTAAGTAATTCTTCCAGGGGATTGCCTTGAGGACGAACATATTGCCCTTCGGCATAGGACTCATACTGTCCAGCATTCTCGCGATCCTGGTGGGATACCCTGGCGCCGGACTGTTCCCCGGAGTCATCGGCTCCCTCGTCATGTTCCCCTAGGCCCTTGCGGACGAAAAGCCGAGAAAGGAATGGACCAAGGAGTAACTTTATAACTCCTCTCTCCCTTCTCCCACCGGTGAGGAGAATGAACGTGGAGGAGCTAATCTGGAAGTACGCGCTCATAAACGCTTACACCCACAAGGGGAAGGCAAACCCCAAGGCCGTTATCGGAAAGGTTCTCGGTGAGAACCCAGAGCTCAGGCCAAAGGCGAGGGAGATAATCCCGCTCGTGAACGAGGTAGTCGAGAAGGTTAACGCCCTCTCGCTCCAGGAACAGGAGGCAAAGCTGAGGGAGCTTTACCCCGAGTTCTTCGAGGAGAAAAAAGCAGGGAAAGAGGAAAAGAAAGGCCTCCCACCCCTCCCGAAGGCCGAGAAAGGAAAGGTCGTTACACGCTTCGCCCCCAACCCCGATGGAGCCTTCCACCTCGGGAACGCGAGGGCCGCTATTTTGAGCCACGAGTACGCTCGTATGTATGACGGTAAATTCATACTCCGCTTCGACGACACAGACCCTAAGGTGAAGAGGCCCGAGCCGATTTTCTACGAGTGGATTAAAGAGGACCTCGAGTGGCTCGGCTTCAAGATTGATGAGGTGCACATCGCCAGCGACAGGCTCGAAATCTACTACGACTACGCGGAAAAGCTGATTAAGATGGGAAAGGCCTACGTCTGCACCTGTCCGCCGGAGAAGTTCCGCGAGCTAAGGGACAAGGCCATCGCCTGCCCCCACAGGGACGAGCCGGTTGAGGTTCAGCTCGAGCGCTGGAGGAAGATGCTGAACGGCGAGTACAAAGAGGGCGAAGCGGTAGTTAGAATAAAGACCGACCTCAAGCACCCGAATCCAGCGGTTAGGGACTGGCCGGCGCTGAGGATAATTGACAACCCCAATCACCCGAGAACGGGCAACAAGTACCGCGTCTGGCCGCTCTACAACTTCGCCTCTGCCATAGACGACCACGAGCTGGGCGTTACCCACATCTTCCGCGGACAGGAGCATGCAGAAAACGAGACGAGGCAGCGCTACGTCTACGACTACTTCGGCTGGGAATACCCGGTAACGGTTCACCACGGGAGGCTGAGCATTGAAGGCGTTATCCTCAGCAAGTCGAAGACGAGGAAGGGCATTGAAGAAGGAAAATACCTCGGCTGGGACGATCCGAGGCTCGGAACGATTAGGGCCCTGAGGAGGCGCGGGATAAGGCCGGAAGCTATTAGAGAGCTAATCATCGAGGTCGGGCTGAAGAGGAGCGACACGACGGTGAGCTGGGACAACCTCGCAGCGATAAACAGGAGAATCGTCGAGCCGATAGCGAACCGCTACTTCTTCGTTGCAGACCCGGTTCCGATGTATATTGAGGGCTATGGCGAAGAGTTCACGGCCGAGATACCACTCCACCCAGATTACCCCGAGAGGGGCGTTAGAAGGCTTAAGTTCACACCTGGGAAGCCGGTCTACGTCTCGAAGGACGATATGGAGCTCTTCAAGCCCGGGAACTTCGTAAGGCTCAAGGATCTCTTCAACGTCGAAATCATCGAGGTGAGCGAAGAGGGGATTAAGGCAAAGTTCCACAGCGTTGAGTACGAAATAGCTAGGGAGAACAGGTGGAGAATGGTTCACTGGGTCACAGAGGGGAAGCCATGCGAGGTGTGGGTGCCCCAGGGAGAGGAACTCGTGATAAGACACGGCCTCCTCGAAAGCGACGCCAATGTGAAAGTTGATGAGGTCGTTCAATTCGAGCGCTTCGGCTTTGTGAGGATAGACGAGGTAAAAGATGGAAAGGTGAGGGCGATCTTCGCCCACAAGTGATGCTCTCTTCTCCTCTGCTTTTGATTTTGAAGATAAAAAGACGGGGAAGAATCAGGCGCTCTTCTGTGGGACCAGACTGTCCCCAAAGAGACCGAAGAGCACGACTATCGCCGCAAGGATTCCGGAGACTATGTACACTCCGCCGGCCCTGAATACACCGAAGAAGGCGTAGAGACCACCCACCGCCAGGATAAGTGCGCTTATTGCAATGACTGCCATTGCCGGAGTCGAGAGCTTCTCCTTTGAGGACACCACTGGATAAAGCTCGTATATAGCCGTGAAGAAGGTCGCGACGACGACGGCCTTGAGGATCATGTCCGCTATAGTTGGCGGGGAGTCAAAGATTCCTATGAGGAGCGACGCACCGATTAGGTAGGTTGCGGCCTTGCTCCTGCCGACTCCAAGGAGGGACTCGATGATCTGGAGACCAACCTCAGCCGTTGGAAGCAAGCTGGTCACTCCAGCGAAGAACGCAGATAGGCCTATGAGGAGCAGCAGAGTCTGGTAGTCGGCCAGTATGTCCGGCAGATCTCCAAGCATCTGAATGGCTCCCTCTTCGCCACCGTAAACGTACTGGATAAGTCTCTCGGGAGTCGTGGGTGCGATGGCGTAGACGACTATCACCGTGGAAAGGACACCGATGAGCAGTTGAATCAGGATCCCAGTTCCGATTATGACCTTGGCGTTGAAGCGCTCGTTGATGAAGCTGCCGAGCATCAGGTAGAAGGCAAATCCAAGACCGACCCCATAGATGGCTCTCTCCGCCGCGGCCTTTATCATGGCAAGGTTTATGTCATGTCTGGCAACCATCATGTGCTTGGCTATACCAAGGAACGATGCATTCTCTGGTATCTGAGTCTTAAAGGCAAAGGCTGTGATGAAAACAGCAACAACGAAGATTATCGAACCGAACGCCATTATCGCGAAGGTCTTCTCCTTGGCCCTGGTGAGTATCAGGAAGACTATGGCGAACATTAGTATCTTCGCTACCAACCTGGCTACAGTTCCCGTGCCGAGAACCGGCGAGAGCACCGTCAGCATGGTGTTGGCAGTGTAGTATGACAGGAACATCGCTACAACCACGAAGATAGACAGCACCATCGCTGGCCTCTTGGAGACCTTATTGTACAGCTCGACGAAGTAGTAGCCGGACTTCATGACGGTCTCCGCCTCGAGTATGGCCACATAGGTCAGTATTGCCAAGAACACTATGTACACTGCCATTCCCGTTATGCCGTACTGGAGCCAGAACTGGGGAAACAGCCCTATGCTACCAATGCCGGTGGCGAATCCGGCCACCAGGAATATCAGATACAGGGTCCACTTCTTCACTTCATCCATGATTTCACCCCCAGAGGGTCGTTCAAACTTTACAATGAACGCTTCCAGTTAAAAATATGTCCCCTCAATAGGGAAAGTCCAAAAGTTCCAACGGGTATTCTTAGGTACAATACAGTGCAAAGATGAAACAAAAGGGAAAAATCAACGGTCAATGGCTTTCCACTTAACCAATCCCAGCAGGAACCTGTGGGGGAGCTTCTCGTGGTGCGGGTAAACGCGGAGGGCGTAGTGCCAGCAGGGGTCGCCGAGGTGCCCCAGCGCGCTCCCCTCGTAGGTGTAGAGCCACCTGCCCTCTCCAATCTTCACGGGGTGCCTCAGCTCCACGATGTGGGGCTTCTCGACGTGATACCCCTCGGCCCTGACGCCGTAGTAGAGCTCGACGCGGACGTCCTCAGGTTTAAGGCCGTCGAGGATCACCTCGACCTCGAGCTTCCCGTCCCCGATCCTGACGTCGCCGAACTCAACGCCGTGCCAGGATTCCATCACCCTGTCCTTCCAGGCCGCTATCTCCCTCGCGCCCCGGTAGTTTTCCCTCGTGAGCCAGATGTGGTTGCTCATGGCCTTGGAGTAAAAGCGGTCCATGTACTCTTTGACCATTCTGTGTGTGCTGAAGCGCGGGGCTATGCTCTTGATGCTCTCCTTCATCATGTATATCCATCTCTCCCTGTTGCCGTAGTAGGTCGGGATTATCTCCCTCTCCAGGAGGTCGTAGAGGGCCTGGGCGTCCTTGACGTCGTCCTCCTCTGTCTCAGGCTCGGTGCTCTCCTCGCCGATGACCCAGCCGTTCTTGCCGTTGTAGCCCTCGACCCACCAGCCGTCGTAGATGCTCGCGTTTAGAACACCGTTCAGGCCGGCCTTCATTCCGCTCGTCCCGCTCGCCTCCATCGGCCTGCGCGGGTTGTTGAGCCAGACGTCAACACCAGCGACCATAAGTCTCGCGCTCCCCATGTCGTAGTTCTCCATGACGAATATCTTGCCCCTGAACTCGGGCATCTGGGAGACCTCGTAGACCCTCCGCAAGAACTCCTTGCCGGCCTCGTCGCGCGGGTGAGCCTTGCCGCCGAAGACTATGTAGACCGGCCTCTCCGGGTCGTTGAGTATCCTCCTCAGCCTCTCGAGATCCGTGAAGAGAAGCGTGGCGCGCTTGTAGGTGGCGAAGCGCCTGGCGAAGCCTATTACAAGTGCGTTCTCGTCGATGTTCGGCAGTGGGTCGTTCCTGCCGAGGCGCTGGTTCCTCTGCATTACCTTCCGCCTGAGCAGTTCGATGAACTGCCTCTTTGCCTCGAGGTGGGCCTCCCAGAGCTCCCCGTCAGGAATCCTCTCAACGGCGTACCAGATGCCCTCGAGGTTCGTGTGCTCGCGCCAGACCTTCCCGATGTAGCGGTCGAAGAGCTTGCGCATCTCGTTGTGGACCCAGGTCATGGTGTGGACGCCATTGGTTATGCCCTCAATGGGTATCTCCTCTATCGGAACGCCGGGCCAGAGGTCCTTCCACATACGCTTGCTGACCTCGGCGTGGAGCTGGCTCACGCCGTTCACGTAGCTCGACGTCCTTATGGCCAGGAGGGTCATGTTGAGCTGGTCGCCCTCCCTGCCAAGCTCGAGGAGCTCTTCCCTTCCCTCGAGGAACTTGGCCAGCCTCTTCTTAACCTCTTCAATCGGGAACCTGTCGTGACCAGCAGGAACGGGCGTGTGGGTGGTGAATATCGTCGTTCCGCGGACTATGCTCAGGGCCTCCGTGAAGGTAAGCCCTTCCTCCATGTACCAGGCCATTCTCTGTAGGTTCGCAAAGGCGGGGTGACCTTCGTTGAGGTGGACGACGCCTGGCTCAATGCCAAGCCTGCGAAGGAGGCGCATTCCGCCTATACCGAGGAGGATCTCCTGCTTTATCCTCTTGTCCATCTCGGCGTTGTAGAGGTAGTCACATATCGTCCTGTCGTCGGGGCCGTTCTCGGGAACGTCCGTATCGAGGAGGTAAATCTTGACCCTCCCGACCTGAACCTCGAAGGCCCTCGCGTAAACGACCCTATCCTCTATCGGAACCTCAATGAGGAGGGGCTTTCCGTCCCTGTCCAAGACCGGCTTTATCGGCATCTCCTCCGGTCTGTACTCCGGGAATATCTCGACCTGCCTCCCGTTCCCGTCAATCTCCTGGCGGAAGTAGCCGTGCTTGTAGAGCAGGCCGACCGCTATGAAGGGCAAGCCAAGGTCGCTGGCGGTCTTGACGTGATCTCCGGCCAGAATTCCCAAGCCGCCGGAGTAAATCGGCAGGCTCCTGCTTATGCCGTACTCCATGCAGAGATAGACAATCGGCTTGTCCCACTTGGGGTAGTTGGTGGAGAACCAGGTCGAGTCGGGGTTCATGTAGGCCTCGAACTGGTCCATGACGAGTTCATAGAGGTTCATGAAGTCGTCATCACGAAGGAGCTCTCTGAACCTGGATTCAGGGGTATCTAGCAGGAGCTTAACCGGGTTCTTGTGCTCCCACCACAGCTCTGGGTCTATTCTCTCCCAGAGCCTGGTTGCTCTCCTGTTCCAGCTCCACCAGTAATTGTAGGCCAACTCGGCCAGTCCCTTCAGAGGGTGAGGGAGCTTCTCCCTGATTGTATCGTGCACGCGTTCAACTTCGGCCATGGCAACCACCATATATCATTCTGGGTGATACTTAGTTATCGGCGACCTTAAAAAGTCTTGCCGCTCGGCGTTTGCCGAAAAGAGGAGAGAAAAGTCAGGCCCCCTCAAAGGTGAAGGGGCTGATGTAGTCGCCGTACCTTTCCCTCGCCTCAAGGAGCCTCTTCCTTTCCTCCTCGAGAACCTCGAAGAGCTCCTCCGGAACCTCTTTGACCTGTTCGCGGTAGATCTTCTCTATCCTGTCAATCTTGGCGAGCAGTTCCGGAACCCTTATCGTGAACTGCTTCTCGTAGGCCTCCCTGCTGTAGTCCTTGTTGAGGACCTCCCTGAAGAGCCTCTTTAAGTCCTCGTACTTCGGAATGTAGCCTATCGGCGTCTCTATGGCATCGACATCGCCGTGAACCCTAAGCTCCATCCACTTGAGCCACACCGCTTTATCGAGCTTGTGGTTGAGCCAGTTGCCGTTCTCGTCGCGGAGGAAGTAGTTCACCGCGAATATCTTCGGGGCCCTCCTCAGCTTCTCCCCGAACCGCAGGTAGTTCCTGATGTAGTCGCCGAGCGGAACGCTCATGAAGTCGAGTATCGCCATCGGGTTGAAGGCCCTTATCCCCTCCTTTCCGAGCGTTGCCGCTGTGGTCTCGCTCTCGAGTGAAGCCCCCATCGTTATGACGCCGTGCTTCCAGTCGAAGGCTTCCCTGACAGGGGGCCAGGTATCCCTGTCCCTCCCCCCGAAAATCATTCCCCCCACTTCAACTCCACACGGGTTCTCAAGGGCTTCAAGATCGACGTTCGGGAAGTGCTCGAGCGAAACGGTGAAGCGGGCGTTCTTGTGGCTGGGCGGTATCTCGTTCCCTTCCGCATCTTTCTTGCCCTTCCACCACTTCCCGCTGTGGTTCTCGCCCTCGTCGGGAATCTCGATTCCCATCTCGTTCCAGTAGGGCCTTCCGTCCTTGACGAGGACGTTGGAGAAGATTATCTCGACCGGGGAGTGGAGAACCTGCCAGATTATCGGGTCGTCCTCCGGGTTCACGCCCTGGATTATGCCGAAAACTCCTTTCTCTACGTTCGCACCCCTAGCTACGCCGTTCACGGGGAGGATGAACGTCAAATCGTCGCCGACTATGTTCTCCCAGGGTATCATGGCCGTTGAGGTCTTCCCGCACATACTCGGATAAGCACCCGTGAAGTAGGTCTTCCTGCCGTTCGGGCCGTTTACCCTCATAAGGAACATGTGCTCGCTGAGCCAGCCCTCCCTTACCGCTTTCTGAATCGTGAGCCTGAAGGCGAGCTTTTTCAGGCCGATTGTGTTTCCTCCGTACTGGGTGTTCACGGAATATACGGTCTCGTCGAGAAGGTCGATGTAAATCCTCCTCTTATCGAGGTTCCTGCTTGTCTTCCTCTCGTCGAGCTCTCCAGCCGAATGGACGAAGCGGAAGAAGCGAGCGTTTCTGCCCAAGCGCTTGAACTCCTCATAGCCCTTCCTGTAGAGAATGAACTCCGAGTGGGCAACGTAGGCCGAGTCGGTGAGCTGAACGGCCGGGATCGTGAATATCGAGTTCTTGGGCCCAAGAACGAAGAAGCAGACGAACAGCTCCTTGCCACGCATAACTCCCCTCATGAGCTCCCTTATCTCCCTGAGCCCCTCATCTCTGTCTTTCGTGTTGAGGAATGGAATCTCCTTTCCACCCGGGACGAGGAGCTTGGTGTTGGCCTTGTCCCTCGCCTGGTCGTAGTAGTTGTCGTAGTGAACAGTGTGGTTGGGCGTTTCAAGCATCTTTTCCTCGCCGTAGTAGAGGGCCTTCCAGCGGACGTACAGCTCGTCCTCCTCGCTGTCGGTGCAGACGAAGACCTTGCTCGGCTCGAGCCACTCAATCCACTCCGCCAGAAAAGCGTGAAGCTCGGGGTTGTCGATGGCCTTTATCTTTTCGAACTGCTCCCGTTCAAGGAGCCTTTCAAGCCTCTCAAGGGCGTTCATGGTATCGCCTCCGGAAAGAGTTGAGCGATGCCTTAAAATAGTTTGCCGGGGAAATTTAGTTCGGTGATGCTCCCATAAGTTCAGTGATGAATGGCGTGCGCAAAGTATATTAACGGGCAGTGATACATTCAGGTGGTGCGCGTGATGAAGGCAGTCATTCTAGCCGGCGGAAGGGGAACCAGACTGCTTCCCCTCACAGTGTACAGGCCTAAGCCGATGATACCCTTCTTCAACAGGCCCCTGATGGAGTACGTCCTCCAGAGCCTCATAAAGGCCGGTGTCGATGAGGTCTACGTCCTGGTAGGCTACTTGAAGGAGCGCATAATGGATTACTTCGGCGACGGGAGTGAGTGGGGGGTTGAGATTCACTACTCCAACGGCGATAACATAAAGCTCGGAACCGCGGGGGCCACCAAGAGGGTGGTAAAGCATATGGACGATACCTTCTTCGTCGTTTCGAGCGATGTCCTCACCAATCTAGACATGACGGCTCTCTACAAGTACCACAGACAAAAGAAGGCCCTCGCCACGATAGCCCTCTCGCAGGTGGACGAGCCTACCCAGTACGGCATAGCCATAGTGAACAACGACGGAAGAATTCAACAGTTCAAAGAGAAGCCAAGGCCGGAGGAGGTCTTCAGCAACCTAGTCAATGCCGGAATCTACGTATTCGAGCCAGAAGCCTTTGATCTCGTCCCAAAGGGCAGGAACTTTGACTTTTCCAAGGACCTGTTCCCAAGAATGCTGGAAAACGACCTGCCCCTCTACGGCTTCCCTTTCAGGGAGTACTGGAACGACGTCGGCAGGCCTTCCAGCTACCTCCAAGCCACCGAGGACGTCTTTCTGGGAAG
Source organism: Thermococcus cleftensis (assembly GCF_000265525.1). Taxonomy (NCBI): domain Archaea; kingdom Methanobacteriati; phylum Methanobacteriota; class Thermococci; order Thermococcales; family Thermococcaceae; genus Thermococcus; species Thermococcus cleftensis. Next base: position 382,756 of record NC_018015.1, read on the forward strand.
ACTGATGCTTCCGCACGTAAGGACCGAGAGTCTGAAGGGCAACCTCGAGTATGGAGGGGCGCTCTTTACGGGAAGGCGCTGTGTCTTGAGACGGCCAGAAATCAGAGGCTTCGCGGTCCTAGGCGATGATGTGGAGATAGGCAGAAACGTTAAAATAGAGCGTTCGGTGATATTTTCGGGTGCCGTCATAGAGGAGGGAACTGAGATAAGGGAGGCCATAATCGGGGAAAACGTCCACGTGGGAAAAGGCGTTGTTATACAGCCTGGCAGCGTTATAGGTGACAACACGCTCATAGAGGACTTCAGTAAGATCGGATCCAACGTCAAGATCTGGGTGGAGTCCCGGATTGGAAAGGAGAGCATAATACTGCCCGATTGAGGTGATGAAAGTGGAGGTGTACTACTCCCCAAGGTTCAACCCCGAGGAGCTCGCCCTTCTTGGAAGGGCCATAGGGACCATATCGCACGGGACGATAATAGTCGGAAGGGACGGAAGGGCCATATCGAGGTACGGAAAGAGGGCGATGGTGGTTGGAATAGTGAGCACGGGCTCGACGATAATGGACGTCCGCCTGATTCCCCTCATAGCCCTCAAGGACTTCGCCATGAGAAAGGGCCTGCCCCTGGCTTACGTCTACTACTACGGCGGCGTCCGCGTTTACGTCAGCGGAATAGACGGCGACGAGATAAACGCCATTCTCGAGAGCAGGAGCTTCATCGAGGCCCAGCCGAACGACATAGGGGCGACCGTTTACTACCCCAACGCCCTCGATGATTTCCTGCACGAGATATTCAAGCACTACAACTTCCGCATCGAGGGTAAAGCCCTTGTTGATGCCATGAACACCCCCGCGGTGCTCTTCTTCCCGCGCATGAGCGACCACTTCGGCTTCGATGCCGAGCTTATAAACGATATGATGACCAGCTACCTGCCTCCCAAGCCAAAGGAGGTCTTCATACACAAACTCCAGAAGGGAGACTACGACTTTGGACTTCGCTTCAGGCCAGAGGGGGTTGTGGAGTTCTACAGGGACGGCGAGGAGTTTGAGTTCGGAAGCATGTGGAAGCTGCTCGACCACATGAAGAAAAACCTCTGAATTTTTTGATTCTTTTTAAATCCCCCTTAAAAATTTTCACGGAAAAGCGTTAAAAGGGGCTTTCCGTTATCCACCACGTTCATTTTGGGGGTGACACCTGTGGGAATGTTCATTGTCATCGAGGGCATCGATGGTGCAGGAAAATCAACCCAGGCGAAGCTTCTCGCCGAGTGGTTCGAGAAAAAGGGACACGAAGTCGTCCTGACGAAGGAGCCAACCGATACCGCCTTCGGAAAGCTCATCAGGAAACTCGTTCTGACGGGTGGAAAAGAGGGCATCATAGACGGTGCCAGGATAAGCCACGAGGCGGAGGCTCTTCTTTTCGCCGCCGACAGAGCCGAACACGTTGCCAAGCTGATAAAGCCCTCGCTCGAGGCTGGTAAAATAGTCATATCCGACCGTTACTTCTACTCCTCGCTCGCATACCAGTGGGCGCGGGGACTCGACCTCGAGTGGCTGATAGACTTAAACCGCTTTGCCATAAGGCCGGACCTCGTGATTCTTCTCGATCTTCCAGTGAAGGAGAGTATGAAGCGCATAAACGGGCGGAGCATAAAAACCGAGTTCGACAAGATAGCGGAGCTCCAGAAGAGGGTGCGCGAGAACTATCTCAAGCTAGCGGAGCGCTTCCCAGAGATCAAGATAGTAAACGCCCTCGCGAGCGTCGAGGACATTCACAACGACATAGTGGCCCTCGTCGAGCACGAGCTGTCGCTGAGGTAAGGGGGTCGGCCAGTGCCAGTCTCATCATAGGTAGCGGTCAGACCGGTAAACGCTCGTCATTCCCTCCCTTTCCTTGACGGTTGCATTTTTAAAAGGTTCACCCCAATGATTTTCGGCCGATGACGAGCGTTAGCCACGCTGACGATGATGACAAGAGGGTTAGCCGAGGCCCCTTCTACCGTCTCTGTTTTCACACCCCGCCACAGATCTCAAAAAGGCCTTCAGGAATTCTACGCCGGCTTCGTTGTTGGCGGCCCCGGGGTGGAGTGAAAGGAAGAACGTCCCCCGCGTAAATGCACTGGAGGCCCTGGCGCTGGCCAGTTGGTAGTCGAGAAGGGGTTCTGGGAGATACCACGTGTACTCGCGGTTGTAAATCGGCTCAGCGGTTCCATTGGGGAAGTAGATAAAGTCCTCACCGATGACGGTTATGTTGTGGTCGAGGAGAACACCCAGGGCGGGCTTTGAAAGGGAGTAGCGAGGGGCTATGAAGTACTCGGGAGTCGCGTTGATGACCGCCAGAGCATCAAGGCCGAGCTCGAGCTTTCTCCCCGCGGTGCTCGCGTTGCAGTCGAACTCGTCCCCAACGTGGGTGTAGCCGTGGAGTTCCACGTGGTAGCCCTCGCGCTTCAGCCCTTCAATGAAGTCCATAAAAGCCTTGTACTTCCACATCGGCATCTTTCCGCCGTGGTCGGGAATCACGAAGAGGTAGGTCTCGTTCTGAAGGCCGTATTCATCTATGAGGGCTGTTATCTCTTCGAGCTGGGGAAGGTAGGCGGGGCTGACGTCGTGGATGAGAATCGCAAAGCGGCCGAAGGCCGGGAGATAAGCTGGACTGCCAAGGGAGCTAGAGGAGAGCAGGACGAGAAACAGTACCGCGAACACCTGAAGCCTCTTCATCAAAGAGAGAAGGAAAGAAGGCGTAAAAACCTTTCTAAAGGTGCTTCCTGAGGAAGTCACCAACCCTGACCTTCCACTCCTCCGGGTGGAGCTTCAGCGTCCTGACGTGGGGCGCATCGGTGACCCAGAGCTCGACGGAGGGGTTAACCTTCTTGTTCCTCTCGTAGAACTCCCTAACCTCTTCAACCTTCACGAGGGGGTCCTTCTCGCCAGCTATGAGGAGAAGGGGCTTACTGACCCTGTCAGCGTATTCCAGCATGTTGAGCTCCCTCGCCCCGCTGAAGAGCTTGGTGAAGGGCTTGACGAGGTGGTAGAGCCACTCGGGGAGGCTGGCAAAGTACCTCAAGCCACGCGCCCCCGTCCTGTCGAGGTCTATCGGCGGTGAATCCGCGACGCCACAGGCTACGCGCTCGTCCTCGGCTAGGGCCCTTATCGTCACAACGGCACCCATCGAGAAGCCGACGAGGCCTATCCTCCCGGCCTTCTCCGGGTGGTTCTTCTCGAGCCAGTCTATGGCGGAGAGAACGTCGATGAGCTCCCTATCGCCGACCGTGGTGTACTTCCCCTCGCTCTTCCCATGCGCCCTGAAGTCAAAGACGAGGACGCTGTAGCCCTCATTGAGAAGGAACTCCATCGTCTGCTTCATGTAAACGTCGTCCCACCTGCTCCTCGTGTATCCGTGGAGAGGGATAACCGTTTTTTCGCCGTTGGGAACCCACCACCCGCTGAGCCTGAGGCCGTCCCTCGTCTCGATCGTCACCTCATCGTAGTCGAAGCCCAGCTCCCTTGGCGTCCACTCGCCCACGAAGCGGGGCGGCTTGACCATCTTGTAGCCAACGAAGGCCAAGAAGACGAGGACAAGGAGAAAAAGGGCAAGGAGAAGCCCGACTATCATTCCGTTCCCCCCCTGGTTCCTTCCACCTCGAGGTTCTTCATGAACCACACCATTGGCATCGCCAGGAGGACGAGCAAGGCCCCGATCGGGAAGAGCACCCTGTAGTTTTCACCCGCGAGCTGGACTATGGCGCCGCCTATCGTGCCCGCCAAGAGGACGGGCAGGGAGCGGGTGGCCTCGAAGAAGCCGTAGTAGCGGCCGGTGAAGGCCTCGCGCTCGAACCTGGTAAGCAGGTCGCCGATGACCGGGTAGGACGCGGCCATGAGGATACCCCAGCCAATGCCCGCTATCCCAAGGGCGATGGTTATCTCGGCCTCGGTGTGGATGAACCAGCCCCAGATCTGGGGCAGGGCGAAGATGACGCCGCCCACTATTATGCTGAGGCGCCTGCCGAGCCTGTCGTAGATTATCCCGCCGGGCAGCGCGCCGAGGAGGACGGTAACGTTGAAGAGGGCCATCAGGTAGAGGCCGAGCGATGTCACGGCCTTTATGTTCTCCTCGCTCGCGGAGCCGTGGAGTATGTAGGCCAGTATGCCGTAGAGGAAGATGGCTATGAACTCGAAGCTCATCCACCAGAGGGTCTGAGCGGCGTAGAACTTGAGGAAGTCGCGGTTCTCGACGATGCTCTTGAGGTATCCCCAGAGGCTCTCGTTCTCCTCTATCTCCGGCGCCTCTGGCTCCCTGATGATGAAGTAGACGAAGAGGGCCGCACCGATGAGGAAGGCGGCGGTGACAATAAATGGTATCTTGAGGTAGGGCGTCTGGGCCAGGGCCTTAATCCCCTCGCTCTCCCCGGTCTCGGCCACGGCCAATGCCATGAGGTAGCCGGCCAGGCCGAAGAGGAAGAGGTTGCCGGCCCACTCGAGGAGGGTTATGACGCCGCTCGCCTTGCCCCTGTGGCCGCTCTCAACGGTGTCCGGCATGAGGGCGCGGTACTGGGCGGTGTAGACGTGCATCGACAGGTAGAAGAAGCCCAGGGTTAAGGCGAAGCCCCACAGGGGGACGCCCATGGCGTAGCCGGTGTATATCATCAGGACGGCCACCCCCGCCATCAGGCCACCGACCATTATGAAGGGCCTCCTCCTGCCGTGGCGGGAGCGGAGGGTATCGCTGTAATAGCCGAGGAGAACCGGAATGAACAGGCCTATAAGGCCCTCGATGGCCAGTATCGTTCCCTTAACGAAGGCCGACTCGGTGTAGCTCGAGAGGAGCGGGAAGGACAGTCCCTTGTTGAGCGCCCAACCAACGCTCCTGCTGAAGCCGAGCAGGGCAAGACTCAAAACAACACCCCATTGAAATCCTCGCCCTCCCGATTTCATCACCTACCCTCCCGTTGGCTATATAGACTATATACCTGGGAAGGAAGTTTTTACCTTTTCGGTTCAACTAACAAAGGAACAAAGGAAAAGAAAGGACTCAGTCCATGTCCGGAATGTAGTCCAGGGCGTCACCCTTCGTGCGGACGACGTCCCCGCGCCTGACGAACTGCATCGCTATCGCCGCCAGAATAAAGAAGGCCGTGGCGAATGGCAGCAGAGTCCTGTAGCCGATGACGTCGAGGAAGGCCCCAGCAAAGGGCGGGGCGACGAGGTTGGCCGCCTGGCTGAAGAAGTAGTAGAGCCCGGTGTAGCCGCCGAGCTTCTCCTCGGTGGTCATGTCCACGACCATCGGCAGGGAGTTCACGTTCACCATCGCCCAGCCCATTCCACCCACGAAGAACAGCCCCATCAGCGTCATCACCACAGGGTCGCTCAGGGAGCTGGACTGGGGCCTGGAGCTCTCGCCGACGAAGTAGGCCGCGAGCATTATCGCGACGATGATCATGAGGCCGAGGGTTATCGTCCTCCTCCTTCCGAAGCGGCCGCCGATGAAGCCGGCTGGAATTGCAAAGAGCATGAAGCTCAGGCTGAAGACGCCGAGCATGAAGGCCCCGGTGCTCTCCTCGATGCCGAGGTAGTACTTGGCGTAGCTGGTGAAGAACGTCTCCAGGGAGTTGAAGGCTATGAACCAGAAGAATATCGCTATGAGAACCGCGAGTAGGCTCTTCTCGTGGCTGGCAAAGACGTCCTTGAGGTTCTCCCTCAGCTCACCGAAGCTCTTGTGGGAGGTCTCCGAGAGGAGCTTTCTCAGGCTCACCTTCTCCCCCGGCTTCCTGTACTCATCGGGCTCGGGGACGAAGAGTATCACGAGCAGGTTCGCGAGGAGCATCACGGCCGCGCCGAAGTAAAAGGGGTAGGCGTAGTTCATGTCGTAGAGGACCTTGCCGCCGAAGTAGGCCAGCAGGGCGCCGAGGCCGCCCATGAAGTTGATTATACCGTTGGCCTGGGAGCGCTTCTCGCTGGGCGTTATGTCGGGCATGAAGGCCACGACCGGAGAGCGGAACAGGGCCATGAAGAAGTTCATGAAGATTATAGTCCCCATGAAGAGGGCGAGGTTTTCGTACTCCCTCGCTACCGGAATGAGCGCGAACATCAGGGCCGCGGACGGGGCGCCGAGTAGAATGTATGGCTTTCTCCTGCCCAGCCTCGTCCGCGTCATGTCGCTCAGAGCGCCGAGGAACGGGAGTAACAGCACCGCGAAGAGGTTGTCTATGGTCATTATGAAGCCCGTCACCGTCTTGCTGAGGTGGAATGTGTCCTGCAGGAATATCGGTATGTAGGCGTTGTAGAGCGCCCAGATGATGCTTATGCCGAAGAACCCGAATCCAAGGACGAATATCCGACTGTATTTGAACTCCAAGTTCCCACCCCCATGATACTATATAGACTATAGTGACGGGAAATCTACTCCGAGAAACTTTTAAGGATTTTGAGTCCATACCTGAGCGGCAGAGGAGATGACAATTGCAGACAGTGAACAGGTTTTCATCTTGGGCCACCGTGGGTTCAGAGGAAGGCTTGAAAACACACTTCCAGCATTCAGGAGAGCGCTCCAGTACGCGGACGGAATAGAGTTCGATGTCAGACTAACAGGAGATGGAAAGCTCGTAACCCACCACGATGCGGCTTTCAGCTCAGGCGGCTCTTCCCACAGGCTCCGGGAGCTGACGTTGAGAGAAATAAGGAAGCTTCACCCCCTGGGCCGGCTCATACCGAGGGTCGAGGAAGTGCTGGACGCTTTTCCAGGTGCGGTTTTCAACGCGGACGTCAAGGAAAGTGAGGCCGTTGAACCGGTACTGAGGGCTGTGGAGAGGAAAGGCAGGGTTGAGAGCACAGTGTTCTCCTCCGATGATCCAGCGGTGGTGTCCCTCCTCATGAGGGAGTGTCCGGACTGTAAGGCAGGCTTCTCAATAACCGGCTATCCCTCCGCGGTGGTGCTCCCGAGGCTCAGGTGCATATATTCCGTCCACGTACCGATAGATGTCGTAACCTACATCGGCTACAGGAATCTCATTGTCCTTCTTCGGGCGCTCAGGAGGAGGGGCTTGAGGATATACCTCTGGAACTACAAAATGAACGAACTGATCTGGATCCCAAGGCTGCTCCCCCTCGCGGACGCAGTCATCTCGGACGACCCTGCCAGGTTGAGGAAAGGTTTTTACGGGGAGGGAGTATTTTCCTGGGGCGATTCCAATGTGGGAAAGGGATAAGGTTATAGTGCTCGGCCACAGGGGTTACATGAGCAGGTTCCCCGAGAACAGCCTTTTAGCGTTCAGGAAGGCGATCGAATCGGGTGCCGATGGAATCGAGCTTGACGTCTGGCTGACGGGGGACGGGAAAGTCATAGTAATGCACGACGAGACCATAGACAGGACGAGCGATATGAGCGGAAGGCAGAAGGAGATGACGCTTGAGGAGCTCAGGAAGGCGGACATAGGGATGGGCGAGAGGATTCCAACGCTGGAGGAGGTCTTCGCGGTTCTGCCCGAGGGTGCCCTAATCAACGTTGAGCTCAAGGACAGGGACGCGGTGGAGAAAGTGGCCGAGATAGTGAAAGCCAACAATCCTCGGAGGGTAATGGTCTCGTCCTTTGATATTGAAGCCCTCAGGGAATACCGAAAGCACGACGAGGAAACCACGATGGGGCTTCTCATAGACAGGGAGGAAGTGGTCCCCCTGATTCCGAAGCTGAAAGATGAGCTCAACCTCTGGTCAATAAACGTTCCGATGGAGGCAATCCCCCTACTCGGCTTCGAGAAGACCCTTCAGGCCCTTCACTGGGCGCGCTCCCTCGGCCTTAAAGTGGTTCTCTGGACCGAGAACGATGGGCTCTTCTACGCCGACGACAACCTCGCGAGGCTTAAGGGCCTCTTCGAGGTCGTCATAGCGAATGACGTAGAGAAGATGATCAGATACCTCAGAGAACTGGGGCTCAGGTGATTCCATCGAAACCGTTAATACCCCCTCACCATTTCTTTAACCCCGGTGATATCATGGAGCGCTACATACTTTCCCTCGACGAGGGGACGACCTCTGCAAGGGCTATAATCTTCGACAGGGAGAGCAACGTTCTGGGCATAGGCCAGTACGAGTTCCCCCAGCACTACCCCAGGCCAGGCTGGGTCGAGCACGACCCCGAGGAAATATAGGACGCCCAGTTCAGGGCCATCAAGACGGCGCTGGAAAAAGCCAAGATCGAGCCAGGCCAGATAGCGGCGATAGGCGTCACCAACCAGCGTGAAACCACGATAGTCTGGGACAGGAGCGGTAAGCCGCTCTACAACGCGATAGTCTGGCAGTGCAGAAGAACGGCCGAGATGGTGGAGGAGATAAAGAGGGAGTACGGCGATGTTATCAAGGAGAAGACCGGCCTGGTCCCAGATGCGTACTTCTCGGCTAGCAAGATCAGGTGGCTCCTCGACAACGTGCCGGGATTGAGGGAAAAGGCCGAGAGGGGCGAGGTGCTCTTCGGAACGGTCGACACCTTCCTGATCTACCGCCTGACCGGTGAGCACGTCACCGACTATTCAAACGCTTCTCGAACCATGCTCTTCAACATCAAGAAACTCGACTGGGACGATGAGCTTCTGGAGATCTTCGGGATTCCCGATGGGATCCTGCCGGAGGTCAGGGAGTCGAGCGAGGTCTACGGCCACACGAAGAGAGAACTCCTCGGCGCTGAAATCCCGGTGAGCGGAGACGCCGGCGACCAGCAGGCGGCACTCTTCGGTCAGGCCGCCTTTGAGGCTGGAATGGTGAAGGCAACCTACGGGACGGGGAGCTTCATCTTGGCAAACACAGGCAAGACCGTCCGGTATTCAGATAATTTGCTCACGACGATAGCGTGGGGGCTCAAAGGAAAGGTCACCTACGCCCTCGAGGGGAGCGTCTTCATAACAGGAGCGGCAGTTCAGTGGCTCCGCGATGGAATAAGAATCATAAAGAGCGCCCCCGAGACGGAGGAGCTAGCGAGAAAACTTGAGAGCAACGAAGGTGTTTACTTCGTCCCGGCCTTCGTCGGCCTGGGAGCGCCTTACTGGGACCAGTTCGCGAGGGGGCTGATAATCGGCATAACTCGCGGAACGGGAAGGGAGCACCTCGCGAGGGCAACGCTTGAAGCGATAGCCTACCTCACCCGGGACGTCATAGAGGAGATGGAGAAGCTCGTCGGCATAAAGGAGCTCCGCGTCGATGGGGGAGCGACGGCGAACGACTTCCTGATGGAGTTCCAGGCGGACATACTCAACAGGCGCGTCGTCAGGCCCGTCGTGAAGGAGACCACAGCCTTGGGAGCGGCGTATCTGGCGGGGCTGGCCGTTGACTACTGGGAGGGCCTTGAGGAGATAGAGAGCCTCTGGAAGGCGGAGAGGGTCTTCGAGCCAAAGATGGATGGGGAAACGAGGGAGAGGCTCTACCGCGGCTGGAAGGAGGCCGTGAAGAGAGCAATGGGCTGGGCAAAGGTCGTTGGGGCCTGAGCTTTGGGTGGACATTTCTGTCCATCAAGATGCTGTTCGCCACTGTCCTTTTTTCTAATGTCCTTAAAGGTTCTTTCCTTGCCCTTTTGCCCAACTAAAGGTTGGGGAAAGCTTTAAAACGGTGGAAGCCCTTTCTCAAGTTAAATCGAGGTGAAGATCATGAAGACAAAGGTGGCCATAATAGGGGCTGGCATAAGCGGGGCCAGCATAGCGAGGGTTCTCAGTAAATACGAGAACCTTGAGGTTCACCTGATTGAGAAGGCCCCGGACGTTGGCTGGGGAGTCAGCAAGGCCAACACGGCTTTGATCCACGGCGGTTACGACGACGACCCTGACAAGTACCCGACGAGGGCGAAGCTGTGCATAAGGGGAAACCGTCTCTGGCACCGGTGGGTGAAAGAGCTTGAGATCCCCCACGTCTGGAACGGGGCCCTGATAGTTGCAACCAGGGAGGAGGACTTCGACGAGCTTGAGAGGCTTTTGGAGCGCGGGAGAAGGAACGGCGTCCCCGAGATGAGGATCGTAGATAAGGAAGAGCTCTTCCACCTCGAGCCCGGCCTGACGAAGGAAGCCATCGGGGCGCTATGGGTGCCGATAGTGGGGCAAATAGGCCCGATTCCAGCTGTCATAGCGATAACCGAGAACGCCGTGGCGAACGGCGTTAAGACTCACCTCGAGACCGAGGTTACCGGAATAAGGGTCGAGAACGGCGAGGTTAAGGGGGTTGAAACTAGCAACGGCTTCATCGAGGCGGATATAGTAATCAACGCCGCCGGTCTCTACGCTGACAGGATAGCGAGAATGGCCGGCATAGACTACTTCGAGATACACCCGAGAAAAGGGGAGTACTGGATCTTCGACGACGACGTTCCAGGGCCGAGGAGGGTCCTCTTCCCGACTCCAACTCCGATAAGCAAGGGAATAGTCGTGACAACCGAGATATCCGGCCATCTGATGATAGGGCCAAACGCCCAGGATTTGCCGCCAGAGGAGAAGGAAAACCTCGCCACCACCAGGGAGGGGCTTGAGCAGGTCTGGGAAGGAGCCAAGAAGCTCTGGCCACAGTTACCACCTAGGAGCAAGGTGATCAGGACCTTCGCAGGCTTAAGACCTGAACCCACCGGCGGGGACTTCATAATCAGGGCGGAGGAAGAGGTCTGGGGCTTCATAAACGTGGCTGGAATCCGCTCGCCCGGGCTGACGAGCGCTCCGGCCATTGCGGAGGAAGTGGCGGAGATAATCCAGCGCGACCTCGGAATCCAGCTCAGGGAGAAGTCCAAGTGGAACCCCTACAGGAGGGAGATAAGCCACCTCTTCATGATGAGCCCGGAGCAGGTTAACGAGGCCGTAAAGAGAAACCCCTCCTACGGAAAGGTCGTCTGCAGGTGCAACAACGTGAGCGAGGGGGACATTCTGGAGGCCATCGAGAGGATGAAGCTCATAGGCGTTAAGACGCCGAGCGTCGATTCCGTGAAGTTCAGGACGAAGGCAACCACCGGAACGTGCCAGGGAAGCTTCTGCAGGCCGAAGATAGTCGAGCTTCTGGCCAGGGAGTACGGCGTCGAACCCTGGAAGGTCACGCTGAAGGGTAAGGGGAGCGAGATTGGAGTGGGTGACGTCAAGGCCCTCCTCAGGGGTGATGCCTGATGTTCCCGAGGATTCCGATGCTGAACTACGACGTCGTCGTCATCGGCGGCGGTCCCGCTGGAATGGCCGCCGCGGTGAGGGCGAAGGAACTCGGCCTGAAGGTTCTGCTCCTCGACGAGAACGACCACCTCGGCGGAATCCTTCCACAGTGCATACACCCCGGCTTCGGATTGCACTACTTCAGGGAGGAGCTGACCGGCCCGGAGTTCGCGGCGAGGCTGGCCAGAAAGATGGTGGAGCTCGGGGTGGAGTATAAAACGGCCGCGAGGGTGCTCGAAATCAAAAACTACTCCGACCTTGAGAAGGTGGTCGTCTTCACATCACCGAGCGGTGCCTACGGGGTCTGGGCCAGGGCCGTTATCTACGCCGCCGGGGCGAGGGAGAGGCACGCCTTCGAGATAGGAATAGTCGGCGACAGGGTTTCCGGCGTTTACACCGCCGGAGAGGCCCAGACGCTGATGGACATCTACGGGATAATGCCGGGCAGGGAGGTTGTGATAGTCGGTTCCGGCGACGTCGGCCTCATAATGGCGCGCCGCTTCGCCCTTGAAGGGGCGAAGGTGAAGGCGGTGATAGAGCTGATGCCCTACCCCGGCGGTTTGGCCAGAAACGTCATAATCCTGAGGGACTTCGATATTCCGCTCTACCTGAGCCACAAGGTTGTCGAGGTGCGGGGCAGGGGAAGGGTCGAGAGGGTGAAGGTAGTAAAGGTGGACGAGAACCTCAACGAAATCCCCGGAAGTGAGTTCTGGATCGAGGCGGATACACTGATTATCTCCGCCGGACTGGTTCCGAACGTCAAGAAGCTGACGGCCATAGGCGTTGAGATCGACCCCTCCACCGGTGGCCCGGTTGTGAACGACAGGCTCGAGACGAGCGTTCCGGGGATTTTCGTGGCCGGAAACGCCCTCCTCATCAACGACCTGGTCGACTACGTCGCCGAGCAGGGTGAACTTGCCGCTGAAGGAGCCAGGGAGTTCATCGAGAACGGCGGGATAGGGAGCAGGAAGTGGGTTAAGGTCGAGAAGGGTGAAAACGTCCGCCTTCTCGCTCCGCACTATCTGAGCGGCGATAGGGACGTTTACCTCTACCTCCGGGTCGCGAGGCCGATGGAGGACGTCGAGCTTAGAATCCCCGAAATCGGCAAGAAGATGAAGCTCCCGGTGGTCAAGCCGGCGGAGATGCTCAGGGTAAAGCTGAAGGCAGAGGAGATCAGGAAGGCTGAGAAGCTCACAGTGGAGGTGGTGAGGGTATGATTTACCGCTTCACCTGCATCGTCTGCCCCCTCGGCTGCGCTGTTGAGGTGAAAGTAGAGGACGGCAGGGTCGTTGGAGTTACCGGCCACACCTGCCCCCGCGGTGAGGAGTGGGCGGTTCAGGAAGTTACGAACCCGAAGAGGGTGGTGATGAGCGTCGTGCCAGTTGAAGGCGGAGCTTTGCCAACGGTGAGCGTTAAAACCGCGGAGCCAGTTCCAAAGGAGAAGATACCTGAGCTCATGAGGTTTTTGGCGAAGCTGAAGCTCAGGGCCCCGGTCGAGGTCGGGGAAGTGGTTGCCGAGTGGAACGGAATAAAAATAGTGGCCACGAGGGGGGCTTAGCCCCCTCACCAGAATATTTCCTCGAAGTCCCCAGCGCTCTCTATCCCCTCAGGGGCCTTTATCTCAACGGGCTCGTTGATGTTCGAGAGGGCGACGCTCTCGTGAAGGGTCACGTAGATGTCAGTCGTTCTGCCGTCATAGCCCTTTACCGCCAGGATAACCTCCATGTGGGTCTCGATGAAGGTTGGGGTTCCGTCCTTCGTCAGGTGAACCTCCACCCAGCCGGAGTTTGTGGTGACGTTCACCCATCTCTCGCCATCGACGCTCCAAAGCTCGTTGAAGTATCCACTCTGGTTGGTGGCGTTCACGAACTCCCAGAAGGTCACGTTCACACGGAAGGCGTAGCCATCGGAGAGCTTCTCTATGGTGACGTTCTTTTCCTTGAGAAGGTTCCTGATGTAGTCCACGTTGAGCGATCCCTGGGCACGGGAATAGAGGTCATCGTCGGGGGAGACGTTGTACCACTTCCCATCGACCATGAAGTAGACGCTGGAGTTATTGACGAAGTAGGGCCAGTTCATATTGACGTCCATTCCCATCATGTGCATCGTTATGCTCATGTTACCTCTCTCCAGTCCGGCCGTGTTGTTGAAGACGCCAAGGACGCGACCCGACATCGTGAAGTTTATCGTCTTGTTGCCCTCCGGATCGGTGAAGTGCATGCTCATTGAAAAGTTCTGGTCGTAGCTGGCCGTTTCTATGCTCTGGAGGGCCTCAAGGACCTTCTCCTCGGTGAGGCCAACGCCCTTCCCGATGCAGCCGCTTGCCAGCACCACAACTGCCATCAAAATTAGAGCCACAGCCCTCTTCATCGTACTACCTCCAGTTGTCCTCATAGGCAAGTGGAAGGGTTGGTTTAAATACTTTTTCTGTTCAAATTTTGCACACCACTGGCAAGAGTTTGCAAAATGTGGAAACGATCACCAGGGTTCCCGCTCCCAAGGATTGGGATAGGGTATCTTGCCGAGCTGATCCCTCAGGTACTTCCTGAGTAGGGGTTTAAACCAGCCGATGAGAACCTGCCAGCAACGGGTTTCCTCAATGTCGTAAGTCCTGTAAATATCAACGTAGTCCACCAAGACGCTACTGTTCCCCGGGCCGTAGTTGAGGGAGTGGGTGATGTTGAAGGAAACCTTCCTGAGGGTTTCTTGCTCGTAAACTGCCTTGAGCCGGTAATGGGTGCTCAAAAAACTGCCGTTCTCGTCTCTGGAGAGAACTAAAACGGAGTAATCGCCCGCGCTGATGAGCCTCCTTGACCGGGCCTTCCGCTCGAATTCCGCTATCACCACGTTGGGGTCGTTGAACTTCCTGGAATCGTTCTCCCCCGGGAAGTAGGAGCTAACGAACTTCACCTCCCACTCATCGTTTATTTGGTAGTAGGCCCGAAAGATGCCTGGACAGGCGACGCCAAAGCCCATCTCCGAGAACGACATAAAACCCCGGCTTTCAAGCCCGTAGCGGTAGGTGTAGCCATTCAACGACATTGGGGCCAGGAACAGGAGGAGAACGACCACGAACACCTTCCACCGCCGCGACATAGTGCACCACCCGAGCGAGGCATCAGCGCTTCCACAGTCCAAGCATCTCGAAGCTCCCCTCGGTTTCTACAACCTCCCTCCGGTTCCAATCGATGTGGCTCCTATCGCTTCTCCATGTGAAGCGTCCGCTCTCAAGCTCCGCCCTCCAGCAGAAGGAGTCCAGGCTCTCGATGGAGGAGACGACGTCGTCCACCGAGGGCGGATTATTCCAGCCCACGCCGCCCACAGAGCGATGGTCAGCAGGAGAAGGCCCGCAATAACTGCCGCCAGCGTCCTCATCGAACCCACCAAAAAAGTTAATGCCAGCAGGTTATAAGGTTTACTATTGAAAAGAAGAAATTTAGAGCGCCTCAAACTTCTGCAGGAATATCCGGAGATCCGTCCTGAAAGGCTCCTCGGCGCGGGGGAGCTCCTCGCTAAGGAGTCGGAGGAAGTGCTCCTCGTCGGTGGCTTTCTCCCAGAGCCTTTTGACGAGCTCTTCCAGCCTGTCGTAGTACTCCACGTAGGGTCTTGCCTCAAAGAGAGCCTCCTCAAGCCGGTTCACGGACCGTCCCTCCTCTTGAACCAGTAATACCATATTCTACTCCTGTCCTCCGCCCGACCCATAATAAGGAAGTAGCGGAGCAGGGCCAGGTTCAAGATTATGAAGAATATCAGCAGAACGTTGTACGCTGGAACCGCGGCACTCAGGAAAGCGTAGTAGTCCCAGACGAAGTGGAGCACGATGGCCAGCAGGAAGTATGGAAGAACCGAGTCCACCTTCCCCTCGGCCTTCATTCCGTAGCCAACACCGACTATGGCACTCCAGGTGGCATGGGCGAGTGGCGTCAGAAAAGCACGGGTCACCGTCACCGCCACACCCCAGCCGAGACCGTACATAAAGTTCTCGGTGGCTGCGAAGCCCAGACCAGCGGCGACTCCGTAAACGAGGCCGTCCATTATGCCGTCCATCTGACCGGCCTTGAACGGCCACCGTATGGCCAAAGCCTTCGCAGGCTCTTCAACGATCCCCGCCACGAGGGCGACGTAGAATGCTGAGGCTGGCAGGATCGGCTCTATTGCGCCTCCAAGGGTGAGGAAGCTCTCAAGCACGTAGGCAATTCCTATCGAGAGCGTTCCCCCCAGCAGGAACGTTCCAAGGACGTACCTCCTTGGTTCAGGCTCGTACCTGTCGGCGTGATAGAAGTACCATAGTATAACGAGCGCCGGACCGTAGGCAAAGAACGCTATAACGCTTAGGGCATCCACGACCTATTCACCCAAAACTAGAGGGAAAAGGAGAATTTAAAGGTTTAGCATTTTCCAAGGAACTCCCCGAGGTCAATCCCCTGTTCCTCGAGGTAATCGATGAGCTCCCTGGGAGGCTCAACCGTGGCTGAGTCCGGGTTCTTTATCTCTATGGTGGTTACATCAACCCACTCGGCCCCGTTCTTCTCGTAGTAGACGGTCCGCTTGACCTCCACGGGGATAAGATCCTTCGTGAGCTTAACCTCGACCCTCGTCCGATAAGCGTTCGTGACGTTTGTTCCGATTGCCGTCCCCCCAGTCTCGTTGGCGTATATGAGGTAGTAACCGTCCTCCTCGATAACCCTGACGTTCTCCATGTCCAGTACCTTCCAAAGTCCGTCCAAAACCGTGGAGTTCATGTTTGGCCCCTCGCCCGGCCCGTAGCACGCGGCTTCCCAGGTCACCGTACCGTTCCTGTCGATGTAGCTCGCGTAGCCCTTGGAGGTGGTGTAGTAGTAGGCCAGGTAGTAGGAGCCGCCCCCGACGGTACTGTTCGAGAGCGTGGACACTGCCTTCAGCTTTTTCTCGAAGTCTATCGCGCCCTCGGTCCTAAGCTGGGCCACCAGCCTCGTTCCATTGTAGCTGTCCACTCTCATCACGTACTCGTAGCTCTTCAGGGACGTTATGGCCTTCTCCATGTCTTCCTGAGTGAACGGAAGGTTTCCAGTGGTCGTGGTGGTTGGAGAAGGGGACGTTCCACCCCCGGAGATGCAGCCGGCGGCGAGAACGATTAAAGCAATGAGCAGGCCGATGTAGCGTGCCTTCATTTCATCACCCGGAGTAAGTTCCCGGCCTACTATTAAAATGTTAGCCTTCCGGAAACCTCACCGTCGAGTTTTGTTAGGACAACCGAAAAGGTTTTAAATCTGCCCATCTATGGAACAATGGTGAGTAAAAATGCCCTATATTGGCTTGGCCAAGAGCCCGTACGGTCCCCTGAGAACCCAAGAGGCTGTCTTGAAGGAACTCACGAAAAGGGGCTTTAGGGTAGGATTCTTCAAACACCATTGGGCCGGTGATCTACCATTCGGTCTCATAGTTGCCGAGACAGACAGGGGTGACGTCGCTATCCGCTGGGCGTTGGGGCGGGAGTTCAGCCTCAAGATTGAAGAAGTGGACAGGGAAACCTACGATGAGTTCGTGGAGGACACCATAGAATACACCAACGCCGACTCCGGCTAGCGCTCCTGCTTGACCCTTTCCACGACGTCAAACAGGCTCCAGAGGTCGTGTATTATGTGAAGGTGGGGGATCAGAGCCAGTTTCTCGCGATTTTTCTCAACGAACCTGGCCGTGAAGGGGAAGTAATACCACACGTACTCGGTGTTCTCATCGCCGTGACCGATGAAGCGCCAGGGCTTGTCGTCCACCCAGATTAAAGTCTCGTTCCCGTACTTCTCGCGAACCAGCTTAAAGGCCTCGTCTATGGTCATATCGTGGCCAAAGACTACGACGTCGTCAAAGAGGTCGTATATCCCCATTTCCTTCAGCCGTCTGACCTTCATTCCGTCTATGAAGTCCTCGGCGGAGAAGGAGATTACAGTGTGCCCCTCCTCCTTGAGTTTCCTCAAAAGCTCCGGGGAATCGTCGATTGGTCTGCTAAGCTTGGCCCTCTCCTCAAACCAGGTCTCGAAGAACTTCGTGCGCAGGAAGAACGGGGGTTTGGATTTTTTCTTGTGCTTCCCGAAGGCAGGCCTCTCAAACTGGAGTTCGATTTTAGTCAGCAGCTTGGCCCACAGTGCCTTCCCCGGGAGCCATCGGTAGCGCCTCTCCAGGGCCCGCCTGAACGCCTCTTCGATGCAGGTGTAGGTGTCAGCCAGCGTTCCATCGAAGTCGAAGGCTATTATCATGGCTACCCCCATACCCCGAAGGGGAAGCCAAATTTAAGCGTTGCCCCAAACAACGGAAATATTATACGGTTGCAACAGCACGATAAGATACAGAAAATTCCCAGGGTATAACTCACGTAACTCAAAAAAGTTTTAAATTTTAATTCTCCCATAGTGCTGCATGTCCACTTCCAATAGAATCTAAAAACAAAAGGGTGATAAAATGAGGAAGGTAGGGGCCGTCGTTCTGGTTCTCCTCGTCCTCGGTGGGCTGGGCCTCGTGAGCGCCTGGCCGACCGACGGACCGACCCTCGACAACCCCATGAACGTCCACCAGAAGCTGACCTACAAGGCCATACAGGCGGTTTACAGGGACAACCCGACCCTCGGTTCGATCCTCATGCAGTACCAGGACCAGCTCCTCTACGGAGCCTACGACGAGGACTGGCGCGGCGGGAGCATAGAGTTCAACGGGAAGACCTACACCCTCCAGAGCCAGTACCACTTCCACGACCCTATGGATCACTCGGAGCTAATCACCGTTGACCTCTTCGGCGACCGCGACAGCTCCGGAGCCGACATGGCCCAGAAGCTCTACGAGCAGGCGGTTCAGCTCTGGAAGCAGGGCAACAGGGAGGAGGCCATGCTCTACCTCGGCAGGGCGGTTCACATACTCGAGGACATGAGCATGCTGGTGGCACACACCACCCCTGCCCTCTTCGAGGACCTCGAGCAGTTCAGCTACATCGAGGACGCCCACGACTTCGTTGAGAACGATATCTCCCCCACCGTCGCCGACGACATACTCAACGACCGCGTTCCCCTCGACCTCACGCCGATAAAGTGGTGGCAGATCCCGCAGGAGAAGCAGCGGTTCATCTACGGCTACGACATCTATATAGCCGACAACGAGAACGGTCACATGAGCCTCGCCAACGGCGTTGCCTGGGCCTACGCTGACTTAATAGCCCACAACTCTTGGCGCTACATGCTCTACTCGACCGGCAAGGACATCAACCTCTGGAGCGAGCGCGGCCACCTCGGAAGCTACTTCTGGACCAGGACCCTCAAGAAGGGCGACTGGAGCGTCCTCAAGCTCGAGTTCAAGGGCGCCAGCTCGATAACCCTCGTCTTCAAGGACATCGACATGCAGAACGCCTACTTCAAGACCCTCGGCTACGTCGAGATCTACGACAAGAACTGGAACCTCATAGCCCGCTACGCCCAGGACCCGAACCCGCTCGTCGATACCAGCGTCACCGTTCCGGGTGACACCGTCTACATCTACACCTACGTGAGCAATGACGACTGGCTCGACGACGACGTGGACGGCTGGGCCATAAGGAACATCGAGCTCCACGCCAACTTTGACGTGAACGCCCCGAGTGGCTTCAAGACCCTCGACGGCAGGGAGTACAGCCTCGTCCAGTGGGCGGTCTACGAGACCATGCAGTACGACATAAGGGCCATTGCCGGCCTGATGGAGAAGTTCTTCGAGGACGTCGGCGTTACCGGCTGAGGCCTTTACCCCCCTTATTTTTCCTTAACAGTGGTACACGGTTCTGCCCTCCCGGCGGCACAAAGCATATATTCTCAGCTCCCAACTTTCAACGACCGTCTTAAAGCTCAGAAGGTGATAGGTATGGGGAGGCACTACCTTCCAAACCTGGCGCATAGAGATGAAATGCTGAAAGAAATCGGCTTCAATTCGATTGACGAGCTCTTCTCCGACGTCCCGGCCGGAATGGTCAAGGAGTTCAACCTTCCGGAGGGAAAGAGCGAGTACGAGGTCTTCCTCGAGCTCAGCGAAATCCTCTCAAAGAACAGGACCGTCCTTGAAATGCCGAGCTTCCTCGGGGCGGGGACGTACTTCCACTACGTTCCAGCCCACGTCAAGTACCTCATCGAGAGGAGCGAGTTCTTGACGGCCTACACTCCTTACCAGCCCGAGATAAGCCAGGGAATGCTCCAGGCCCTCTTCGAGTACCAGAGCATAATGGCGGAGCTTTACGGTCTGCCCGTTGTCAATTCCTCGATGTACGACTGGGGGACGGCCATAGCCGAGGCCGCTCTGATGACGGTCAGGCTCCACAGGGGCAAGAGAAAGCGCTTCCTTGTCCCAAAGGCCCTCAGCCCGGAGAAGAGGGCGGTGATAGCGACATACACGCGCGGTGCCGGGCTGGAGATAGTTGAAGTTCCCTGGGACGAGGAAGGCAATCTTGACCTTGAAAAGCTCAAGGAAGCAGTTGGCGAAGCCGCCGGCGTCTACGTCGAGATGGCCAACTTCTTCGGTTTAGTCGAGGAGAACGTGAGGGAAATCGGCGAGATTGCCCACGATGCGGGGGCCTACTTCGTGGTCGGAGCAGACCCAACGATGCTCGGGCTTTTCGAGGCGCCGGGTGAGCTCGGCGCTGACATAGCGGTCGGAGAGGCGGCATACCTCGGCAACCCCATGAACTTCGGCGGCCCGAGGGCCGGAATCTTCGCCGTCAGGAACGACAAAAAGCTCATACGCCAGATGCCGGGCAGGATAATCGGAATGACGAGAGACGCGGAGGGAAGGAGGGCCTTCGTCATGACCCTCCAGACGAGGGAGCAGCACATAAGGCGCGCAAAGGCGACCTCGAACATATGCTCCAACGAGGCGTTGGTGGCCGTTGCCTCAGCGATACACCTCGCGAGCCTCGGGCCGAGGGGCTTGGCCGAGCTTGGCGAGGCAATCCTCAAGAACACGGCCTACCTCAGGAAGAGGCTGAGCGAAGTCGCTGAGATTCCCTTCGAGGGGCTCTACTTCAAGGACGTGCCAGCGAGGTTCGAAAAGCCCTACAGCGAGGTGCACGAGGCCCTCTTGGAGAGGGGAATCCACGGAGGCTACTACGTCGGGAAGCACTTCCCGGAGCTCGGCGAGACTGCCCTCTTTGCCGCGACAGAGACGACGAGGAAGGAATGGGTAGATGCCCTCATAGAGGCCCTCAGGGAGGTGGCCTGAATGTTCCGGCAGGCTAAATGGGACGAACCGCTCATCTTCGAGCTCTCCCGCAAGGGGAGGGTCGGCTACACCCTTCCGAGGCCGATTGAAGATGTAAGCGTTGAGATTCCGGAGAAGCTCAGGAGGAAAAGCCCGCTGAACCTTCCTGAGCTGAGCGAGCCCGAGATAGTGAAACACTACACCCGCTTGAGCGAGATGAACTACGGCGTTGATTCGGGCATCTACCCGCTCGGCTCGTGCACCATGAAGTACAACCCCAAGATAAACGAGGAGATAGCTTCACACCCGGGGGTTGCCTACATTCACCCCTACCAGGACGAGAGGACCGTCCAGGGAGCGCTAAAGATAATGTGGGAGCTGGAGCAGTGGCTCAAGGAGATAACCGGAATGGACCGCTTCACCCTCCAGCCCGCTGCCGGTGCCAACGGCGAGTTCACGGGCGTTTCGATAATCAGAGCCTACCACCTCGACAACGGCGAGCCACAGAGGGACGAGATGCTCGTTGCTGACTCGGCCCACGGAACCAATCCGGCCAGTGCCGCCATGGCCGGTTTCAAGGTCATCGAAATTCCCTCGACCGAGGAGGGAACGATGGATCTGGAGGCCCTTGAGAGCGCGGTGAGCGAGAGAACGGCCGGGTTGATGCTCACGAACCCCAACACCCTTGGCATCTTCGAGGACGAGATACTGGAGATAGCGAGGATAGTCCACAGGGCCGGCGGGCTGCTCTACTACGACGGTGCCAACCTCAACGCAGTGCTAGGAAAGATCAGACCCGGTGACATGGGCTTCGACATAGTCCACCTCAACCTCCACAAGACCTTCTCAACCCCGCACGGCGGCGGTGGACCTGGAAGCGGGCCGGTCGGCGTCAAGGACTTCCTCAAGGACTACCTGCCGGTTCCGCTGGTCGGCTACGATGAGGAGCGCGGTTACTACCTCGACTACGACGTGCCCAAGAGCATCGGCAAGGTCAAGGAGCTCTACGGCAACTTCGCGGTTATGGTCAGGGCCCTCGTTTACCTCAAGGTAATGGGAAGGGAGAGCCTTAAGAACGCGAGCGAGGTAGCTGTTCTAAACGCCAACTACATCACCCGGAAGCTGAAAGGGACAAGGGGCTACTCCCTGCCCGGCAAGGAGCTGAGGAAGCACGAGGTGGTCTTCTCCGCCGAGCCGATGAAGAAGGAAACAGGGGTTACAGCGATGGACGTAGCCAAGAGGCTACTCGACTTCGGAATGCACGCGCCGACGGTTTACTTCCCGCTTATCGTCCACGAGGCGTTGATGATAGAGCCGACCGAGACCGTGAGCAGGGAGGAGCTCGACGCCTACGTCGAGGCCCTCAGGAGGATAAGCGAGGAAGCTTACAGCAATCCGGAGATCGTTAAGAGCGCACCGCACAACACGGCGGTGAAGCGCGTGGACGACGTTCTGGCGGCAAAGAAGCCGGTTCTCAGCTGGAAGATGTACCGCGAGCTGAGGGAGAGGGGCGAGGTAGAATACTGACTACCTTGCTTCCCCATTTCTTCTTATTCAATTCTAGCCAGAAAAGCTTATAAATGGAAGGCACAAATATGTAATAGAAAACTTACATGTGGGTGATCCATATGACAGTTGGTGTTGGACGTGTTGAAAACGCCAAGTACGGGGTGGGGTTTGATGAATACGTGGTTCCCGTCAGGGGGTTCCTCCTCCAGAGGGGCAAGCTGGCGGGAATATACGTGAAGGACGGGATCATTCCCGTGACAGAGGAGCTTCCCAAAGAGGTCCATCAGGCCGTTGTACACGGCCACATCAAGAAGGAGGTAACGGTGAGGGAGATACACTACGGTGAAGAGGACATAATAGAAGTTCTCATAGAAGCTGACTATCAGAGCTGGACCATCTTCACAACGAGCTGAGATCTATGCCTCCCTACCTACACACAATAGGCAACGGTTTTAAGCGAGCAACTTATCCTACGAATTTTGGTCAAAAAGCGTTTCCAAGCCTCATCAAAAGTCGTAGCTCCCTGTTGCACGTTCAAAGATATGGTTTCTCAATCCAAGGCCAGCGTTTAATTATGAGAACCCTTTTGGCCACGTTAGAACTGACACTTCAAACAGAGCTACAATCCCCTATCAAACCCCACAAGGCGAAGTTTGTTAGAATGGAGCCCCGGGCGGGATTTGAACCCGCGACCGGCGGATTACAAGTCCGCCGCCCCGCCAGGCTAGGCTACCGGGGCACGGTCTAAAGACCTTCCGAGGGAGATATAAAGTTTTCGCAGTTCCTGCCCACACCGTAAGATTTATAAATCCACTCCGTATTCCCTACATTGGGTCGTGCCGCCGTAGCTTAGTCGGTAGAGCGCCGGACTGTTAATCCGGCGGTCCCCGGTTCGAGTCCGGGCGGCGGCGCCAGTAGTGGGCCCGTAGCTCAGCCTGGTCAGAGCGCGCGGCTCATAACCGCGTGGTCGGGGGTTCAAAGCCCCCCGGGCCCACCACAACAGCCCTTGCTTGCGCGAGCGCTGGCGGAAGAGTAAGTGTCTTTTCCAAAAGGTGCTTGTTTTTATGATGTGTTCGTTCTTTAAATTGCCATTCTTTAGGAGTTGCTCCTCGAGAGGTGTCAGAAGATACGCCCCCGCCTGGAGGCCCAAAATGCCGGCCATATTGCAGAATGAGACCAAGTTTATGCGAACTTTTGCCAGATATGACAAGTTATCCCGTCAATGGTACAACTTGTGTCTACATAAACCCACTAGAATCGGCAAATCTACGGAAAAGACCTGCCACTTTGCTCTCTCCACTGAAGTTTGGATTCCGAACCCCAGCCGAGCCTTTATAAGTCTTTCCGTTTTCGGTGGACATTGAAGTACATCAGAGTCCTTTTTCGGGCCAGAAAACGGTTCTTAAACTTTACGCAACCGATATAAACCCCTACGGGCCAGATACCACTCGAAAAGCTTATATACCGAAACCCGCAGGTGTGAGGTAGTGATAATCGTTCTTAAAAAACGTTAAAGGGGGCAATTCTCGGTGGCGACGAAAAAGGAGTTTGATATATTCACGCATGAGCTGGTTCCCGAGCACAGAATCCTCAGCGAGGAGGAGAAGGAGGAACTCCTCAGAAAGTACAGGATCAGGATCTCACAGCTCCCACAGATCAAGGCCTCGGACCCGGCCGTCGTCGCCCTTGGGGCAAAGCCGGGAGACGTCATTGAGATAAAGAGAAAGAGCCCAACGGCGGGCTACTATTACTACTACCGTCTTGTGGTGGAGGACTGATTCTGAGAGGTGAGATTATGGCATCGAGAGGACCCACCGTTGTTGATGTCACCCCTGACGACCTCTGGCTCGTTATGGAAGCCTACTGGAAGGAGAGGGGACTTGTAAGGCAGCACCTTGATTCTTACAACGCCTTCATCGACCACGGAATGCAGCAGGTTATAGACGAGTTCGGTGGCCTCAAGCCCGACATTCCGGACTTTGAGGTCAAGTTTGGTAAAATCCGCCTGGGCGAGCCCGAGTTCCAGGAGGCCCAGGGCCAGAGGAAGCCCCTCTATCCAATGGACGCCAGGATAAGGAACCTGACCTACTCGGCCCCGCTCTACCTCGAGCTTATTCCAGTTATCAAGGGAATAGAGCAGGAACCCGTCGAGGTTCGCATCGGCGAGCTCCCGATAATGCTCAAGTCCAAGGCTTGCAGGCTTTACGGCCTCAGCGACGAGGAGCTTATAAAGCTCGGCGAGGACCCGAAGGACCCCGGAGGATACTTCATCATCAACGGCTCCGAGAGGGTTATAGTCTCCATTGAGGACCTCGCCCCCAACAAGACCCTGGTGGAGAGGGACGAGAGGCAGAACAGGATAATCGCCAAGGTCTTCTCCTACAGGCACGGCTACAGGGCCCTGATAACGGTAGAGAGAAGGAAGGACGGAATACTCTACGTGAACATACCGAACGTCCCCAGGCCAGTTAAGTTCGTCTACGTCATGCGCGCCCTCGGTCTCCTCAGCGATAAGGAGATAGTTGAAGCTGTCAGCGACGACCCGAGGATACAGCAGGTTCTCTTCGACAACCTCGAGGACGCCAGCGACATAACCACCCAGGAGGAGGCCCTCGATTACATAGGAAAGCTCTCCCTCCCAGGCCAGCCCAGGGAGTACAGGCTCAGGAGGGCCGAGCACATTATAGACAACAACCTCCTGCCCCACATGGGCGTCGAGCCCGAGAGGAGAAGGGCCAAAGCTTACTACCTCGGTATGATGGCCCTCAAGGTTCTGGAGCTTTCACTTGGCCTCCGCGGCGAGGACGACAAGGACCACTACGCCAACAAGAGGCTCAAGCTGGCGGGAGACCTCCTCAGGGACCTCTTCCGCGTTGCCTTCGGCCAGCTCGTCAAGGACATGCAGTACCAGATGACCAAGACCTACCAGAGGAAGGGCGAGCGCTACACCTTCGAGAACATACAGCGCTTCGTGAGGAACTCCATAAGGCCGGACGTGCTGAGCGAGAGGATTGAGCACGCCCTCGCGACCGGTGCGTGGCCAGGTGGAAGAACCGGTGTCAGTCAGCTCCTCGACAGGACCAACTACATGAGCACGCTCTCTCACCTCAGGCGCGTCACTTCCCCGCTCAGCAGGGACCAGCCCCACTTCGAGGCCCGTGACCTCCACGGAACCCACTGGGGAAGGATATGCCCGACGGAAACGCCGGAAGGTCCAAACTGTGGTCTGGTCAAGAATCTTGCTTTGATGGCCCAGATAACCACCGGAATCCCGGAGAAGGAAGTCAGGGAGTACCTGAGCAAGCTCGGCGTCGTTCCCATCGAGGAGAGAAGGCCGAACCCGAGCCTCTGGAGGATTTACCTCAACGGAGTTCTCATTGGGACCATCGAGGACGGCGAGAGCCTGGTAAAGAGGATAAGGAGCGATAGGAGAAGCGGAAGGATAAGCGACGTCATAAACGTTGCCTTATACCAGGACGAGGACGTCAAGGAGATATACGTGAACAGCGATGACGGTAGGGTCAGGAGACCCCTCATCATCGTCGAGAACGGCAAGCCGAGACTCACCCGCGAGCACGTCGAGGGCATAAAGACCGGCCAGCTCACCTGGAGCGACCTCATCAAGATGGGCATCATCGAGTACCTCGACGCTGAGGAGGAGGAGAACGCCCTCGTCGCCACTTGGCCCTGGGAGGTTACCGAGGAGCACACCCACCTCGAGCTGATGCCCGCTGCGATTCTCGGAATACCTGCCTCACTCGTTCCGTACCCGGAGCACAACGCGGCCCCGCGTAACACCTACGGTGCCGGTATGGCCAAGCAGAGCCTCGGCTTTGGAGCGGCCAACTTCAGGATAAGGGTGGACACGCGCGGCCATCTGATGCACTACCCGCAGGTCCCGCTTGTGAACTCGAGGATAATGAAGGCAGTCGGTTTCGAGGAGAGGCCAGCTGGCCAGAACTTCGTGGTCGCAGTTCTCAGTTACTCGGGATACAACATGGAAGATGCCGTCATAATGAACAAGGCCTCCATAGAGCGCGGCTTGGCTCGTTCAACCTTCTTCAGAACCTACGAGGCAGAGGAGAAGCGCTACCTCGGTGGCCAGACCGACCGCTTCGAGGTTCCCGACCCGACAATACAGGGCTATCTGGGCGAGAAGTACTACAGGCACCTCGACGAGGACGGCATAATCTTCCCGGAGTCCAAGGTCTCCGGCAAGGACGTTCTCGTTGGAAGAACCTCCCCACCGAGGTTCCTTGAGGAACAGAGCGGCCTTGGAGGCATAATTCTCCAGGAGAGGCGCGAGACGAGCGTAACGGTAAGGCCCAGTGAGAGGGGTATAGTGGACAAGGTCATCATAACCGAGACCGGCGATGGGACCAAGCTCGTGAAGATAACCACCAGGGATCTCAGGATCCCAGAGCTTGGAGACAAGTTCGCCTCGAGGCACGGCCAGAAGGGTGTTATCGGCCTCATAGTCCCGCAGGAGGACATGCCCTGGACCGAGAGCGGAATCGTCCCGGACCTCATAGTGAACCCCCACGGTATCCCGAGCCGTATGACCGTCGGGCAGCTCATAGAGGCAATAGGTGGAAAGGTTGCGGCGCTGAAGGGAAGGAGAGTGGACGGTACAGCGTTCATCGGCGAGCCAGAGGAGAAGCTCAGGAAGGAGCTCGAGGAGCTTGGATTCAAGCACAGCGGAAGGGAAATCATGTACGACGGCATAACCGGAAGAAGGCTCGAGGCTGATATATTCGTCGGCGTCATCTACTACCAGAGGCTCCACCACATGGTAGCTGACAAGATGCACGCCCGTTCGAGGGGTCCAGTTCAGGTTCTCACCAAGCAGCCGACCGAGGGTAGGGCCAGGGAAGGCGGTCTCAGGTTCGGTGAGATGGAGCGTGACGTCCTCATCGGACACGGTGCAGCGATGCTCCTGATCGAGAGGTTGCTCGAGGAGAGCGACAAGACCGAGGTCTGGGTCTGCGAGAGCTGTGGACACCTAGCCTTGGAGGACAAGCGCAGAGGAAAGGTCTACTGCCCGGTCTGTGGAGAGGAAGAGAGGATAAGCAAGGTGGAGATGAGCTACGCCTTCAAGCTGTTGCTGGACGAGCTGAAGGCCATGGTGATAAGGCCCTCCCTCAACATAACCGACAGGGTGTGATATCATGCAGTCGATGAAGAAGGTCATCGGGAGTATCGAGTTCGGAATCCTCTCACCTCAGGAAATCAGAAAGATGAGCGCGGCCGAGATCACCGTCCCCGACACCTACGACGACGACGGCTACCCGATAGAAGGTGGCCTGATGGACAAGAGGCTCGGCGTGGTGGACCCGGGTCTCAGGTGTGAGACCTGCGGTGCCAGGGCTGGAGAGTGCCCGGGCCACTTCGGCCACGTCGAGCTCGCCAGACCGATAATCCACGTTGGCTTCGCCAAGACCATTCACCGCGTTCTGGAGAGCACATGCAGGGAGTGCGGAAGGATAAAGCTCACCGACGAGGAGATAGAAGAGTACATGCACAAGTTCGAGGTCATGGGCGACAGGAAGAAGGCCAAGGACAGGCTCATCAAGGAGATACACAAGAAGGCCAAGGAGAGAATGGTCTGCCCGCACTGTGGAGCGCCACAGTTCCCGATCAAGTTCGAGAGGCCCACCATCTACTGGGAGCTCAGGAAGGACGAAGAAGGTAACGAGTACAGGCACAGAATGATGCCGAGCGAGGTTCGTGACAGGCTTGAGAAGATACCCGACAAGGACCTGCCACTCCTCGGACTCCACCCCGAGAAGGCCAGGCCGGAGTGGATGGTTCTCACCGTCCTGCCGGTTCCGCCCGTTACCATGAGGCCATCAATCACCCTCGAGAGCGGTATCCGCGCCGAGGACGACCTCACCCACAAGCTGGTCGATATTATCCGTATCAACAACCGCCTCAAGTCCAACATCGAGGCCGGTGCGCCCCAGCTCATCATCGAGGACCTCTGGGACCTCCTACAGTACCACGTTACCACCTACATCAACAACGAGACCTCAGGCATTCCGCCGGCCAAGCACAAGAGCGGGAGGCCCCTCAAGACCCTCTCCCAGCGTTTGAAGGGCAAGGAAGGCCGCTTCCGTGGAAACCTCAGCGGTAAGCGCGTGAACTTCTCAGCCCGTACGGTCATCAGTCCGGATCCGATGATAAGCATCAACGAGGTCGGCGTTCCCATAGCGGTCGCAATGGAGCTGACCGTTCCTGAGAAAGTGACCGAGTTCAACTTCGAGAAGCTCAAGAAGATGGTCCTCAACGGGCCCGAGAAGTACCCCGGCGCCAACTACGTCATAGACCCGGAGGGAAGAAGGATACGCCTCATGGAGAACAACCTCGAGATAATAGCCGAGAGGCTCGACCTCGGCTGGACGGTCGAGAGGCATCTCCTCGACGGCGACATAGTGCTGTTCAACAGGCAGCCCTCGCTCCACAGAATGAGCATAATGGCCCACCGCGTCCGCGTTATGCCCTACAGAACCTTCCGCCTCAACCTCTCCGTCTGCCCGCCCTACAACGCCGACTTCGACGGTGACGAGATGAACCTCCACGTTCCGCAGACGGAGGAGGCTCAGGCAGAGGCGAAGATACTCATGGAAGTCCAGAACCACATCATCTCGCCTCGCTACGGCGGCCCGCTCATAGCTGGAATCCAGGACCACATCTCCGGTGGCTACCTGCTCACCCGCGAGGGAGCATACTTCACCCGCTCAGAGGTCGAGCAGATGCTCATGTTCGCGGGAATTAACGTGGACAAGCTTCCAGAGCCGGACAAGGTTGAGAACGGCGTTGAACTGTGGAGCGGAAAGACGATATTCTCGCTCCTCCTGCCGGACGACCTCACGATCTGGTACCGCAACAAGCTCTGCGACGAGCCGGAGCGCTGTGAGGCCCTTGAGAAGCTCATCGAGGAGAAGCTCGTTCCTGACCCAGAGGAGGTCAGGAAGCTCGCCTACGACGGCTTCACCTACATTCAGAACGGAAAGCTCCTCAGCGGTGCCATAGACAAGAAGGCCTACGGCAGGGAGGACGGAAAGCTGCTCGACATCATCGTGAGGGAGTACGGCGTCGAGAGGGCCAGGCAGTTCCTCGACCAGGTGACCAAGCTGGCCATATGGGTCATAACCCACAAGGGCTTCACGACCGCGATAGACGACGAGGACCTGCCGAGGGAGGCCCTTGACAGAATACACGAGATAATCCGCGAGGCCGAGGAGAGGGTGGAGAGGCTCATTGAAGCCTACAAGAACGGCGAGCTTGAGCCCCTACCGGGCAAGACCCTCGAGGAGACCCTCGAGAGCAACATCATGGCGGTTTTAGCCGAGGCGCGTGACAACGCCGGTAAGGTCGCTGAAAAGTACCTCGGTATGGGCAACCACGCGGTCATCATGGCCAAGACCGGAGCGAGGGGTAAGATGCTCAACATCACCCAGATGGCGGCGATGCTTGGCCAGCAGTCCATTCGTGGAAAGCGCCTCTACCGTGGCTACCGCGGAAGGGTTCTGACACACTTCAAGCCCGGCGACCTTGGAGCCAGGGCCAGGGGATTCGTCACCAACTCCTACAAGAGCGGTCTAACGCCCCAGGAATACTTCTTCCACGCCATGGGTGGTAGGGAAGGACTGGTTGACACGGCCGTCAGGACGGCCCAGAGCGGTTACATGCAGCGCCGTCTGATAAACGCGCTCCAGGACCTCAAGGTGGACTACGACGGAACCGTCAGAGACCCAACCGGAATCATCGTTCAGTTCAAGTACGGTGAGGACGGAATAGACCCGATGAAGAGCTGGCAGGGTAAGACAGTCGATGTGGACAGGGTCATCGTTAGGACCCTCATCAAGATGAGGGGAGGTGAGTGAAATGGTCGCAGCGAAGACCATCAGGAGCCTCGTTGACAAGGCTGACCTCCCGGAGAACCTCAAGGAGGAACTCTACGAGAAGCTCGTCAGGTACAATGAGAAGTACAAGCTCAAGAAGGCCGAGATAGAGGCAATAATCGAGGAGACCGTGAAGGAGTACCAGAGGGCCCTCATCGAGCCGGGAGAGGCCATAGGAACCGTCGCGGCGCAGTCCATAGGTGAGCCCTCAACCCAGATGACCCTTAACACCTTCCACTATGCAGGTGTCGCGGAAATCAACGTCACCCTAGGTCTGCCAAGGATCATCGAGATTGTCGATGCCAGGAAGAACCCCTCAACACCCATCATGACCGTCTACCTCGACGAGAAGCACCGGCACGACAGGGAGAAGGCCCTCGAGGTGGCGAGGAGGATAGAGGGAACCACCCTCGAGAACCTCGCCCGCGAGACGAGCATAGACATACTCAACTACGAGTTCATAGTGGACATCGACCCGGAGAGGCTTGAAAAGGCCGGCCTCGACATGGAGAGGATTCAGAGGAAGCTTGAAAGCTCCTTCAAGAGCGCTGAGTTCGAGATCGATGGATACACGCTCATTATGAGGCCCAAGAAGGTCGGAAAGCTCTCCGACCTGAGGAGGCTCGCCGAAAAGGTTAAAAAGCACCGCCTTAAAGGCCTGTCGGGCGTCGGGAAGACCATCATAAGAAAGGAAGGCGACGAGTACGTCATCTACACCGAGGGCTCGAACTTCAAGCAGGTGCTGAAGGTTCCGGGCGTTGATCCAACCAGGACGAGGACCAACAACATCTGGGAAATAGCGGAGGTGCTAGGCATAGAGGCCGCCAGAAACGCCATCATCGAGGAAATAGTGAACACGATGCGCGAGCAGGGTCTCGAGGTGGACGTCAGGCACATCATGCTCGTCGCCGATATGATGACGCTCGATGGAGTCATACTGCCCATAGGCAGGCACGGAATAGTTGGGGAGAAGGCCAGCGTGCTTGCCAGGGCCGCTTTCGAGATCACAACCCAGCACCTCTTCGAGGCCGCCGAGAGGGGCGAGGTCGATCCCCTCAACGGTGTGGTCGAGAACGTGCTGATAGGGCAGCCGGTTCCAGTCGGAACCGGAATGGTCAAACTGGCGATGAATCTCCCCCTGAGACCGAAAAGGGAGTAGGGAGGTGTGATGTATGGTTGATTTCGCTTTCGAACTTAGGAAGGCAGAGGACACCGGAAAGATAGTCATGGGAGCCAAGAAGAGCATTCAGTACGCCAAGATGGGCGGGGCCAAGATGATTATCGTTGCCAGGAACGCCAGGCCTGATATCAAGGAGGACATACTCTACTACGCCAAGCTCAGCGGCATTCCGGTCTACGAGTTCGAGGGGACCAGCGTCGAGCTTGGAACCCTCCTCGGAAGGCCGCACACCGTTTCCGCCCTCGCGATAATCGACCCTGGCGAGAGCAAGATACTGGCCTTGGCTGGGGGTAAGGAGTAATGCCGCTCAAGCTCAACACCGACCAGATCAAGTTCATAGCGCTCTTCGAGAGCATGACGGGAGCGACCGTCCTGGATTGCCTCATAGACACCAAGAGGAACAGGCTCATCTACGTCATCAAGAAGGGCGAGATGGGCCTTGCCCTCGGAAAAAAGGGAGCCAACGTCAAGCGCGTCCAGAACATGGTCGGAAGGGAAATCGAGCTCATAGAGCACTCGGAAAACCCCGAGGAGTTCCTGAGGAACATTTATAAGAGCCTTGGAGTTAAGGTTAAAAAGGTCCACATCACTGAGAAGCGTGATGGTAAAAAGGTCGCCCTCCTCGACATAGGACCGCGCGACAAGCCCCGCGCCATAGGAAAGGGCGGCCAGAACATCAACCTCGTTAAGGAGTTGATGGAGAGACACCATGGCATTCACGATGTGGTCATAATTTGAGGTGATGATCATGCCGGGAAAGAAGGCCCCATATGGAGAGTTCGCTGGTAGAAAGCTCAAGCTCAAGAGGAAGAAGTTCCGCTGGAGCGACATAAGGTACAAGAGGAGAGTTCTCAGGCTCAAGGAGAAGAGCGACCCGCTCGAGGGTGCTCCGCAGGCCAAGGGTATCGTTCTTGAGAAGATAGCCGTCGAGGCCAAGCAGCCGAACTCGGCTATGCGTAAGGCAGTTAGGGTTCAGCTCATCAAGAACGGTAAGGTCGTCACCGCTTTCACCCCGGGTGACGGTGCTATCAACCACATCGACGAGCACGACGAGGTCATCATCGAGGGAATCGGCGGTCCAAAGGGAGGTTCCATGGGTGATATCCCAGGAATCAGGTACAAGGTCGTCAAGGTGAACAGGGTCAGCCTCAAGGAGCTCGTCAAGGGAAGGAAGGAGAAGCCGAGGAGGTGAAGAGAATGGCCAAGCCACTCACCGAGCGCTTTTACCAGCCTAAGGAGCTCAAGGTCATGGGCAGGTGGAGCGTTGAGGACGTCACCGTGAACGACCCCTCGCTCAGGCCCTACATCAACCTCGACGCTAGAATCCTCCCGCACAGCCACGGAAGGCACGCCAAGAAGGCCTTCGGCAAGGCCCAGGTCCACATCGTCGAGAGGCTCATCAACAAGGTCATGCGCAGCGGTGCCAGCGGTCACAAGGTCGGCGGTCACTTCATGAGGAGAGAGCACCGCTCCCTTATGAGCAAGAAGATGAAAGCTTATGAGGTAGTCAAGGAGGCCTTCATGATCATCGAGAGGAGAACCAAGCAGAACCCGATACAGGTTCTCGTGAGGGCCATCGAGAACTCCGCCCCGAGGGAGGACACGACCACCATAGCCTTCGGTGGGATACGCTACCACATGGCCGTCGATGTTTCCCCGCTCAGGAGGCTCGACATAGCCCTCAAGAACATCGCCCTCGGTGCTTCCGCCAAGTGCTACAGGAACAAGACCAGCTACGCTCAGGCCCTCGCCGAGGAAATCATAGCTGCAGCCAACAGGGACCCGAAGAGCTTCGCCTACAGCAAGAAGGAAGAGATCGAGAGGATTGCCCAGTCCTCACGCTGAGGGCTGGCGGGATTTCCCACTATTCTTCTGCTTTTCTATCCCAGTCTCTTGGAAAGGTTTTTTGTGCCTGATGCGTATTCTTTTCCTAGTGGTCAGGGTTGGGAAGCGTAAATTCCAAACCATCGACTTTGGGAATGGGATTGTTTTGATCCCGGTTGATGAGGATATTGAGCTCAGAGGTCTTCTGAAGTTCGATAAATCCGCTAGGGAAATCATGCGAGAGATTCGCGAGGAAGAGAGGGCACTTGAAGAACGCAAACTCCGCCGCCTTGGACTGCTCTAAGCTCCCCAGTATTATACTCTCCGGGAGGAGGGAAATGGAACTTCGGGACTATTTGATGCCGGGGGAGTATATCCTTACCGTCTTCACTAATCTTGATATTTCTCCGGGGGACTTAATGGATTAGCAGTAACTAATAAACGGAATATTATTCAGCACAAAATCAGGAGTAGGTAAACTTTTCAGAAAAAACCGCCAAGAAGACATCAAGAACCTTAAGTCCGTATTTTTCAAAAACACACCCCTAATAAAGATGAAAGTCTACGAGGGGTCACTAGGAAGTTCAAAGATCATTTCATTAACAAGATGTGTCAAATTTGTTCGTAATGATTGTTCATGGAGTTATAGGGAAGACGGGATTATAGGAATTCTTAAATCCAAACTGAGTGGTCCCCAGATATCAGAAATTAAGGAAACCCTGGAGCACACGTTAATGCCCCTAGCTTTGAAGACAGAATACCATTACTCTGAAAAAGATAAGGCATGGATTATTAAGTTCATCTTTAAACCCCAAGAAGAATAATTTTATGTACTGCTCACTAAACTCCTCCCCGCCATATTCCCCGGCTTCTCTATCCCGAAGAACCTCAGTATCGTGGGTGCTATGTCCATCAGCGAGGCGTGTTCAAGCTCAACCTTCTCAAATCCCCACAGTATCAGCGGAACCTTCACAACTGGCTCGTTCATCGAGCCATGCATTCCCTTAACCCAGTGGCTCACTCCCTTTATCCCCCTGCACATTCTGTGGGAGCAGAACCAGTAACCGGGCCTGGCCGAGACTATCAGCTCGCCGCTGTTCGGGCTGTTTAGGTGCTCCAAATCCTCCCGGAAGAAAACCGCACCAACGCCGGGTGCTCTCCTGAGGATTTCAAAGGCCTCCTCCGCCTCGTTCGGGTTCCTGAGGTAGACGTGTGCTCCGCCTCCAGAGGAAACCCGGAGCGTCTCGATTCCGTGCTTCCTCAGGTAAGTTCTCAGGTTCACCCAGGTGTGCACCTCCTCCTGCCCGTGGTCGGCGAAGATTACGAAGGCGTACTCGTCCTTCAACCTTTCCCACAGTGCCCTCACTGCAGTATCAACGGTCTCGACGGCCTTCAGAGCCCCCTCACTCAGCGGGCCGTGGTCGTGGCCCATGCCGTCTATCGAGGCGAAGTGGACGAGGAGTAGGTCAGGCCTGCACTCCTCGTAGAGGTAGATGGCCGAGTTTAGAACCCACAGGTCCTTCCTCCAGTCACGCCCGTGAATCCTGTAGAGCTTGTCGCTCGCGAAGAAGGGCGGAAAGATTCTAACATCAGTCCCGCTGAAGGGTGGCATCGTGTAGCCGGAGACGCTGGCAGTTCTAACGCCCCTGGAGCGGAGCAAATCAACGACGGTCGGTGCCTTTATGACCCTGTGGGGGTTGAAGGCAACCTCGTAGTCGTAGAAGTTAATCTTCCTGTCGGCGAGCCTGTCGTAGTAGCCGTTCTCAACGACCCCGTGGTCCTTCGGCCAAACTCCAGTCATCACGCTGGTGTGAACCAAATCTGTCAGCGTCGGGAAAATTGAATCAACTACGGTAAAACTTCCACTCTCAGCTAACTCGCTGAGGAACGGCATGTGCTTCAGGTTGTAAACCCCGTTGCCATCGAGGCTTACGAGGGCGAGCTTTTTTCTCATTTCCATCACCGGTGTCAGCCTGACGTGCAGTCATCACGCCTCAGTGGGATGGAGTGGTCATCATCCACCGTTCCTATTTCTCGACCCGGTATAAATTCCTTCCGAGCCACTCGTCTAACGTTTTTTGCCTCGCGAGGCTTCCCAGTATGTAGCTCCTCCTGAGGTACTCCTCGAACGGGTGCTCGAGACGCCGTTTTATGGCATCGAGCGCCTCGTTGAGCGTCTCGAAGCGACCGATGGGGTTTCCCATCGCCTTCTTCACTCCGAGGCGAATCTGCCAGACTCCGACGGGGGCATAGTACTCGGGTGTAACCTCTCGGAAGACAACGGCTCTGGCCTGCCTCCTCCTTTTCCTCAGCGCCTCCAGAACGCTCAGCCGGGCGGCGTGGTAGGCTCCGGCCGTTTCCTTGACGTACTCCCTCCTCCCGCGGAAGTCCTCGTAGTCGTGAATGACGCTTGGCCTCTCGCTCCCGAAAAGCGACCCCTTGAGCCAGACCTCGAGCAGTTCAAAGGCGTAGCCCTCGGGCATGAGCAGAACGGCGTAGCGGTTGCCGAGGAAGCGGTAGAAGTAAACTTCATAGTCGTTTATCTCGGGATAGCGGAGTATCTCGCGCCGCAGGTTCTTTCCTATCGTGTCCTGAACTGCCGTGATGCTCCACCGCGTCGGAACGAGCTTTTTGTCCACCCCGAGGAGTCCGGCCGAGAGGAGCCTTATGATGTAGTACTCGTCAAAGCCCCAGTTGTAGAGCCTCATTATGGCCGCTTCTGCCTTCAGCTCGTCGCTCACGACGTAGTCCGTCCTCCTCGGAATCCGTGGGTTCTCCGTGAGTTCAAAGTCGAGTAGCTCAGCCTTCGGCCCTATGGGTGGTGCAAACTCGCTCGGGAGAACCTTGAGGACGGGCTTCCTCTTGAGGATTATCTCGCTGTCAACGGGCTTCACCGACATGGCCAGCTCCTGGACCTCGCTCAGAATCCTCCCGCTTTTTCTGACGTTCACATCGGCTCTCGTCTCGCCCATGACAAGAAGGGAACGGTAGTAAAGAATATCGCGAATCGTCTTGTCCTCCCACTTGAGAGGGCTGTCGAGGTGGCTCGTGTTCCCTTCAATCGGAGGGACGAGGGGGCCTATCCTCACCTTGGGGTAGCCGTACTCCCCGACGAAGACGCTCGGCGGGGAGGAGCCGAAAAGGTGGCGTTTGTTCAGTTTTCCTTCGACGGTGCGGGCTACCCTGAAGCGTTCAAGAATCGGACAGGTGGGCCTGCCGCAGAGGAGCTTTCGACCCTTGCAGACTGCGCAGAGCTTGGAGTTGAAGAGCTCGGTCATCTGAGGGGTGTGGGTGAGAGGACGTAAAAGCTTTGCCCCGCCAAAAAACTTAAAAACCCTCCCCTGTTCATATAACTCGGGCATTGGAGTGCCGCGGTAGCCTAGCCTGGTAGGGCGCCGGCCTGCTAAGCCGGTGGGCGCTGCCCACAGGGGTTCAAATCCCCTCCGCGGCGCCAAAATCTTTCTCTGGGTCGAATGCCGGGATAGCCTAGAGGCGAGGCGAGGGACTGCAGATCCCTTCCACCCGGGTTCAAATCCCGGTCCCGGCTCCACAATCTTATCCTTTAAATTGTAAAACGAGAGTGATTCCAAGTCAAAAACACCCCCAATTAAAATCACACTGAATATACCCAATTTTAAGGAGAACCACAAACTTTTGGTGAAGCTTTTTCCAAAAGCTTCCTGTACTCTCAAACCCCCGAAGTGGGCTACACCCCACGAACCCCGTTTTTCTCCAAAATCCTGTTTGGTCAATCTTTGCTTGCGCAAAGCTAGCTGGCCTCGGGAGTGGTGGTCTCCGCACCCGTCGGTGCCGGGCCAAACGTTCAGCCCGAAGGGAGCGTAAGCGCATCGGCCAGTGGAGTTTATAAAGCGGGAAAAGATATGCCTTTCGGTGGTGACGATGATAAGGGTAAGGGTCCTCGGAAGGGGTATAGAGAGGGAGATTGAGTGGAGAAGGGGCCTCAAGGTATCTGACGTGCTCCGCGAGGTCGGCTTCAACACGGAAAGCGCCATAGCCAAGGTGAACGGTAGGGTTGCCCTGGAGGACGAGAAGATCGAGGACGGCGTTACCGTTGAAGTAATCCCAGTGGTCTCGGGAGGCTGACCTCCTCCCCACCCTGAAGGGAGAGGCCTTTTTCAATTTTCTCTTGGTGAGGGCATAGGAATTCAAATCCCTAACGAAAAACTGACCGAGATTGTAGTGACCCGCGAACTAAGCGACTTTTTCTGTATGAGCTTTTTAAGGAGAAGCTTGACCGGGCGATGCTGTATGAATACGCACAAAAACCCAACGTTAAGGCTCCATTCGAGACGTGATATGAACGAGCGGATATCGTTCATTAGAACGTACGTTGAAAGGTTGAAGAAGAACCCCAATGAAGTGTTCAAAGAGCAGGTAGAGTTCATAAACTCCCTAATGAAATCAGCCAAGACCTTCCGCTGAGTAAAAAGGAGTATCTCAAAATGAAAGGGGAACTGAGGGATTAGCTCAGTCTCTTCCTCATGAAGGCCTCGAAGTTGTCCATGGCCTCCTCCAGTATCTCCACCGGAGGCAGGAAGACTATCCTGAAGTGCCAGTCTCCAGCGTAGCCAAAGCCCGAGCCATGGACGAAGAGCACGTGCGCCTCGTGGAGGGCGTCGAGGACGAACTCCTTGTCGCTCTTCCACTTCGAGCGCTCCTCTATGCGCGGGAAGATGTAGAACGCTCCCTGGGGCTTCGTCGTGCTTATCCCAGGAATCTCGGTGAGGCGCCTGTAGATGTAGTCCCTCCTCTCCTTGAGCTTCGCCATATACCTCTCCAGGTAGTCCATCGGACCGGTCAGGCCGGCTATCGCGGCAAATTGTGCAGGGGTGCTGGGGCATATCCTTATCCTGGCCATCTTGTCTATAGCTTCCCTGACCTCCTCAAGCTTGCCCTCGGGGTCAACGTAGTAGAAGTAGCCGAGGCGCCAGCCGGTGGCGAAGTAGACCTTGGAGAGGCCGTTCATGACTATAACCGGAACGTCCTTCGTGAGGGAACCCGGGGAAACGTGCTTCCCCTCGTAGGTCATGAGGTCGTATATCTCGTCGCTGATGACGGGCAGGTCGTACTCGCCGGCGAGGTCGAGTATCTCCTTTATCGTCTTCTTCTCGTAGAGAGCGCCGGTTGGGTTGTTGGGGTTTATCACGGCTATGGCCTTCGTCCTCTCGTTGATCTTCTTCCTCATGTCGTCTATGTCCGGCTGCCAGCCGTTCTCCTCAACCGTCAGGTACTCATTTGCGATTCCTCCATAGAACTTGACCAGGCCGACGTAGGGTGGATAGCTGGGACTCGGAACGAGGATGTTGTCGCCGGGGTTGAGGAGGGCCCCGAATATGAACTGGAGGGCCTCTGTGACGGCCGCGGTGACGCGAACGTCCTCGGGGGTTATATCAACGCCGTTCTTCCTCTTTTCCCTCGTGACTATGGCCTCCCTGAGTTCCGGAAGGCCCTCGCTTGGTCCGTAGTAGTTGTGCCCCTCCTTTATGGCACGACAGTAGGCTTCTTGCATGTGCTCCGGTGGCTGAAAGTCGTACTTTCCGGGATCGCCTATGTTAAGGCGGATAACCTTTATTCCCTTCCTCTCAAGCTCTCTTGCCGGAAGGACAACGTCTCTGATGGCGTATTCTATCCCCATCGCCCTTTCCGATGCGCGAATCATATCAACCACCGTCTGAATGAGGCAAAATTCCTCGTAAAAACCTTTGCCCGGGAGGTTTAAAAGGCATGTCGAGTAGTTTTTCGGGGCGATGACGACTAGCAAGCAAACTGACGGCTCACAGATGATGACGTGAACACCCTCCGAGCCCCTCGATACGTTTATCCAATTGGGCGGGGAGACTCCTTCCGAAAGGGAGGAGATGAAAGCCCGAAGACTTTAAATGACAACGCATATTAGAAACTAATAGGTGGTTTCCCACGTATCTCACCCAGAAGAACCACCTCAGGGTGGACAAGAAGACCTACAAAATTCTCCGAACGCTGACCCACCTATCCAGGAGCCTCTACAACCTCACACTTTACACGGTTAAACAACACTACGAGCTGAACGGCACTTTTCTGCCATACGTGAAGGCCTACCACCTCGTGAAGGACAGCGAGCCTTACAAA
Source organism: Thermococcus cleftensis (assembly GCF_000265525.1). Classification (NCBI taxonomy): domain Archaea; kingdom Methanobacteriati; phylum Methanobacteriota; class Thermococci; order Thermococcales; family Thermococcaceae; genus Thermococcus; species Thermococcus cleftensis. Next base: position 421,634 of record NC_018015.1, read on the forward strand.
CTCCTTCCGAGCCAAGCCGCACAGCAAACGATGAAAATCGTGGAGAGAAACTTCCGCTCCTTCTTCCACGTCCTCAACGAGAGGCGGAAGGGTAACTACAACCGTCCGGTAAGGCCGCCGAAATACCTCCCCAAGGACGGCCACTTCCTCCTCATTTTCCCCTACCAGTCCTTCAGGGTTAAAGGGGACAGAATAATCCTCTCCCTCGGCAGGAACTTTGCCAGAAAATATGGAGTCCAGCACCTCGAATTCACCCTCCCGAAGAACGTTAAAGGCCACAGGATAAAGGAAGTCCGCATCGTGCCAAGATACAACGCCCTCTGGTTCGAGATTGAATATGTTTACGAGGTTGAACCCGAGAGGAGGGATTTAGACCACTCAAAATACCTCGCCATTGATTTGGGCCTTAACAACTTCGCCACCTGTGTCTCCACCACCGGGACTGCCTTCATCATCGAAGGCCGGGGGTTAAAGAGCTTCAACCGGTGGTGGAACAGGGAGAAGGCCCGCCTTCAGAGTCAATACGATAAGCAAGGCGTGAAGTTTGGAAAGAAGATGGCTTGGCTTTTGAGGAAAAGAAATAACGTGATTAACGACTTCATGAACAAGGCGGTGAGCTACATCGTGAACTACTGCCTTGAGAACGGGATTGGCAACATTGTAATTGGTGAGCTGAAAGGGATAAAGCAGAACGCCAACCTTGGCAAGAGGAACAACCAGAATTTCCAGTATGTTCCGTTCGGCCTTTTCAAGCAAAAATTGAAGGCGAAGTGCGAGCGTTACGGGATTAACTACAGTGAGGTTGATGAGGCGTACACGAGCAGGGTTGATGCCCTCGCTCTGGAGCCTATTGGGAAAAAGAAGGAATACCTTGGGAGGCGGGTGAAAAGGGGACTTTTCCAGTCCTCAACTGGAACGCTGGTTAATGCCGACGTGAACGGTGCGTTGAACATTTTGAGGAAGGTAGCCGGCGATTCCCCCCTCAGGGGGATAGCCGGTAGTGGCCGTGTGAACCGGCCAGTGAGGGTGAGGCTACCTTGGGGTGGTCTCACTCCTCACGAAGCCCCACCTGTGAGAGGGGTAGTTCACTAACCTTCAGAGGAGGGGTTTACATGAACATCTTTATCCCACTAATCGCGGGCGTTCTCGTAGGCTACGTTCTCCGCAGGAAAGAGCGTAAGGTGAACGTTGATGCCCCCATGAGCGCCGCACTGCTGCTCCTAATATTCTTCATGGGTGTCGAGGCAGGGAAGGTGAAGATAGATGCCCTGTGGCTCCTTAGTTCGTCCACAGTATTCGCGGCCCTCACCATAGCGGGCAGCGTTGGGATCGCTCTCCTCGTGGGGGGAAAGGGATGAGGTTTCTGGCCTACGTTCTGGTCGCGCTGATTGCAGGGATACTCACAGGGCACTTCTACGCCCCGGAGTTCGGCAATCTCTATGAAATCATGCTCTACCTGCTGATACTGATAATCGGAATAGACCTTGGTCAGAGCTTCCGGCTCGCGGAGATCAGGAAGCTCGGAAGGCTCGCCATAAAGCTGCCCCTCGGCACCCTCCTGGGCTCACTCCTGGGCGGCCTCGTCGCTTCCCTGCTCCTGGGGATAGAACTCAGGTGGGGGCTTGCAGTTGCCGCCGGCTGCGGCTGGTACAGCCTCACAGGACCACTGATCGCACAGTATTCAGCAGTCTACGGAACGCTCGGCTTTTTGGCAAACCTCACGAGGGAAATATTCACGGTTCTCCTGTATCCTGTGGCGATAAAGAAAATACCAAAGGAGCTGGCCGTCTCCATGGGAGGTGCTACAACGATGGATACCACGCTACCGATAATGACGAAGTTCGGAGGGAGCGAGGTGGCGCTTATAGCCTTCGTCCACGGCTTCGTGCTCACCGCTATGGTGCCCTTCGTTGTCCCGTTTATCCTTCAGTTCTAACCAATAATCTTTTAAGTTCAAACGATTTAGGTTTTATGTGTAAACTCAATCGGTGATGAAGATGGCCGAGGTTGAACTCGTTTTCAAGGTTTTGAAGGAAGCAGGGAAGCCCCTCAAGAGCAAGGAGATAGCCGAGCTGGCCGGCATCGACAAGAAGGAAGTGGACAAGGCCATAAAAGTGCTCAAAAAAGAGGGTAAGATAATCTCACCGAAGCGCTGCTACTACGCACCCGCCGAGTGAGTCCCGTACCTCTCACCAAGCTTTTTAAGGATAGCCTCGTGCTGTTCCTCGTTCCTCTTTATCTCTGTGACAATGCCCCTAACTACCGGGTGGAATGCCCTCCTTGAGAGCCTATCGTAGAGCTCTAGCATCTTCTCTTGGAGCTCGAGGTACCTCCCAAGCAACTCACTAAGCTTTCCGTCTCCATTCTCAGGCAGTACCACTTCCGTCGGGAAGTCCTTTAGGTACTCCTCGATTATCTCTTCCGGGGGAACCCTGGCACCCATTGCACCAAAGCCCATGGGCATCACAATCGTGGGCAGGCCAGGGATTAGTGCCACATCACTCACGTCCTCCCCGCTCCCATACTCCTCGACGAGCTTCAAGGACTCATGGTACGCTCTCTCAAGGGCCTCCATCAGGTGCCTGTGAAAGGCAGTGTCTATAGCCATTCTAAGGAGCAGAGCCCTCAGATCTGCATACTCCGGATCCTTGAGCTTTTTGAGGAGCCTCCGGTACTCCTTTTCCGCCTTTGCCTCCAGCTTTTTCAGTTCCTCCACGGTAGTTATCATTTCCTCCATGATCCCACCTCCAGACATTTTAATAACCTATTGTTATTTAAATGTTTTGGTTCAGTTCGCAAAACTTTTTTAAAGCCTCGCGGCTACCGGGGTTTGCAGGCACTATCATGCCTCACGGCTCGGGGGTGTCCGAGGCTGGGGCGAGTAGGAACCCACCGGGCCTCTGCGTGGAGGTGAGAGAATGAAGTACCCGAAGCAGATAAGGACTTACTGCCCCTACTGTAAGAAGCACACGATCCACAAGGTCGAGAAGGTCAAGAAGAGACCGAGGAGCGAGCTCAGCCAGGGTCAGAGGCGCTTTAGGAGAATCATGAAGGGTTACCGTGGTTTCCCGAGGCCGAACCCGGCCGGAAGGGAGAAGCCGGTCAAGAAGCTCGACCTCAGGTTTAGGTGCACCGTGTGCGGCAAGGCCCACACCAGGGGACAGGGCTTCCGCGTTAAGAAGTTCGAGCTGGTGGAGGTGTGATCCATGGCGCTCCCGAAGAACCTTATCCCGATGCCGAGGAGCAGGTTCCTCCGCGTCAAGTGCATAGACTGCGGCAACGAGCAGATAGTCTTCAGCAACCCGGCCACCACCGTCAGGTGCCTCGTCTGCGGCGCGACCCTCGTCGAGCCGACCGGCGGTAAGGGCGTCATCAAGGCCAAGATACTCGAGGTTCTCGAGTGAGCTTTTTCTTTCCTTTGCCTCCGTGCCTGGAAACTTCTGCTAAACTTTAAATACCTCTTTTCGTAACTTATCCCGGCAGAGAAAATTTTGAGGTGATTGAAATGCCGAGGAAAGCCAGAGAATACCCGGAAGAGGGAGAGTTTGTGGTCGCCACCGTCAAGAGCATTCACCCTTACGGTGCATTTCTCAAGCTCGACGAGTACCCCGGAAAGGAGGGATTCATGCACATAAGCGAGGTCGCCTCCACATGGGTTAAGAACATCAGGGATCACGTTAAAGAGGGCCAGAAGATAGTCGCCAAGGTCATACGCGTGGATCCGAGCAAGGGGCATATAGACCTGAGCCTCAAGCGCGTCAACCAGCAGCAGAGGAAGGCCAAGCTCCAGGAGTACAAGCGCGCCCAGAAGGCCGAGAACCTCCTCAAGATGGCGGCTGAGAAGACAGGAAAGGACTTCGAAACCGCCTGGCGCGAGGTCTGGGTTCCCCTCGAAGAGGAGTACGGGGAGGTTTATGCCGCCTTCGAGGACGCGGCCCAGAACGGAATGGAGGTTCTCCAGGGCCTCATCAGCGACGAGTGGATTGAGGCTCTGAAGCCGATAATTGAGGCCTACGTTGAGATACCCACCGTCACCATCGACGCCGAGTTTGAGATAACCGTTCCGAAGCCGAACGGTATAGAGATAATCAAGGAGGCTCTCATCAGGGCAAGGGACAGGGCCAACGAAGAGAGGGAGATAGAGGTCAAGTTCTCCTACCAGGGCGCTCCGAGGTACAGGATCGACATCACCGCCCCGGACTACTACAAGGCCGAGGCGGTTCTGGAGGACATAGCCGAGGAGATACTCAGGGTCATTAAGGAAGCCGGCGGAGAGGCCACGCTCATTAGAAAGGAGAAGCGCATAAAGAAGGTCAAGAAGAGGGGTTCGTGATGCACTTCCGGATAAGGAAGTGTCCCAGCTGCGGGCGCTATACGCTCAGGGAGACCTGCCCTGTCTGCGGTGAGAAGACCAAGGTAGCCCATCCGCCGCGCTTCTCGCCGGAAGACCCGTACGGCGAGTACAGAAGGAGGCTGAAGCGCGAGCAGCTGGGCCTTGTTAGGAGGGAGTGAGAGATGAAAGAGACCACCATCTACGTCCTTGAGAGACCCCAGCTGAGGGATCCCGTGTTCATCGAGGGCCTTCCAGGCATTGGGCTAGTCGGGAAGCTAGCGGCCGAACATCTCATTCAGGAACTCAACGCCATCAAGTTTGCAGAGCTCTATTCACCCCACTTCATGCACCAGGTTCTCATCAAGAAGGGCTCGATAGTCGAGCTAATGAAGAACGAGTTCTACTACTGGAAGAACCCGGACGAGAACGGCCGGGATATCATAATCATCACCGGCGACCAGCAGGTTCCACCAACGGACAGCCCCGGTCACTTCGAGGTAGTTGGAAAGATGCTGGACTTCGTGAGCGAGTTTGGGGTCAGGGAGATAATCACAATGGGCGGCTACCAGGTGCCCGAGCTCCAGGGCGAGCCGAGGGTTCTGGCGGCTGTAACCCACGAGGAGCTGGTCGAGCACTATCAGAGAAGGCTCGAGGGCTGTCAGGTGGAGGTAATTTGGCGCGAGGACGAGGGAGGGGCCATAGTAGGCGCCGCCGGACTGCTCCTCGGCATGGGTAAGCTCCGCTCTATGTACGGGATAAGCCTTCTCGGCGAGAGCCTGGGCTACATCGTCGATGCCAAGGCGGCAAAATCCGTCCTCCTGGCGGTGACGAAGATACTGGGCATCGAGATCGACATGACTGCCCTCGAAGAGCGCGCCAAGGAGACGGAGGAGATACTCAGGAAGGTCCAGGAGATGCAGAGGGCGATGCTGGAGCAGCAGATGCCACCGGCCCCGGAGGAGGAAGACAGGGGCTACCTCTGAGCCCCCGTTCGTTTCTTTTCTGAAGATTTAAACTGAAAACCGCCGTTGCAAACCTTTGGTTGGTAATACCCGGTTTAAAAAACGCTTTTATTTCGTGCCACTTTTCTACTAATTGATGACACTAAGGACCTCAGGGAGGTGTTTGAGTTGCACATTCCAGACGGACTGCTGAGCACACCGGTAATAGTGATTACATACGCAATAACGATAGCCGGAATAGCCTACGCGGTGAGGAAGCTCAGAAACTTCCCGGAGGAGAAGATACCGCTCCTCGGGCTCTTCGCGGCAGGAATCTTCGCGGCGCAGATGGTGAACTTCCCAATAATAGGTGGTGTCAGCGGGCACCTGCTGGGAGCAACTCTAGTTGCAATAATGCTCGGGCCCTATGCGGCAGTAATAGTCATGACCGCGGTTCTTCTAATACAGACACTACTCTTCGGTGATGGGGGAATAACGGCAATAGGAGCCAATATTCTCAACATGGGACTGATTGGGGCTTTCATAGGCTACGCCGTTTACACAAAACTCAAGGACATCAACGAGACCCTCGCGATGGGTCTAGCCTCTTGGCTCTCCGTCGTTCTTGGAGCTGCCCTCGCATCGGTCGAGATAGGCCTCAGCCACAGCCTTCCGTTCCTCAAGGTGCTCACCCTGATGGTCGGCTACCACTCGATAATCGGAATCGGTGAGGCCGTACTCACCGTCCTGATAGTCCACGCCATAAGGGCAAAGCTTCCATCGGTGGAGGGGGTGCCGGCATGAGGACGGTCTTTAAGGGTTTGCTCATTATAGCCGTCGTACTGGCGGTGGTTCTCCCCTTAGCCTCAAGCAACCCGGACGGGCTGGAGGCCACGATGGAGAAAGTCGGCCTTGAAGAGAACCCAGTTTACCACGCTCCCCTTGATTACGGGGAAACCTGGGGTCAGAGCGTAGTTATGGGCCTGCTCGGCATAACCCTAACCTTCGCAGCTGGCTATGCTCTAGCAAAGCTTGCAAAGGGTGCCTGAGGTGTACCTGCCTTTCATTTTCCTTTACGCGATTGGGGTTGTAACGAGAAAGAGCATCACGGAGTTAGCCTATTTTGGGCTCCTTTTCCTTGTCGTTGTGCTCACAATGGGGCCAAAGAGGGGTGTTTTCAAAAAGCTCGGCTTCCTTCTCGGCTTCGAGGGACTTCTGTTTATCATGGCACTCTTCAATCCGGGACAAGCAATCTTAGAGACCCCTCTTGGGCCGATAACCCATGAGGGAATCCACTCGTTTTTCATGCTCCTGGGGAAGGCTTTCCTCTCCGCCGGAACGGCCGTGGTAGTGACCAGCTCGGTGGGCTTCTCCAGGATACTCGCCGAGATGGAGGCACTGAGGTTTCCAAGGATACTAACCCTGACCCTGGCCTTCACATACCGCTACCTCGACATTTTCGTGGACGAGGCAACGAGAATGAAGCGCGCCCTCGACTCAAGGGCCTTTGGGATCGGGAAGAAGGAATACTACAAAAAGCTCGGCTCCCTCATCGGCGAGATATTCGTCAGGGCTTACCTCAGGAACGGGAGGATATACCGGGCTATGCTGGCGAGGGGCTTCGGGGAGTTCCCGCACCTTGAGGAACCGAAGCCGAGTGTTTGGACCGCAACACTTGCCCTTCTCGCTCTGGGGGGACTGCTGCTATGATAGAGCTGAGAGACCTTTACTTCTCCTACTCCGGCAGTGAAGTGCTGAGGGGAATAAACCTCGCGATTGAGAAGGGAGAACTCTTCGGATTCCTCGGACCAAACGGGGCTGGAAAAAGCACCCTGCTCCTCCATTTCAACGGGATCCTCAGGCCAAAGAAGGGCAAAGTTCTTGTGGACGGCCTTGATCCTTCAAAAAAGCCAAGGGAGGCCAGGAGAAAAGTTGGTATAGTCTTTCAGGACCCCAACGACCAGCTGTTCTCGCCGACCGTCTTTGAGGACGTTGCATTCGGCCCTTACAACCTCGGCCTCAGGGGGGAGAAGCTGAGGGAGCGGGTTCTCTGGGCCTTGAGAAAGGTAGGCATGGAGAACTATGCAGACAGGGAAACCAAGGAGCTCAGCTTTGGTGAGAAAAAGAGGATAGCGATAGCCACAGTCCTTGCCATGAAGCCACAGATAATAGTATTCGATGAACCCTTCGCCAACCTCGATTTCAGGGGCAAGAGGCTGATGCGGGAGCTCATGCTCGAACTGAAGGGGGAGGGAAAGACCGTTATCTTAGCTTCCCACGAGGCCGATTACCTCTCGCTCTGCGACAGGATAGCCCTTATGGACCGCGGAAGGATTATCACGGTCGGGACTCCCGAAGAGATACTTGGAAATCCAGGACTCCTTAGGGAGCACAATCTGGACGTGCCCCCACTGGTAGAGCTGTTCCTGAACCTCGGCCTGCCAGTACCGAAGAGCGTGAACGAGGGGGTAGAGATTCTGAGGAAATGGCGGGCTTGATATGCACATTTCAGTTGAAGCTTGCCATTTTAAAGCAAAAAATTTACAGCAAATTTTAAAAATACTACAGGTCATGTTGAATCTGGTGATACGTCCTGAGAGTGAGACTGAAAACATTGGCAGTACTAATTTTGATAACGCTCTTTATCGGAATGCCAGGATTGGCGGAATGGATACCGCCGAAGGACGGAATGCTCATAGTCTTGACGGACGAGAAGGGGAACCCCTTAGGGGACTCTCCGAGGACTACGAGATTCAGGTTCAGGTGGACGTGGCCACACCGGAGGGCATCAAAACGGTTGGACATTACAGAATTAAAAGGTCCGGTTTCTGGAAGCTCGATACGACGAGGAGCACCGTAAAGATGGACAACGTGAGGAAATTGTTCCCAGGGATAAGTGAGGAAAAGCGCTACGGTGTCAGGGTTTCCGTCTGGATTATGGATAGGGAGAATGGCCTCCTGTACAGGGGCACCGGCTCGACGTTGCTCTCGAGGGAAGACTTGGACGGGACATGGAAGAGGGTTGAATTGGAGATTCTTGAGAAAGAACCCCTGCCGTCACCTGTCCGGGAAGGAGGGTACCACTACGAATGGAGACTCGCTGAGGACTCCTGGGAGGCCGAAGACTTCCTGACAGTTCCCCTTCTCATCATCGACAACAGAAACGGGAGGGGGAAGCTTCAGGCGTCGATTTCATTTAGGGCAGACTACAAGACAGAGTTTTCTGCCACTCTAGCCCATGGAACAGACCTTGAAGTGAAGTTCGGGAGCGGTGATCCGGTCAAGGCACTCTCGTCGTCCGTGACGATATATGGAAAGAAGTGGGTCCCCGTCGAGGGGCACTATTACTTTTACCGCTCCATCGATGTCCCCAAAGGAAAGGTCGGCTACATCTACGTCCTGGCAAAGCCCTACTACAGGCACGAGAAGGAGTACATCTGTGCGGGGGGAATGGGGGCATACGGTTGCAGTGAGACGGGAAGGGAAAGGATAGATGTTGGGATTTACGACGTTAAAGTCAGAAGGGGCGTCAATGGGTACATAATGTACGGCGGTTCTGAGGTAAAGACACCTCAACTGGACCCAACGTTTTACAGGTTCACCAGGAAGTCCCTCAGGACACCGCTGAGTGCCGGCGAAGGAATAAGCCTTGCATACTTGTTCAACGGCATTGGTGGAAAATGCGGTATGAAGTTTGGTGTAGGGATTCCAGTGGGTGCAATTGCGGTTGCCTTCGGCGCCCCAGCACCGGTTGCCGGACTCGTTGCTTCAGTCCAGTACGAGAAGACCAAGAGCGTATCAATAGATGGTGGAGTTCAAAACTACGGTTCCTTTGTAATGATAAGCGCCTTCGAGAGCGCGCAGAAATACAAGTTCAAAGCCGGATGGTTCAGCTCCTGCTCCGTGAACGTTCCAATGGGCTTCTACATCAGAAGTGGCTGACGTTTTTCTCTTGGCGCCCAGGAGGCGGTCAGCCCCCGGCTCTATTTATTATTTGAATGGATTGATAAAAAGAGGAGACGGGCAAAAATCACCTTCTTATAGCCTCTTCCAGAAGCCCCAGCCCGAGCTCGAGGTACTCCCTGGCTTTTTCCTCGCTCTTCGCCTCGCTGAAGACCCTAATTATCGGCTCCGTTCCGCTGGCCCTCACGAGTACCCAGCCGTCTTCAAAGAGAATTTTGGTTCCGTCGGTGGTGTCCACCCTGTAACCCTTCTTTTCAGCGAGCTCCGCCACCTTCGCCACTATCGCCTTCCTGTCGCCCTCAACGTGCCTCTTCGTCTTGAACTGGTAGTATTTCGGAAGCTCATCAATCAGCTCGCTGAACTTCTTGCCCGACTTTGCGAAGATCTCGACTATTTTTGCCGTTGTCATCGCCCCGTCCCTGCCGAGCACGAAGTCCGGAAAGATTACACCCCCGTTCTCCTCGCCGCCGATGGTTCCGTTGTGTTCAAGGAGTGCCCTCGCAACGATGAGGTCGCCTACCTTCGTCCTCAGCACCTCCGCGTTGTTCCTCTTCGCTATGTCATCGAGCAGGTTAGAGGTCGCTATCGTGGTAACGAGAAGCCCACCGCCGTTCTCCCTCAGAACGGCATCGGCAACGAGCGCGAATGTCTTGTCGCCCTGTATGAAGCGGCCGTTCTCGTCTATGAAGACAGCCCTGTCGGCGTCGCCGTCCTGGGCGACCCCGAAGTCGGCACCCAAAGCCTTCACAATCTCCATGAACCCCCTCAGGTTCTCCTCGTTGGGCTCGGGGTTTCTAGCAGGAAAGTGGCCGTCGGGGTGGGCGTTCACGCTCACCACTTTACAGCCGAGCTCCCTGAGGAGGTAGGGGAGCGTTAGAGAGCCGGCGCCGTTGGAGACATCGACGACCACGAAGGGCCTCCTCTTCCTTATCGCCTCAACGTCAACGCGAGCCTTTATCGCCTCGATGTAGGGCTTGATGATGTCCTCCTCCCTGACCTCGCCTATCTCGTCCCACCTGGCCCTGTCGAAGTCCTCTTTAAAGAAGACCTCCTCGACAACCGCTTCTCTCTCCTTCTTAAGTCCCATGCCGTTCGGTTCGAGGAGCTTTATGCCGTTGTATTCGGGTGGATTGTGGGAAGCGGTTATAACGGCCCCACCGTCGGCCTTGAAGTGAGCCGTGGCCCACTGGATTGCAGGCGTTGGAGCGATGCCGACATCAATGACGTCGCAGCCGACGCTGAGGAGGCCGCTTATCAATGCGTTTTTCAGCATCTCCCCGCTAACGCGGGTGTCCCTGCCGACTACGACGAGCGGCCTTTTCCTCCCCTCCCTCCTGAGCATGGTTCCGAAGGCCATGCCCATCTTGAGGGCAAACTCAGGCGTTATCTTCTCGTTCGCTATCCCCCTGACGCCGAAGGTCCCAAAGAGCCTTCCCATCGCTTTCACCTCACATCAGCGCGTTGGCGAACTTCAGTATTGCCATCACAAATATGTACAGTCCGTAAATGAACGCTCCAGCCTGCAGGAGGGACACGAGCACCTTTACGGGCTTCAGCTTCCCCGATAGAAGGGGCACCGGGAGACCTATAAGTATCGCCGCGAAGAGATAAACCACGGCGTTCTTTATAGCAGTGTAGTCAATGGGCACGCTCACCTCCGGGTAGGTGACGGTCACCCGCTGGTCGCCGACAGTAAAGCTTATCTCCGCGTTTTGAAGTCCCACGACAATGACGTAGGCCATTATCAGAATGAACAGGAGCGTTGGAAGGAGGCTCAGCGAAAGCGAGGCTATTGAGCTACTGAACCTCTCCCACTCATCGCCACAGTTCTTGGTTTTCTCTTTATTGGACATAGCTCCCATCTCCTCAATCTCTCCCGAAGTCATCAGCAAAGCGAACTATATCGTCCTCACCAAGGTATTCCCCAATCTGGGTCTCTATGACCTCTAAGACGACCTTGCCCGGGTTCTCAAGGCGGTGTTTAACTCCCGCTGGAATGAAGGTGCTCTCCCCCGGCCTGAGGAGTATCTCCCTGTCTCCAACGACGACCCTGGCGGTGCCCCTGACAACCACCCAGTGCTCAGAACGGTGGTAGTGCATCTGGAGGGACAGCTTCTTGCCGGGCAGAACGGTTAAACGCTTTATCTTATAGCGCTCACCCTCCTCAAGAACTGTGTAACTTCCCCAGGGACGATAGGCCGTCCTGTGGACGAAGACCCTCTCGTCGCCGCGCTCCTTGAGGAGCTTATAGACCTCCTTAACGCGCTGGCTCTCCCCGCGATGAGCGACGAGGAGGGCATCGTCGGTGTCGATTATTATGAGATCCTCAACACCGACAGTTGCCGTTAAGCGCTCGGTCATCACGAGGTTATTGCGGGAGTTGAGGGCTATGTAATCGGAATTTTTCCCGCTCACCCTCACGGCGTTTCCGCTCTCGTCCTTTTCAAGGACGTCGTAGATTGCGTCGAAGCTCCCCAGATCGTTCCAATAGGTGTTGAGGGGAACCACCGCAGCCTTGCCGGTCTTTTCCATGACGCCATAGTCCACGCTTACGTCCGGGACGGCGCGGTAGGCTTCCTCCACACTTCCGGCATTCTCGAAGGCCTCCCAGACCTTTGGGGCATGAACTTTGACTTCCTCGATGAAAACCCCCGTCCTGAACATGAACATGCCGCTGTTCCAGAGGTAGTTCTCCTCGACGTACCTCTTTGCCGTCTCTAGGTCGGGCTTCTCCTTGAACTCGGCCACGGTGTAGCCGATGACCCCACCCTCGCTTTGAATCTTCCCGCCCGGCCTTATGTAGCCGTAGCCGGTGTGTGGCCTGGTCGGCTTTATTCCGAAGGTAACGAGGTATCCCTCTGCCAGCTTCTCCGCGTTCCTAAATGCCCGCTCGTAGGCCTCACCGGCCTCTATTAGGTGGTCACTCGGAAGAACCGCGACGGTGGAATCGCCGAAGGTCTCCTCTACCCTGAGCACCCCCCACAGTATCGCCGGCAGGGTGTTCCTCCCCTCAGGTTCGAGCAGAACGTTTTCCTCCGGAAGCTTGACTCCAAGCTCGCCCAGGTCGTCCAGAACACGGAACTTATAGTCCCTATTGGTAACAACAAAAATTTCCTCAGGCCTGGAAAACTTCAGAGCCCTCTCGACGGTCTTCTGGAAGAGCGACCTATCGTCAAGGAAGCGGACGAACTGCTTCGGCATCAGCTCCCTGCTCAGTGGCCACAGCCTCGTTCCCCTGCCGCCGGCTAGAATCAGCGACTTCATGGCAACCACCCCAGTTCACTGCACTACTTACGCTCTTCAGGTTTTTAACCTTGGCGAAGGAAAAATCAGCGGAGGGCGAACTCGCCCACAAAGGCCGAGCTGGATATGGTGTCCCCTATTCCGACGGTGCTCTTGGGCCTCTCAACTATCTTCGTCGGAACAAAGACCAACTGATAGTTATCCACCTCGGCCATTCCGTTGCTCATTCCGTACTCCTCGACGAGCTTCTTCTCCACTTCAGAGGCCTTTCCGTTCACGGGCACGTCCATGGCATCGACGACCTCGTTGATTGAGGGAACATCTCCGAGCTTGGCTTTAGCTGCAGCTGCCAAAGCCGCGAAGAGGAGGGCATCGCGCACGTGTTCACCCTTATAGTCCGTCAGTGCCAGGTAGTAGCCGTAGGTGTGGAAGTGTATCCTCCTGACGCCGGTCTTCTCCGCCAGCCTGAGCATGGCCTCCGCAACCGCCACCGGATCAACGGGGTCGCTGGCGAGAAGCTCTTCGGCAAGCTTTTTCTCGCCGAGCACCTCCATTATCGATGCCAGCTCGACCTCGTTGAGGCCGACGCTGTGGAAGAGACCCAGGACATCGACGAGTGCCTTCCTGACGGTCTCGTCGGCGGTGAAGGCGAACTCGAGGTGAACCGGGACGTTATTCTCACCTAGGATTTCAAGGTGGCGCTTCATCTCCTCCAATGGCCCACGGTAGTTCCGAGCGGTGAGGGTCTGAAGGCCGCTGATTATTGCCAGCCTCGCCCTTCCGGCTATCTCCTCGAAGTGCTCCCTGAACTCGGGCCTTATGTAGACGTTAGGATTGTAGTCGTCAGCCGCGCCGATGAAGCGGTTCTCCCTCGGAGCCTCGAAGTCGAAAACCTTGAAGCCCCTCGGGAACTCGTAGATGTAGTGAATGCAGTTCTCCTCGTCCGCCTCGAACTCCTTCGGGTGAACCAGCTCGAGCTTTCCGTTCTCAACCTTCGGCACGTAAATCGGGCCCTCCTTGAAGAGTCCCGCCTGAAGGCGGGAGAGCTGGGGGACGTGCGCTATTACCGGAACGCCATAAACGCCGCCCAGGAGGTTGGCCATTATACCAACCTGTCCACCCATTCTCAGCTCGTCCCAGCCCCAGCGCTTCATGTAAAACCTGACGGTGCAGCTCTCGACGAAGAGCTCGGCCGCCTTTCCGCGCCTGACGCTCCAGAGAATTCCCCCGAGAAGGTGCTCGATCGAGGTTATCCTCTCAGGAAGCTCCTCGGAGTAGCGCAGAACGTTCTCTTTTTCGGCATCTTCAACCCTGCGCTCCAGGTCGGTTGAATCAAGGTACTTCACGGCGTCGATGTTGGTGTTGTACGCCAGCAGAACGGGACCGGTTTTTCCTATCCTTCCCCTGACCCTCTCGAAGGCCGATGAGTAGAGAGCGCCCCACGACATTGTATCACCGTGAGTGGTGTAACTCTCGGAAGTTAATAAGGGTTGCGGTGAGAAAAGGAAAAGGATTCACTCCTTCCACTTCGGGTTGTCCACGACCTTGACTTCCCCGTTCTCCTCGACGACGAGCTTGGCGAAGCCCTTTTCCTTTATGCTCCCGTAGTCGTGGCCCGCATCGGCCGGATAGATCGCCAGGAATATGAAGGGCTCGTCCCCGGTATTGACCGTCCTGTGGGCCCAGTATGGCGGGACGTAGACGACCGTTCCGGGCTCCATCGGAACCCACTCGGCCTTTCCTTCCGGCGTCTGGAGGAGCATTCCGCCCCTGCCCTTGATGGCATAGTAGATTTCAGCCCTGTCGGCCTTTGAGTGGAAGTGGCCCTTCGTGAAGAAGAACTCCTTGCCCACCTTGCCGGGGTAGAGGACGGTCGTTGCAAAGTTGAGATCGCCGTCCTTCTCCTCCTGCTCGACCGCGTAGACCTCATAGACAACGGGGTTTTCCCTGAGAAGCTTCTCGTAGGCCTCCTCGTCCTGGAAGTAGCCCTTCAGGTCGCTGAGCCTTCTCACGAGCTTCTTTGCGCCGGGAATGACGCCGTTCTCCTCAATCTTGACTCCAAGCGGGGCCTTGTACTCCATAAGCATCACCGGATAAGAATCCACCCGCCCCTATTTAACCTTTCCCTTTTATATCACCGAGGGTGTTACACTAGCCTGAAGAGGAGGTAAGCCGCGCCGACGGAGATGGCCCAAACTCCAGCGTTCCAGCGAACGACCTTCGAGCCGTCCAGTGGAGGGAAGGGCAGGAGGTTAAAGAAGGCCAACCACAGGTTAACCGAGGCCGTTGCCCACAGGACTCCCATAACCGCCGGCGAGACGCTGAGGAGGTGGAACGCGGCCAGGGTCAGTGCTCCAACGGCAACGTTGGTCAGCGGGCCGGCGAGGGCTATCTTCCCTATGGCTTCCCTCTCATCGACGGCGTAGGGCGTGTAGACCTGAACGGTGCCGAGGGCGGCGAATATCCACACGGTGCCAGTGAGAAGGCGCGTTGCCAGTCCAATGAGGAGGGCGAGGAGGATTCCGGTGTCCCATCTGCGGTAGTATGCCCTGTAGCCGAAGTGCCTCGCCACCTGCCGGTGGGCCAGCTCGTGGAAGACGAAGGCGGCAAAAACTGCAACGGCGGCGTAGGGGAGGGCCCGGAGGTCAAAGTTTGAAAACAGCAGAGTGAGAACTAAGAAGGAAACCATCAGGTCTTCAAACTCCCTTTCCCCGGTGCTTCCGCGGTGGATTCTGCCGTCCCAGGGGCGGTAAGGCATCAGAAAGCCCCTCAACTCCTGCCCTTGACCTCGATCTTCTTGCCAATGACCAGCTCGGCCGCCTTAACCGCGGCGCCCCCGCTTCCGACAGCTATCCTAACCTGGTCCTCGGGCACGTAGACAACTATCCTGTCATCAAGCTCCTCGATTTCAAGTATCTTAACGTTGAGCATCTTCTCTAGCCTGTCCCTCATGGTGTATCCCCAAGAATGCTCTGGCGGTTTCAAATATAAAAGTAACGACTCGGTCGGGCTCTCGATCAACTCCCGTGAAACGCACGACCCATCAAACCGCCCCGGCCGTCCAGTAGGGTGAGAGGAACCTCCGCTCCTTCGCCCTGTCGAGGAGGTGCTCTATCCCCTGCTTGTGCCCGAGGCCAACAACGGCTACGACTTTCGGCCTTTTAACTCCCTGAAGCTTCAGGTTCTCAACGATTGAAATCAAATTCCTAGCCATGACCTCGTTCCGCTCTTCGACCAGGACGCGGTAGAGGTAGGGGTACCTCCTCTTGAACTGCACCATCATTAGCCGGTACTCTTCCATAGGGTCGCCGAGATCACCTGCTTTGACGGGAAGGAAGACGCCGAGCACTTCCAACCCCATAAGGAGCTTCTCCCTCCCCGGCACGGCGGCTATCTTGGAGAGTATGACGTTTATGTCCTCGTCTATGAGGTAGAGGGGGACACCGAGGGCCTGAGCGGCGTTTACAGCTGCTTTCATCTCCTCACCCGGGGCCATTCCAAACTCCTCGCCGAGCTTCTCTTCGACCTTTGCGAGAACGTAGTTTATCAGCCCCCTCCTGCCGAAGCGGAGCGACTCCTCGAGGGTCAAGCGTCTCTCCTCGTTCATGGCCAGGAAGCGCGCCCTGTCCAGCTCTATCGCAACGGCGTGGGGCCTCTCATTGAGTATCGTCCGGATAACCTCTTCCCTGCTCTTCGGTGACACGTGCATAGTGCCTATGAGCTTGACGTAGCGAAGGTAGCTCATTCTCCCTCCTCCAGATGGTTTCTAAGCTTCCATTTTCCTGATTTGAATGTTAGAACATCAAAGTCCCTCGGAACGATGAAGTTCACGCCGAGCCTCCGGCATACCTCAGATGCCCCAAGTAGGTATTCGTCGTAGGTGTAGCGGAAGGCCCTGTGGAAGAGGGCGAGGAGCTTTACCCGGGCATTCCTGGCGATTTCACAGGCCTCCTCGACGGTGGAGTGGTAGCTCTCTCCCCTATCTCCCTGGGAGAGGTAGGTGGCGTCGTGTATAAGCAAATCGGCCCTCTCGGCAAAGAGCCTTGTTCTTTCGGCTGGCCCGGTGTCGCCGGTGTAGACAACCTTAACGCCTTTCCTTCTCGGACCCGTAACGTCCTCGAGGCGGATTATCCTGCCGTTCCACTCGATTTTACCTTCTCTCTCAAGCCTTCCGAGTACCGGCCCCTCGCTCAGGCCGTATTGGGCGAGTTTCTCAGGCAGAAACCTCCCCCGCCTGTCCTTCTCCTTAAAGACGTAGCCCAAAGCGGGAATCCCGTGCTCGACCTTGAAGCTCCAGATTTCGTAATCCCCGAACCTAAGCCTCGTCTCCCCGAGCTCGTGGACGTGTACCTCGAAGCCCGGCCTGAAGAAACCGCTCTGGAGGAAGTGCTGGACGAACTCGAAGGTGTACTTGGGGCCGTAAATGTGGAGGGGCTTCTCCCTGTCCCAGAGGTTCATGGTCTGAATCAGCGCAGCTAAACCGAGGTAGTGGTCGCCGTGGAAGTGGGTTATGAAGATCTTCTCAACCTTCATCGGGCTGAGCCTTGCCGCGTTCATCTGTCTCATCGTCCCCTCGCCAGCGTCGAAGAGTATAATCTCGCCCTTGTAGCGGAGCGCTATTGCGGGAACGTTCCTCTCGCGCGTCGGCATTATCCCACCGGTTCCAAGGAAGAATACCTCGAGCATGGTCTAATGTTCCCTTCCGGGATTAAAAACCTAAGCATGCCAAACGTTAAATACCCGAGAGGGCTAATCCGTATGAGGTGTTGGGATATGGAAGAAATCCTGAAGGCTATCGAGGAGAAGGACTGCAAAAAGGTGGCAAGCCTTCTCTACTACAAGGTCGATGAGCTCTCAGACGAGGATCTCAAAGAGGTTCTCGAGAGGGCAGAGAAGCTGGCCCTTGAGTGTAAGGATCCGGAACTGTACAAGCTCATCGTTTATTACTTCCACGCCCTTCTTGACGTGGACAAGATAAAGGAGTTCGAGAAGCTGGCGGAGGAGATGGATACCTTCGAGGCCAAGTTCAACCTGGCCGACCTCTACTACCTCATCGGAGAGCTGGAGAAGAGCCTCGACCTCTACCGTGCCCTCCTCGAAGAAGAGACTGCCAAGGGCAACATGGAGAACGTGGCAAAGGTGTACTACAACATGGCCCTCATTCACGAAGAAATACAGGAGTACGAGAAGGCCATCGAACTGCTGGAGAAGGCCAAGGAGGTCTACGAGGAGCTCGGGAAAGAGGAAGAAGTCCTCCACGTCGAGGTCTACAGGGCGTACGTCATATTCGAAGCCGGCGAGCCGTACAAGGCCAAGGCCCTGCTGGCCAAAGTTATTCCCAAGGCCATGAACAACAGCAGACTGCTGGCCGAGATACACCTCGCCTTCGAAGAGATATTCGAGGAGGACGAGAACTACGAAGCTGCGCTCCAGGAGTGCCTCTACGCGGCGATGAGCGCGAAGGGCACAGAGTACCAGGACGTCGCCTTCGACTCCCTCATAGACGTCATCTGGCAGCTCATGCTTGACGACGAGTTCGAGATGGTATACCTTCATATGGACATGTTCGCCAACGCGATGCCAGAGCTGGCGGACTTCTTCGAGGCAATAAAGGCAATAGCCCTCTACAAGGACGGCAAGATTGAGGCGGAGGAAGCCAGCAAAGCGGTTGAGAAGGTGAAGGACAAACGGTTAATAGACCTCCTAGAGTTCCTCGGAGAGGCAGAGCTTTGATCCCTCCTTTGGCCTTTTTCTGACCTCCTTTCCCCCTAAAGGACGAGGCATTCAAGAGAAAAATTAACATGTGCATATGCACAATCTTTATATGTGAATACTTTTTCATGATAATCGGTGAAAGCATGAGGATAGCGGTTCCGTTGAAAGATGAGAGAGGCCTCGAAAGTGAGGTCTGCGAGCACTTCGGGAGGGCTAGATACTTTGCCTTCATAGACGTTGAGGAAAACACCATCAAAGGCTCCGAAGTCGTCGAGGTGCCATTTGAAGATCACGGTCCGGGCGACCTTCCAAACTTCATTAAGGAGCACGGAGGAGAAGTCGTCCTTGCCTACGGTATGGGAAAGAGAGCCATCGCCTACTTCAACAGTCTCGGCATTACTGTTGTCACGGGAGCGTACGGAAAGGTCAGAAACGTCGTTGAGGCCTTTATCAATCAGGTTCTTGAAGTTGACCCACACTGGAAAGAGCGGATAGAGGCCACCAAGCACCAGTGAAAAGGTTTTTAAATGAAATTTTTTTCATTTAATTTGGTGGTCTCATGGGAATCAAAGACTTCGCGCCGAGCTGGTTCGCGAGCGTTATGGGAACCGGCGCCCTGGCCCTCGTGAGCAATGCCTACTCAGGAGAACTCCCGCTCCTCAGAAACCTCGCAGAGCTCCTGATTTACCTCAATACGGTTTTGTTCTTCGCCCTGCTGGCCCCCTGGATTCTGAGATGGTTGAAATACAGGGAAGACGCCCTCAGGGACCTTCACCACCCGGTTCTCGGCAACTTCTACGGCACCATCGCGATAGCCATGCTGATTCTCTCCGCTGATTACCTCCTGGTTCTCAAAAACACCACCATCGCGTGGGCATTCTGGCTGGGCGGCGTTCCACTCACGGTCTTCTTCGCCTTCCTCATCCCCTACCTATTCTTCACCTGCGAGGGAATTGACACCAAGGCCATAACGCCCGCCTGGTTCATTCCGCCGGTGGGGCTAATAGTCATTCCCATAAGCGGCGCCAAGCTGATGACGCTGACGAGTGGGGCTGCTAGGGAAATCATGGCCTTCATCAACTTCTTCGCGTGGGGCTCCGGCTTCTTCCTCTACCTCGCTCTGTTCGCGCTGGTGATGCTCCGCTTCATCCGCCACGAGCCGATGCCCTGCGGGATAGCCCCGTCAATATGGATAAACCTGGGTCCTATCGGCGCGGGAACGAGCACGCTCTACGCCCTGGTTAAGGCGAGTGACTTCATATCCGTCAAGGAGCCCTTCCTGGCCTTCGGCCTGCTCTTCTGGGGCTTCGGCGTCTGGTGGCTCGTCATGGCGATCCTCATGACGCTCCACTACATCAGAAAGCTCAATTTACCGTACAGCCTCGCCTGGTGGGCCTTCATATTCCCCCTCGGTGCCTACGTTAGTGCCACCTTCAACGTGGGGACGACCTTCGGGATAAACGCTATCGTCAACTTCGGCTTTGCCCTCTACTGGCTCCTCCTTGCGATGTGGCTTGTTACAGGTGCCCTAACGCTGAAGAACTTCCTCCTCAAAGGCCCAGGGCAACGAGGAGCGTCTTGAGGGCTATGAGGTACATTATGACCCCTATCACCTTTTTCACCTGCTCCGAGCTCATCCTGAAGTGCATCAGGTGAGTTCCGAGCCAGCCACCGGCTATGGCAGGAATCGAGACCCAGAAGAGCAGTTCCCAGTTCAGAGCACCCATCCGCCAGTATGTCAGGAACCCGCTCAGCGAGGAGAAGAAAACGACCAAAGCCGTCGTTGAGGCAACTTTCTTCGGCTCGTAGCCGAGGAGTATTAAAGCCGGGCTGATTATTCCACCGCCACCGACTCCGAGGAGACCGCCCAAAAAGCCAGCTATTCCTCCGATGAGAGAACCCTCGACTACGTGGTTCCCGCCTTTCCTTGCCTTCGGCCTGAAAAATAGCATCATGGTCCCGGAGTAGAGGAGGAAGGCCACAAATATCACGAGCACGATGCGGTGGGGGATGAACTTGCCCGCGTATGCTCCCAGGGGGGCCATGACAGTCGCGACGATTAAAATCGGCAGGCCGAAGCGGTGGTCGAGCTTTCCAGCCTTGAGGTTCTTGAGCGTCGCCGAGAGCATCGAGAGGGTGTTTATGAACAAACCTGTGGGCTTTGCGGTCATGAGGGGAACTCCCAGCCAGCCCATCACCGGGACTATCGCTATCGCCGAACCAACGCCCCCTATTGAGAAGATGATGCTGAGAACGAAGGCAATCAGTGCGAGTTCTGGATAATTCATTTTAGGCCACCCTAAAACCGTGGGCAGTTCAATTTAAAAGCCCTTCCATCCGATGGATGTTAAAACCGGGAAGAGGGCCAAACATGAACCCCAAAACCAAGGTCGCTTTAATCCTCTCGCTCATCTCACCTTTCTTCGCCGAGGTGCTGAGCGGCTCGACTCCACCGCTCGAGGTTCTCACGGAGCCCCTCTCATTCCCGTTCCTGTGGGCATACTACGGTGCAGGGGTTCTCCTAATCAGAGAGGTCTGGGTGCGCTGGGGAAGGAACTACATAAGGCTCATGCTCCTCGGATTTATCTACGGCATCGTGGAGGAGGGCCTCGTGATAAAGTCGTGGTTCAACCCCGACTGGCCGGACCTGGACGTCTTCAGCATTTACGGGCGTGTATGGGGAGTAAATGCTGTCTGGGCCGTCTGGCTGACAATATTCCACTCCCTGATGAGCATAGCCATGCCGATAATGGTCGTTGATGCCCTCTATCCCGAGTTCTCGGGGGAAAGACTCCTGGGGAGGAGGGGGCTTATCATTGCGTCCGCCTCGTTTCTGATCTCGGGGGTGGTTTTCTTCACCTTCCTCGTTCCATACCGCCCTCCCGGGGTCCAGTATTCCCTCACCATCGTCATTACGGCGCTTCTGCTGTTCCTTGCGAGGAGGGTGAGGAGGGAAGCCATCTTCAAGCTCGGCCTTCCGAGGGGGCATCCCTTCGTCTACGGCTTCCTGGTGTCCTTCACGCTGTTCCTCATCTTCACGGCCTTTCCCCACTCCTCTGCGCCGCCGATTGTGCCCGCCATCTTAGGACTCCTGGTGGCCCTTCACTTCTACTCCATACCGGCCCATCTGGACGAAAGGGGCCGCTACGCCCTCGCCCTTGGCTTTCTGGCCTTCTGGTTCGTGCCCTACGACATAATCCTTGAGCTCAACGGTGTGATGGGTGAAGCGTTCCTCGGCGTGGCCACCTTCGCCCTTCTGGCGTGGAGGCTGAAGAAAATTAATGGCAGTGAACCCAAGGTTTGAAACCCGCCCATTTTTAAGCGTGGGGGATCAAGATTTAAACGGAGGGATCGAGATGCATGAGTGGGCACTCGCCGATGGAATAGTTAGAACCGCCCTCGACTACGCCAGGAATGAGGGGGCCTCCAAGGTTCTCGCTATTCGGGTGGTTCTCGGCGAACTTCAGGACGTCAACGCAGAGATAGTAGAGTTTGCCATGAAGGAGCTTCTCAAGGGCACCATTGGAGAAGGGGCGGAGATAGAGTTCGTGGAGGAGGAGGCGGTTTTCAAGTGCCGTGACTGCGGTCACGAATGGAAGCTGAAGGAGGTCAAAGGAAGCTTTGACGAGCGCATAAAGGAGGATATACACTTCATTCCCGAGGTCGTTCATGCCTTCCTCGCCTGTCCGAAGTGCGGCAGCAGGGACTTCGAGGTTGTGCAGGGCAGGGGGGTTTACATAAGCGGCATAAAGATTGAAAAGGAGGGAGAGGCATGATAAGCATAGACCCGCGCGTCAAGGGCATAGAGGGCAGGCTTGAGAAGGTGAAGCGCATCATTCCCGTCGTCAGTGGAAAGGGCGGCGTTGGAAAGTCGCTGGTTTCAACCACTCTTGCCCTAGTTCTGGCCGAGAAGGGCTATAAGGTCGGCCTGCTCGACCTCGACTTCCACGGGGCAAGCGACCACGTTATCCTCGGCTTCGAGCCAGAGGAGTTCCCGGAGGAGGAGTACGGCGTAATTCCGCCGACGGTTCACGGGATAAAGTTCATGAGCATCGTCTACTACTCCGAGGACAAACCGACGCCCATGAGGGGTATGGAGATAAGCGACGCCCTCATAGAGCTTCTCGCCATAACCCGCTGGGACGAGCTGGACTACCTCATAATAGACATGCCGCCGGGCCTCGGCGACCAGTTCCTCGATGTCCTGAGATTCCTCAGAAGGGGGGAGTTCCTGGTCGTTGCAACGCCCTCAAAGCTCTCCATGAACGTCGTCGGGAAGCTCCTGACCCTGCTGAAGGAGAGAAAGCACAGAGTTCTTGGAATCGTCGAGAACCTCAAGCTGGACGATGAAAGGAACATAGAGGAGCTGGCAAAGAGGTTTGACGTGCCCTACCTGACAGGTATACCCCTCTACAGCGACCTGGAGGAGAAGATTGGAAAGCCGGACGAGCTCCTCAAGACGGAGTTTGCAGAGAGGATAAGAGAAGTCGCCGGAAAAGTTTAGCGAGGGCTTTCTTTCTTCCCCATCAAATTCACCATAGGTGGGACAATGGAACCCCTTGAACTACTCAGGAAAGCCAGGAGGGTCGTCGTCTGTGGCATAGGCAACGAGGTTCGCGGAGATGACGCCTTCGGTGTTCTCGTAGCGGAGAGGCTGAAAAAGCTAATGAACAACCCGAACGTTCTAGTTCTCAACTGCGGCGAGATGCCGGAGAGCCACACCGGGAAGATAGTCTCTTTTAGTCCAGACCTCGTTGTCTTCGTGGATGCGGTGGACTTCGGAGGCAGGCACGGAGAGATGATAGTTGCCGACCCGGAAAAAACCACCGGAAGTGCCGTTTCAACCCACGGCCTGCCCCTTAAGCTGCTCGTTGAGTATCTCAAAACCCGCCTCAACGCCGAGTTCCTGCTCATTGGCTGTCAGCCCGCATTTCTGGGCCTCTTCCAGGAACCGAGTGCACTAATACTGGAGCGGGCGGAGGAACTCGTGGAACTGCTGATGGAGATTCTGGGAAAGGGCAGTAAACGTGACACCGGAGTAGAAAAGCGTGAGGAGAGATGCTGACGGTAGCCACTAGGATCTTGGAGGAGCCAATGTGGAGATTGCAAAGGGCCTTGCTAAACAGAAGATGTTGGCCGTGTTGATGGAACTCAACGAGATCCTCAAGGATTCCGGGCTAACCGATGAAGACCTCGCTGAGATAAGCAGGGAAATAGGAACGCACAGGAGGGCTTTCTTTGGAAACCCCCGTCGTGATGACACCAACGTGCTCTTTTCATTTTTCAACAAAAGGGATAGCACCACAAGAAAGCTCCCACCGTGCATCTCCCTCAACGTTCCAATCTACGCTCCCGAATGCCCCTAACCCTTCTCAAGTCCTCCCGCGTGTTCACGTTGAAGAAGCTCACCCGCCATTCCTCTGGAAGGGCCTCTATGGAGACATAGCAGGGGTTCGACTCCCTTATTGCCCGGTTGAGGGCGTAATCCCGGGACTTTATCTTCTCCCCAAGAAAACCCCTAAATTCTTCAGAATAGGCCGCATGGAGCGGCTCCAGGTAGCCGTTGTCCCAGCGCGGAACGCAGACTGCTTTTCCATTTTTCCTGAATTCACGAATTATGTAATCAACGAATTCCGGGACGATTAGCGGCATGTCGCCAGCCACCACGAGGGCATCACCGAGGCTCAGCGCGATGTATAGGCCACCCATGGGCCCTATCATCAGCTCATCTACCAGAACATCGTACCCAAGCCCCCTCAGCTTTTCCGCGTTGTTCTTTGAGGCAATCAGAACCACCTCATCGATTCTCCTTGCCGTCTCGAGCCTCTCGACGGCGTGGAGAATAAGGGGCTTTCCACCGATGCGGTAGAGGAGCTTATCGTCCCCGAAGCGCCTGCTCCTGCCACCGGCAAGAATCGCACCGAGCATGATATCCGTTGGATTTCCGGACTTTTAGGGTTGACGGTTGAAAACCAGAGGTTTAAAAAATCCCTAAAAAGACCCCCGAGAACTAATCACAGGTGAGAGAAAATGTGCCTGGCAGTTCCAGGAAAGGTAGTTGAGATTCAAGGGAAAACCGCCGTTGTTGACTTTGGAGGCGTGAGAAGGGAAGTCCGCCTCGACCTGCTTCCGGAGGTCGGAATCGGGGATTACGTAATAGTCCACACAGGCTTCGCAATAGAGAGGCTCGACGAGGAGAGGGCGCTGGAGATACTCGAGGCGTGGGCAGAGGTGGAGAGGGCACTGGAGGGGTGAAGATGACCGATGTCCTGAACGCCTTCAAGGACAGGGAACTGGCCCAGAAGGTCGTGAGGAAGATACGGGAGGAGGCGAAGGGCCTCGATGAGCTCCGCTTCATGCACGTCTGCGGGACGCACGAAGATACGGTAACCCGCTCCGGGATACGCTCACTTTTACCGGATAACATTAAGATAGTCAGCGGGCCGGGCTGTCCCGTCTGCATAACCCCCGTTGAGGACATCGTCAAGATGCGCGAGATTATGAAAGAGGCCTACGCCGAGGGGGACAGAATAATCCTGACCACCTTCGGGGACATGTACAAGATACCCACCCCGCTCGGGAGCTTTGCAGACTTGAGGAGCGAGGGCTACGACGTGAGGGTGGTCTACTCAATCTACGACACCTACAGGATTGCAAAAGAGAACCCCGACAGAACCGTCGTCCACTTCAGCCCCGGCTTCGAAACCACAACCGCCCCGGCGGCAGGAATGCTGAACGCCGTCGTCGAGGAAGGACTTGAAAACTTCAAAATCTACTCCGTTCACCGTCTGACCCCCCCTGCCGTTGAGGCCCTCGTGAAGGCCGGAACGCGCTTCCACGGACTTATCGATCCCGGCCACGTTTCGACCATAATAGGAGTAAGGGGCTGGGAGTACATAACAAGGGACTACGGCATACCGCAGGTCATAGCCGGCTTCGAGCCCGTGGACATGCTGATGGGCATACTGCTCCTGATAAGAATGATAAAGAAAGGTGAGGTCAAGATACTCAACGAGTACACCAGGGTCGTAAAGTACGAGGGCAACGTTGTTGCCCAGAAGCTCATGGAGAGGTTCTTCGAGGTCAGGGACGCCAGGTGGCGCGCCCTTGGAACCATACCCAAGAGCGGCCTCGAACTCAGGAAGGAGTGGAGGGAGCTGGAGATAAGGACGTACTACGACCCGGAGGTTCCAAAGCTTCCCGACCTTGAGAAAGGGTGTCTCTGCGGCGCAATACTTCGCGGACTTGCCCTACCGCCGCAATGCCCGCACTTCGGAAAGACCTGCACGCCGAGGAGTCCAATAGGGCCGTGCATGGTCTCTTACGAAGGAACCTGCAGTATCTTCTACAAATACGGAGCTTTGTTCTGACACCAAAGGTTGAAAACTCCTCTCCGGTTTTTAACTTTTGGTTTTAGAAACCTATAAAGGCCCGGATTGCCAAGAAGAAACCGGTGAGAGGAATGAAAGCTTACCGGCTTCACGTTCAGGGCATCGTTCAGGCCGTTGGATTCCGACCTTTCGTCTACAGGATAGCCCACGAGCACAACCTCCGTGGTTACGTTAAAAACCTCGGCGATGCTGGGGTTGAGATAGTCGTCGAGGGCAGGGAGGAGGATATAGCGGCTTTTCTGCGAGACCTCCGGGAGAAGCTTCCTCCACTTGCACGGATAGACAGGATAAAGAAGAAGGAACTCCCTCCCCAGGGCTTCGACAGGTTCTACATCGAGAAGAGCTCCCAGGGTGGAGAAGGCGGGGACTCAATAATCCCCCCTGACATAGCAATCTGCGACGACTGCCTGCGGGAGCTCTTCGACCCGACTGACAAGCGCTACATGTACCCCTTCATCGTCTGCACCAACTGCGGGCCAAGGTTCACGATAATCGAGGATCTGCCCTACGATAGAATCAACACCACGATGCGCGAGTTCCCGATGTGCGACTTCTGCGAGAGCGAGTATAAGGATCCGCTCAACAGGCGCTACCACGCGGAACCGGTCTGCTGTCCTGTCTGCGGGCCGAGCTACAGGCTCTACACGAACGAGGGCAAGGAAATCATTGGCGATCCGTTGAAAAAGGCGGCCGAGCTGATAGACAAGGGGTACATAGTGGCCATCAAGGGTATCGGCGGAATACACCTCGCCTGCGACGCGAGCAACGAGGAGGTCGTCGCTGAACTCAGGAGGAGAACCTTCAGGCCCCAGAAGCCCTTCGCCATAATGGCGGACAGCCTTGAGACGGTCAAAAGCTTCGCCTACGTGAGTAGAGAGGAGGAAGAGGAGCTTACAAGCTACAGGAGGCCGATAGTGACGCTCCGCAAGAAGGAGCCCTTCCCCCTGCCCGAGAACCTCGCGCCGGGGCTCCACACGATTGGCGTCATGCTCCCCTACGCGGGAACGCACTACATACTCTTCCACTGGAGCAGGGCAAAGGTCTACGTGATGACCTCAGCGAACTACCCCGGAATGCCGATGGTCAAGGACAACGACAAAGCCTTCGAGGAGCTGAGAGATGTGGCCGACTACCTCCTGCTCCACAACAGGAAGATACTCAACCGTGCCGATGACAGCGTGATTCGCTTCGTTGACGGGAAGAGGGCGGTGATAAGGAGGAGCAGGGGCTTTGTGCCGCTGCCAGTGGAGATACCCTTCAGCTACCGCGGTTTAGCGGTCGGGGCCGAGCTGATGAACGCCTTCGGCGTCGCCAAAAACGGAAGGGTTTATCCCAGCCAGTACATAGGCAACACCTCGAAGGTTGAGGTGCTGGAGTTCATGAGGAATGCAATAGGGCACTTCAAGAGGATTCTCCGCGTTAAAGACTTCGACCTCATCATAGCCGACCTCCACCCAGGCTACAACACGACGAGGCTCGCCATGGAGCTGGCAAACGAGCTGGGCGTTGAGCTCCTCCAGGTTCAGCACCACTACGCCCACATAGCTAGCGTCTTGGCCGAGAAGAACCTCGAATCTGCGGTGGGGATAGCGGTTGATGGCGTCGGTTACGGAACAGACGGCAACACCTGGGGCGGTGAGGTTCTCTACCTGGGCTACGAGGACGTCGAGAGGCTGGCCCACATAGACTACTACCCGCTCCCGGGCGGGGACTTAGCCAGCTACTACCCGCTCAGGGCCTTGATGGGGATCCTCAGCAAGGTCTACGGCGTTGAAGAGCTTGAGGGGGTAATAAGGAAGTGCTGTCCAAAGGCCGTTGAAAGCCTCAAGTACGGGGAGGTCGAGTTTTCCGTCGCGTTGAACCAGCTCGCCAAGGGGATAAACCTCGCCTACGCCTCCTCGACCGGAAGGGTGCTCGACTCGCTGGCGGTGCTCCTCAACATAGCCTACAGGAGGCACTACGAGGGCGAGCCCGCGATGAAGCTGGAGAGCTTTGCCATGAAGGGCAAGAACGACCTGAAGTTCGAGGTGCCTGTTGAAGGCGAGCTGATAAAGGTTGAAGGGCTCTTCACCCAGGCGCTCGAAGTCCTCGACAGGGCTTCGCCGGCGGACATAGCCTACTCAGTCCACCTCGCCCTCGCGAGGGCCTTCTCCGAGGTTGCTGTAGAGAAGGCCCTGGAGTTTGGGGTAAAGGACGTGGTCATGAGCGGCGGCGTGGCCTACAACGAGCTGATCGTCAAGACCGTCAGGAAGGCCGTCGAGGGCAACGGTCTGAACTTCCACGTCACCGAGAAGGTCCCGCGCGGCGACAACGGAATAAACGTCGGACAAGCATTCCTCGGCGGCCTCTACCTGGAGGGCTACCTCTCAAGGGAGGACCTGATGCTGTGAGGAAATGATTTAACCAAGGGAAGCGACTATGTAAACGGGTGTGGTGGATGTCCCCGATTGAGAGGAAAGAGCTCATGGAAATCCTGCGGGAGGTCAGGGCGAGGCTTGAGGCAATACTCGGGGACAACCTGGTGGAGGTCATCCTCTTCGGCTCATACGCCCGCGGCGATGCTACCGAAGGTAGCGACGTGGACGTTCTGCTGCTCCTGAAAAGGTGGCCAAGCGAGGAGGAGCTTGAAGCGATCACCAGGGCGACGGACGAGTATGCCATCGACAGGGGGATAGTAATATCCCTGATACCCTACGTGGAGGGGCCGGGTATGGCCGAGGATCCCCTCATAATCTCGGTTCAGAGGGAGGGCATAAAGGTATGAGCACTTACTCCAAAATACTTGAGAAGGCCGAGGATAGCCTCAAGGCCGCAAAACTGATGACGGAGAACGGGCTGTATCCCTTCGCCGTCTCGCGGGCGTACTACGCCATGTTCTACTGTGCGGAGGCTATTCTACTTACGAAGGGCATAACAGTCTCAAAGCATTCGTCGGTGATAGCCCTGCTTGGAAGGGAGTTCGTGAAAACTGGGGAGGTTCCCCACAGGTTTTTCACGTATCTGCGACTGGCGTTCCAGCTTAGACAGGTCGCTGATTATTCCTTTGATCTACATTTCAGCGAGGAGGACGCCCTCTCCCAGATACGGCGTGCTGAGGAATTTTTCGACTTCACCCGCTCATACTTGAAGAATAAAGGCCTTTTGGAGGGTTGAAGATGGGTGAAAAGATAAAGCTCGAACACGGAGCAGGCGGGGAAGTAATGGAGGAGCTTTTGAGGGACGTTATTCTGAAGACGCTGAGCCTGAAATCGGCCGGGGGAATAGGGCTGGACGCACTCGACGACGGCGCAACGATACCCCTCGGCGATAAGCACCTCGTGTTTACAATAGACGGCCACACTGTCAAGCCGCTCTTCTTCCCCGGAGGGGACATTGGAAGGCTCGCGGTCAGTGGGACGGTCAATGACCTCGCGGTGATGGGGGCGAGGCCACTGGCCCTGGCCAACTCCATGATAATCGGGGAGGGCTTCGACGGTGAGGACCTGAAGAGAATCCTTCGCTCTATGGACGAAACTGCAAGGGAAGTTCCCGTTCCAATCGTCACCGGCGACACGAAGGTCGTCGAAGAGGACATCGGCATCTTCGTCATAACTGCAGGGATAGGAATCGCAGAGAGGCCGATAAGCGACGCCGGAGCGAAGGTGGGCGATGCCGTTCTTATCAGCGGAACCGTTGGAGACCACGGCATCGCTTTGATGAGCCACCGCGAGGGCATAGCCTTCGAGACCGAGCTTGAGAGCGACGTTGCGCCGATATGGGAGGTCGTCAAGGCAGTGGCAAAGGCAATCGGCTGGGAAAACATACACGCCATGAAGGACCCCACGAGGGGAGGCTTAAGCAACGCCCTCAACGAGATGGCCAAGAAGGCCAACGTGGGAATCCTCATAAGGGAATCCGACGTACCGGTCAGGCCGGAGGTCAGGGCGGCAAGCGATATGCTGGGCATAAACCCCTTCGATGTTGCCAACGAGGGCAAAGTGGTCATGATCGTCCCAAGGGAATACGCTGAGGAAGCCCTGAAAGCCATGAGGAGCACAGAGAGGGGGAAGAACGCGGCGATAATCGGCGAAGTCATAGAGAACTACAGGGGCAGGGTTCTGGTTGAGACAGGAATAGGCGGAAAGCGCTTCCTTGAGCCTCCTGCCGGAGACCCCGTTCCGAGGGTCTGCTGAGCCCCTTTCCACGATTCCCACTTTTGTCCTTAACCTTCGGTTTAAGAAAGCTGTATAAGGCCCCTTTTCCAATTTCAACTGGTGAGGGAGATGATAATCGCGAAACCGTGCGTCACGATGAAGGGGATCGTCATAAGCGGCTACTCTTGGGACAGGAAGGTGAAGCTCGACCTCACGAGAACCGCCCAGTGCCTGAGGGAGAGGGGCTACACGGTGAAGAAGCTCCTGCCCGGGATGATGCTCATCATTGAGATGGAGGGCTACGAGACGAGCGTCTATCCGAGCGGTAAGATAATAATCAAGCTCCTTGAGGATGCAAAGAAGGGCGAAGAGCTCGCTCGAATCATATACGACTGCGCTGGAGTTCTGGAGGTGGTTTCATGAGGATTCCGGAGGATGTGAGGAAGGACATACCCCTTACGGGCGAGGTTATCTACTTCGATAACACCGCCACTTCTCTGACGCCGAAGCCCGTGATAGAGGCGATGGACGAGTACTACCTCAGATACCGCGCCAACGTCCATAGGGGCGTCCACAGGCTCTCGCAGATGGCGACCCATAAGTACGAGGAGAGCAGGAAGGTCGTCGCCGAGTTTATAAACGCCAGGTTTGAGGAGGTGGTCTTCACCAAGAACACGAGCGAGAGCCTTAACCTCGTCGCCCTCGGGCTGGAGCACATATTTAAACCCGGCGACAAGATAGTAACGACGCCCTACGAGCACCACTCCGACCTGCTCCCCTGGCAGAGGTTAGCTAAGAAGCTCGGTCTGAGGCTTGAGTTCATTGAAGGAGATAACGAGGGCAACCTCGATTTGAGCGATGCTGAGAGGAAGATTAGGGGAGCTAAGCTGGTGGCTGTGCAACACGTCTCCAACGCCCTGGGCGTTATCCACGAGGTGGAGGAGCTCGGAAAGATGGCGAAGGAGGAGGGGGCGATATTTGTTGTCGACGCGGCCCAGAGCGCCGGCCACATGGAGGTGGACGTGAAGAGGCTCCACGCTGACTTTCTGGGTCTTTCAGGCCACAAAGGGCCGATGGGACCGACGGGGATAGGCGTTCTCTACATAAACGAAGAGTTCTTTGAGGTGTTCGAGCCGCCCCTCATCGGAGGTGGAACGATAGAGGACGTTGGACTGGAGGGATACAAGCTCACCGAACCGCCCGAGCGCTTTGAAGCCGGAACTCCGAACATAGGCGGTGCGATAGGTCTAGCCGCCGGGATAAGGTACATCGAGCGGATTGGCATAGACAAAATCGAGAGACAGGAGAGGAAGCTCGTCAAGCGCATAACCGAGGGGCTCGACGAACTTGGAATTCCCTGGTACGGGCCGAGGAACCTGAAGAAGCACGCCGGGGTTGTGAGCTTCAACGTGCCGGGCCTTCACCCCCACGACGTGGCGGCGATACTTGATGAGAACAACATCATGGTACGGAGCGGCCACCACTGCGCCCTGCCCGTGATGAAGAAGCTCGGAATAAACGGCACGGTCAGGGCATCGTTCCACGTCTACAACAGCCTTGAGGAGGTCGAGACCTTCCTTGGGGTTCTTGAGGGGCTGGTAAAAAGTTTAAGGAGTTAAGGGGGCATCTCGCCCCACTCAACGTTTATCGTTTCGGGGGTTGCAGCGGAAGAGCTGTCTAAACGACCCTCACCATTCTCTCCAGCCAGGGACTCACGCGAACCCTGATGTAGCCCCTAAGCTTCTCGTCCACCTCTCTATCGCCGGTGTATATCCTCAAGGGGCCACTTTCGAGCTTCGATGGTGTGGCAACTACGGTTATGTTCTCCTTCGGAATTCTCCTCAGCACCTCGGCCGAGAACTGCTGGTTCCCTCGTCCGAAGATGAAACCTAAGCCCCCTATCACCGTGACGATTACCCTAGGGCCTCTATCGGCAAAGCGGAGCAGGTCTTTCTCCGTCGCGTCCTTCACGAGAAGCTTAACATTTCCGTCCCTGATCTCCACCACGTCCACCCCTAGGAGCGTTCCATCTATGCCAAGCCTGTCCTTTATCCGCTTTACCGTCGAGCCAGAGCCGAGGAAGTATATTCCATCGTTTTCGAGGATTTCCTCGGCGATTGCTTCGGCGATAGCATCGAGCTCCTCTTCCTCGTCCACGGGTATCCTCTCCTTGCTTCCCTGCACGAGGGTCTCAACAACCGGAACGAGGGCCTTTCCGTAGGTTCTGGCCCTCACCTCGTCGTGCCTGTATGCATCTTCGTCTATATCCCTGACCTCCCTCTCCTCGAGCCGCGCGTTTCCCCTGAGGAACTCCACCAGAACTCTGGCCGCGTCCTCGGGGGAATAGGCGAAAACTCCCGAGTACATCTTGACGCCGGTTGGAATGCCGAGAATTGGAATCTTTTCATCGACCGCCTCAACGATGTCTCTAGCTGTTCCGTCCCCGCCTGCGAATACAAGTAAATCAACGTTTCCGACCATTTCCTTTGCCAGCTCCTTCGTATCCTCACCGCTGGTATTAGGTATTCTTACACCCTCTATTTCCAGGTAACCGATTTCCCTGTGCCTCAGAACCTCAAACTCAAAGCCGAACTCCCTCAGAACGTCCTCCCCCAGCGGGCCGGGGCCGGTGAGGAACCTTACCTCTACCGCCTCCTCATAGTGAGATAGCTCCTCCAAGAAGAGCCTCACCAGGTCTTGGGCGATTGGCCTCGCACCCCTCTTCACCGCTTCCTTCACAACTCCGTCCGTGCCCTTGAGGGCCACTCTTCCCCCCATTCCAGCTATCGGGTTGATTATGAGGCCTATCATGGTTTCACCTCATGTACTTCCTCGCAAAGACCGTCAGAAACACGGCCCACATGAACATTCCGAACAGCGCCTCAACCGACGCTATGACCCTCCCAACGCCCACGGGGTGGTAGTCACCGTAGCCGAGGGTTGTGGCGGTAACGACGCTGAAGTACTCGTAGTCGATGAAGCTCATTCCCCCAGATACCCCCTCAACGCTCCGGGTCAGGAAGAACAGAATGGGAAAGAAGATGTTCACCGCGGCAAGCCATATGAGTATGGGCCTCTTCCAGTCAGTGCCGTATTTACACGTCAAATCCGCGAAGAGCCACTCGAAGGCCGTTTCCATTTTAACGAGAAGCTTTTTAAGTCCCCTCCTCCTGCCAGCCAGCCGGGAATGCCTCCTAGAGACCATTTCGAGGTAGTAATACCTGTCCGCCCTCTCAAGGTCCCCGTTCCGCTCCCAGCTTATCCTTGCCAGGCGATAGAGAACCTCCGCCGCGTGGTGGCTGTTGAACCTGCAGTCTTCGACGTCTATGAAGCCCTCGACGTTCAGCTCCACCGGAATGTTGGGGAGAACCGTGGAGTTCCATGTGAAGTCCCCATTGAAGGAGACCCTTCTGAAGATTAGGTTTCCCATTACCCGAGTGTGAACGAACTCTGGATTCTTGAGCCAGCTGGCGAGAATCTCGGCGTGACCGAAGATGTCCAGATCCTCCAGGACAAGGTTCCCGTGGAAGCGTCTTATGCTGAGCCTCACCTGTCTCTTGAAGCGCGCCGACTGGTCGAACTCGACGTTCCTGATTGTCAGGGCAGAGGCCCTAACGGCCCTTTCGCGGGACTCGGAGGGTTTTATGCCGTGCTCCTCGAGTATCTTCCTCATGAGTGGATAGCGAACGTTTATTCCGATCCTCCTGACGCCCTCGAGCCCGCTGAGTTCTATCCTGCCTGTAGCGATCCTGCGCTCTCCGTAGTCCCTCTCCGCTTCCTCCGTTCCTCCGGTGTGCTCCGTGGAGTTTATCATAACGTAGCTGACTCTCGAGTTTCTGACGTAGACGGAGTTGGAGAACCTAACCCTGAGCAGGTTGAGGCCAAAGACACGGGAGCCGTGGACGGTGAAGGTCCCCACTTCGCTTCCAAAGACCACTATCCTTCCCACGGCCGAGTTATAGAAAGTTATTCCCGGAACCCTAACGGAGTCAAAGAGAATCGCCCTAACGTGGGAGTTCTTGAAGACTATAGGCTTTTCGGCGATGAAATCACCTATCTTGACGTCATAGAGGTAAACGCCCTCAAAGTACGTATGACCGCTCTTCAATCTGCGTAGAAACGCCTCTTCCTTGACCCGCTTTATCTCCTCCCCGAGAAGCCTCTCTCCCTCGTCATAGGGAATGTGGAGCGGGCAGTACTTCGACCCCTCAACGGGTTTCAGGCGGCACTTCTTGCCGTTCTCGTAGGTGTACTCGCACATGGCCCCTCAACATACCTAACGCCAACGGATAATTAAGGCTTTCTCCTGCTCGGAAGGGCACGCATGTAGAAGCGCTTCCCGTCGTACTCCAGCTCGATGAGCTTCCCCTCCCGAATGAGCCTCTCCACGGTCTCCCAGCCGGCCCCCGCCTTCCTCAGGAGCTCCCTTACTGCATCTTCCCTCATCGGGTGAACCGCGGTGATGCTCAGCAGGTCTTCCTCGACATTTCCGGTGGAGGCGAAGGCGTTTCCCTCGTAGCCGATGAGGTATTCAACCCTGCCCTCCCCGAGCCTCTCGGAGAATAGCTGATAGGCGAGGTTTATCATGTCTTCCTTCGCCGGCTCCACCCAGGGCTCGGCTGGAGGCCTCGTGGGGACGGCTATGTAGGCCTTGTCCGGTTTAAGCTCCGCCAGGAAGTCCGCTATCCTTTCAAGCTCATCGCCGTAGTCGACGTTGATCAGCATCGTCTCGGTGACGATGGTTCCATCGAAGTCGTCCCTGAATTCCAGCATGCCCTCGAGGATTCTCTCCAGGCTCAGGTTCCTGTGGGGCCTGTCTATTCTCCGCCAGAGGGGCTCGCTGACAGCATCGAGCTTGAGGGAGACGAAGTCGAAGCTCAGGAGTTCTTCCCTGACGTCGTCCCTCCAGACGAGCGACGAGTTCGTGAGTATCGCGAGGGGAATTTCCAGCTCACGCAGGAGCTCGACCTCGAGGCCGAGGTTAACATCAAGCGTCGGCTCGCCGTCGGGGACGAAGGTTACGTAGTCGATCCTTTCGCCCCTTTCCCTGGCTTCCTCGACCTTTCTGGCAACTTCCTCGAATATGAACTCCGGCTCGTAGAAGGGCCTCCTCTCCACCTCCATCTTCAGTGTTCTTCCTATCTGGCAGTAAAGGCAGGCGTAACTGCAGATTTTGTCGGGAATGTTGTTCACGCCGAGGCTCCTGCCGAGCCTCCTCGAGGGGACGGGACCGAAGGCTATCATTAAACCACCGGGGTTAGGTCGGCCTAAAAGCGTATAAGGTTTGCCCAACCCTTTTATACGCTCCGGTCCAACAATGTACGGTGTTCAACGTGTCAGGCGAGGGTGAAGCCCAGGTTGAGGAGATACTGAAAAACATAGGAAACCTTGAGGAGCTCAGCCCGTTCGAGTTCAAGGAGCTTCTCATAAAGCTCGCGAGGCGGAAATCGGAGAGGATGATGCTCAACGCGGGCAGGGGGAACCCGAACTTCCTGGCGCTGACGCCGAGGTACGCCTACCTCCAGCTCGGGAAGTTCGCTCTCAGCGAGGCAGAGAGGCACTTCGGCTACATGGGTGGCCTCATAGGGGGCCACAGCGACAGGGAGGGCATCGAGGCCCGCTTTGAGATCTTCGTTAGAAACCACTGGAACGAGAGGGGGACGGCTTTCCTGAACTCGGCCGTCAGCTACGTCAGGGACTACCTGGGCCTCCCTGCGGGGGACTTCCTCCACGAGATGGTGCAGGGCTACCTGGGCTGCGACTACCCATCGCCCCCGAGGATGCTGCCCCTGGCGGAGAAGATAGTCGCGAGGTACCTGATGAAGGAGATGGGGGCCGGCTACGACCTCGGCTACTCCCTGGTCGATGAGACCCAGCTCTTCGCGGTGGAGGGCGGAACCGCGGCGATGGCGTACCTCTTCGAGTCCCTGAAGGCCAACAGGATACTGAACGAGGGGGATAAAATAGCGCTGGCCGTTCCGATATTCAGCCCCTACCTGGAGATACCGAGGCTCGACACCTACAGGCTCGAGGTCATCGAGGTGAGAGCGGACGAGGAGAGGGGCTACCAGATACCGAGGGAAGAGCTCGAGAAGCTCCGCGACCCCGAGATAAAGGCCTTCTTCCTCGTGAACCCGGGCAACCCAACGTCGGTGAAGCTTGAGGAGGAAACCCTAGAAGACCTTCGCGAAATAGTTGAGAAAGATCGGAACGACCTGATAATCATCACGGACGACGTCTACGCGACCTTCGCCGAGGACTTCAGGTCGGTGTACTCCGTCCTGCCCCACAATACGATACTGGTCTACTCCTTCTCCAAGTACTTCGGGGCGACCGGCTGGCGCCTTGGCGTGATAGCCCTCCACAGGGACAACGTCGTGGACAGGCTCATAGCCAGTCTCCCGGAGGAGGTGCAGGAGATCCTTGAGAAGCGCTACGCCCCGATAACGCCGAACGTCAGGGAGCTGAAGTTCATAGACAGGCTCGTGGCCGACAGCAGGAACGTCGCGCTGAGGCACACCGCAGGGCTGTCCACACCCCAGCAGGTTCAGATGGTTCTCTTCGCCCTCTACGCCCTCATGGACGAGGAGGAGAAGTACAAGAAGACCGTGAAGCACGTCCTGAGGAGGCGCTACAGGGCGCTCTACCGCGGCCTTGGAATAGAGCCCGAGGAGAGCCCGGGCTACGCCTACTACTACACCCTGCTCGATACCGAGAAGCTGGCCGAGAGGCTTTACGGAAAGGAGTTCGCGGAGTGGTTCGTCAGAACCCTGCCCGTGGAGGAGTTCATAGTCCGCCTCGCCGTTGAGGCAGGGGTCGTCCTCCTCCCAGGGAAGGGCTTCGACGTCATCCACCCCTCGGCCAGGGTTTCGCTGGCGAACCTGAGGGAGATAGACTACATCAAGATAGGGAAGACCATCAGAAGGCTCATAGACGAGTACTACAAAAAGTTCAGAGGGGAGGTGTGAACTCCTTTTTCCATTTAAGACCTCAGCCTCCGGAAGTAGGCCACGAGGGCGTTCCAGTTCAGAGCAATGTGGACTATTGAAAGGCCGAAGAAGGCGAAGCCGAAGTAGATGTGGAGTGTATCCGCGGTGGACACTGGAAGTGGATGACCAAGCTTTGCCGTCAGGGGGCCTATGAGGAGCACCGTCCCCGTTATGCCCGTGATGAGCCACAGGAAGAACAGGAGAAGTGAAACGCACATTCTCAGGTTGCACTTCATGGCTCATCCCTTCCTGTAGGTTTTTCCGTTGATTACAATGACGTCCGCCTTTAAGGAGCCGTCTTCCTCGCTGGCAAGGATGGTAATCCTCTCGCCGGGCTTCAAGAGTGCCAGCATGTCGCGCCAGGTTAAGCTCTCGTTGTTCGGCCCGGTCCAGCGCCCCCTGATCTCAATCGTGTAGTTCTCAACCACAACCGCCCTCAATGCCAGGTCGACTTCCTTTATGGGGCCCGTCACGTTGATGGAGGTCGTGTTGAGGACTTCCTCTGGCGAAGGGGTGCTCTGGTTCAAGGCAGTGTCGTTGGGTGTCCCAACGTAGAACTCAACCGTGACCCTTTCCTCGGTTCCGTAGGGACAGCCAGAGCCGTAGTGGAAAACCACATCCAGGCTTCCGTTTCCGAGGACTTTAACGGTGTACTGCTTGAATGCCGTGTACGCGTCCTTCAGTTCGGTCTTCGTTTCGTTCACGACTTCAACGTTCTTTGGGTTTTCAACCGTTATTTTCCAGTCGGAGTAGGGACAGGGCTGTGCATGCCTGAACTTGACCGTGACGTTGACTGTGACCAACGTTCCCGCTCTCTCAACGTACGCTTTCCCCGGAACAACGTAGAGAATGTCGTCCCCTTCATGGGACGTGGCAAAGCCCACATAATAAACCCCGTTAACTGGGTTCGCTGGTGATGATGGCGGCTGAGCAGGACTCGAGGAAATTCTCTCATCCGCATAATTGACGGCGAAGGGCAACGCCACGAACAGGGCACAAAGTATGAAGGAGATTACAATCTTCCGCTCCATGGTTCATAATACACATGCAACGTTTTTAAACCTTCCATCCAAATGCACGCATTTGAACATTGACTACCCCCTGGGTTCACGAACCTTTTTAAAGCAAACCCTGTTCTCCGGCACTCCAAGGTGAGAAAAAGTGAGCCAGAGAGTGGCCATCGCCGTGAGGAACTCAACGGTCGCCAACCGCTACCGCTACGTTCCGAAGATGCCCAGGTGGTTCTATTCCTTCGTGCCCTTCAAAGTAGCTACCGGTGGAAGCTCCGCCCTGGTGAGCCTCTACCTCCTCCAGCTCGGGGGCAGCGCTTCAACGGTTGGCCTGGCCTTTGCCCTCGCGAGTCTGGCTTCAATGCTCGGCGCGCTGTTCTGGGGGAGACTGAGCGACAGGACGCTGAGGAGAAAGCCCTTCATACTCCTCGGCTTCGCCAGCGTCCCGGTGTTCCTCACAGCGATGGCTTTCACCAAAACCCCGGCCCAGCTGATTGCCGTGAACACGGCCTACGCGTTCTTCCTTTCCTCCACCCTATCCGTACCGATAGCCCTGGTTTTAAGGAGCGTCAGGAAGCACAGCTGGGAGTACGGCATAGGGAAGTTCAATGAGGTCAGCGGCTGGGGGTGGGTTCTCGGCCTAGTCCTCGGCTTCGGGCTATCCCGGTTCCTCACGATCCCCCAGCTTTTCGTGGCCTTCGCCCTGCTCGGAGTTCCGTCGGTTTTCATGGGAAGGAAAATGATACGCGAGGTGCCGGTCTACATAAACCGGCGTGCCATAAGGGCCTTCGGAAACTACGTCGTCGAGAAGGCACGCTACTTCCCGAGCTTTGTACTCCATCTCAACCTCAGCCTTCCAGATGGCCTCGGGAGGTTCTACCTGGCGTTCCTGCTCTTCTGGATAGCCGCTGGACTTTACTTCCCCCAGATGCCGGTCCTGCTGACGGGCGGTGGCTACGGAATGGACGTCGTGTACCTTGCCCTTATAGCCAACTCCGCAATCGCGGCTCTCAACTACGGGCGCGTTGGGAGCACAATGGGTGGTAACAAGGAGAAGACTCTTAGGAAAGGCCTCGCCCTTCGCGCCGCGGCCCTGCTCGCGGTGATGGTGGGGATCATGGTCTCTCCACTCCTTCTCCCGATGGTTCTCGCCTCCTATACCCTGGCCGGCTACTCCTGGGCCTTCATAGGCCTTCCCTCTACGGCAATAGTGAGCGAGAGGGCCGGAGAAAAGGAGAAGGGAAGCGCGATGGGGACCTACAACGTCGTCAGCTCGGCGGGCTACATAGCGGGAAGCGCCATCGGCGGGGCGCTCGTATCCTCCGCGGGGTTCACGGCCACCTTTGGCCTCGGACTGGCCCTCATCGGGGGAAGCCTTGCCCTCCTAAAAAGGTAAAGGGTCAGAACTTGAGGACCCTGGCGAGGACTATGAGCGGGTCCCAGACCGGGGCAAAGGGCGGTGCGTAGGCGAGGTCGGTGAAAAAGGCGTCCCTCGTTGTGAAGCCCGCGGTGAGCATCGCGGCGGCGGTGTCTATCCTCGGCAGTATCTCCGCACCGACCGCCTGGACGCCGAGGAGCTTATTGGTCTCGTTGTCCACCACGCCCTTCAGCCATATCGGCCTCGCCCCGGGGTAGTAGTGAGGCCTCGTGCCCGCTTTGATAAATGCGGTCCTGACGTCGTAGCCCTCCTTTATGGCCTCGGCCTCAGTAAGGCCGGTCTTGCCTATCTCCACATCGAAAAACTTGGTGATGCTGGTTCCCAGCACCCCGGGGAAGTGAACCTCCTTCCCGGCGATGTTGCTTCCTGCAACGTAACCCATCTTGTTTCCAGCTGGAGCGAGTGGAATCCAGACGCGCCTGCCGGTTATGATGTGCCTCGTCTCGGCAACGTCGCCTGCTGCATAAACGTTCTCAACGCTGGTCTGCATCTTCTCGTTGGTCCATATCGCACCGGTCTCCCCGATCCTGACGCCAAGCTCCTTCGCCAGCTCGACGTTGGGCCTTATGCCCGTCGCTAGGACGACGAGGTCGGCTTTATACTCGCCCGCGTCGGTTACCACCTTCTCGACCCTCTCCTTGCCCTCTATCTTCAGGGTTATCTCCTGGGTGCGGAGGTTTACCCTCTTCCTCATCTCCTCCTCGAGGACGTCGGTGACTTCCCTGTCAAAGGCCTTGGCCATCACCCTTTCGTTCCTCTCTATGAGGGTGACGCGCTTTCCCCTGGCCGCGAAGGCCTCGGCCATCTCGACGCCTATGTAACCTCCACCGATTATGACCACGTCCTCGACGGGGTTCTTCTCGAGGTAGCTCGTTATTGCAACGGCGTCCGGGGGCAGGTCTGCCGTGAAAACACCCTCCAGCTCGGTTCCCGGGATCGCGGGAACTCTCGGAGAGGCACCGTTGGCGAAGACGAGGTAGTCCCACTCGTAGCTCCTCTCACCACCCTCCTCCCTAACCCTGACGTAGCCCTGACCGACCTCTACGACCTCGGCCCTGAGGTGAAGGTCTATGCCGCGCTTCTTGATGAAGACCTCGGGCGGGTAGTGCATGAGCTTCTCCTTCGGCGAGACGCCCTCAACAACGTAAGGCACCCCGCACGGGGCGTGGCTGACCCACTCCGTTGCCTCGAAGACCTTGACGTCCCACTCGGGTTTGAGTCTCTTGACGCGTGAAGCGGCGCTCATTCCTGCGGCTCCGCCACCGATTATGACCACAGTCTTCTTCATGAGCATCACCAAGGAAGGTTCACAACCTTCGGTTAAAAAGGTTGGTGGGACAAAAACGGGTTACTCCTTCCTGTTAAGGAAGTACTTCCTGCCCCTAACCTCTACCATGCGATAGATCTCGCCTTCGCTGAGATCCATTGGGGGCCTTTCAAGTTCGTAGGTTTCGTAGGTCTCCATGTCCATGAGCTGAACCTCCCCCGGCATTATGCTGGTCACCATGGCCTCGCTCCTCTCGTGCTCAACGGTGTCTATACCCTCCCTCTTCACCGTCTTCCAGTCGCGGTGCTCGCTTTCGTTGGTCGAAAGGTTCCTGAGGCTCACGCCTTTCCCATCAACCCTCTCCACCTCGTAGACGTTGCCGCGCTTGTCGGCCACGATGTCGCCCCGCTGGAACTTCGGAATCCTCACGCTCACGCTCGTGCGGTATACTTCCCTGCTCGTCTGCCTGTCCACCCCGACCAGCTCGTAGGCCTCGCTTATCGTCCCTCCGAAGCGCTCCCGTATGGCCTGGGCGAGCTTCCTGGCACTCGATGTCGAGCCCATGTAGAAGTCCAGACCCTCCTCCTTCTCTATCGTGTCCTGTATGAAGCCCATTCTATCTTTCCGCATTATCTCGTCCACCTTCTCCTCGACGAGCCTTCCGATGGCCTTTCTCTCCTCCTCGCTCAAAGGCCTGCCCTCGGCGCGAACCTGGAGTATGGCCTCGAAGTAGCCGCCGAGAAACTTCTGGCAACGGGGGCAGACCGTTTGGCGAACGTAGACTGTGACTTTCTTGGCTTCATCGTGGAGCTCGCGCTGGAGCTCGTGGGTCTTGGCCTTGACGCGGACTTCATACGTTATTATCGCCGGAAAGTGCTCGATGTGAAAGTCCATGGGCTCAAAGGAAACAACAGCCCTGCCAACGGGGAGGTCGTCTATTTCATCCAGCTCCTCAGGCAAAACGACCTCGTACTCCCTGATTTTCTCGCTGAAGGAATCCTCAAGCTCCTCAAGAAGGGCGTTCTCAGCCACCTCAAAGATGAGCTCCTCCAGCTCATAGCTCATTGGATCCACCCAGAGGCCCCTCTTCCTGTAACTCCCGCAGTTCTGACAGAGTTCGGTGTTTACCTCATCTTCGATTAGAAGGACGGAATTCTCCTTCCGGTAGCATACCTGGCAGAGACCGTTTATGAGCGGACCGCCCTCGCTCTCGCTTATCCCGCAACGGTAACAGAATCTCTCGCTCATCTCCCTCACCGAAGGGGAGTAATGGGGGCGGTTTAAAAAGGTAGCTCACAGGAAGAGCCGGGCCATTTGGGCGTGGGGAACCCCTTCAATCCGGAGAACCCTGTTTTCATCAACGTACCCGAGCTCTATTGCCTTTGAGACGCATCTTTCCCCCGTCAGGTTCGCTATGGTCGCTTCCTCAAGGAGTGGCCCGAGGGAATCCTCGTCCACCAGTTCGCCCTTGTAGAACCGCTCCTTGACCTCGAGCTTCAGCTCACCCTCCCGGAACGTCTTTCCGAGCAGCTCCTCGTCGCAGGCAGCGAGAAGGACCTCCCCCTGAACCCTGTAGACCTTGACGTATATCATGGAACGACACCGAATGAAGAAACGCCTGACGGTTTAAAAGTGTTGGGAAAATCAAGAGAAAAGAAAGGAGGTCAGCCCTCGATCTCCTTGATGGCGCTCTCGAGTATGTTGTAGGCCTTGAGGATGTTCATGTAGGCCTTGCGTATGTGCGGAAGGGCCGCTATGGCGAGGTTGTCCCTGCCAGGCGTGAGGTACTTCTCGGCCTCCTCGTAGTACTTGTCGGCGAGCTCCTTGTACATCAGGGCCTCTTGGAGGGTCTCGTTGTCCACGCCAAGCTCAACGGCCTTCTGGTAGAGCGGGTCGAACTTCTGGTCGTACCTCCAGTAGAGCATGAACCAGACGTAGTTCCAGGTGCTGACGATGAAGCGGGCAGTCCTGTACTCGATGGTGACGGTGACCGGCGAGGCGTACTTGACCTTGATGACAGCGTAGAGCGCGTTCTTGCCCTCGATGGTGTAGTAGTCAATGACGTGGTCGCCGGTTATCTTGATGTAGCTAGTATCGACAGGCATGGTGACGAAGATGTAGTCCTCGGCACCGCTCGGTCCGTTGGCGGTTATCGTGAGCGTGGTCTTGTCGGTGGTGACCTCGGTGACCTCACCGACTCCAACCGCCACGTACGGCTTAAGGGTGATCGGCGAGTACACTTCCGTCTCGACAGGCTCCCTAGCCCTGACGGTGACCTCTGTGCAGGCGTCCTGGTAGTACGGGCTGGTGGCCTTTATCTTGATAGTCTCAACGAGATGGAGCGGGACGTAGTCAACGACGACCTGTCCGTTGTCGGTGTGGTACTCCCTGCCGTTTACCATGACAGTAGCGGACTTGTTTATCGGCTCCATCGTGGCGAGGTCAAGGAGCTTGATGATGAGCTTTGATGGCTTTCCAAGGGTGGCCTCGGGATAGACCACTATCGACATCTCCGGCATTCCCACCTGGAATATCATCGGGGCGTAGGTCATGGCTTCTCCGGTGTTGTTGTTGATGAGGCTGAGAACGCCCAGGTAGGTTCCGCTGGACTCGAGCTCGACCCTGGCCTTCAGGTCGGCTGTGCCACCGTTCTGGAAGAGGAACGAGCCGGTCTGCATCTCCACGTTGCCGTTGTCACCGAGCATCTGGAAGTAGAATGTGTAGTGCACCGGGTTGTAGCCGGCGGTGTCCCAGCCATAGACCATAACGAGGTAGTAGCCGGACTTGGGCATGAACTGCTCGAATACCTCGTCACTGGTCGGGCCAACCTGCTGGTCGTACACGGTGTAGTTCTCGAAGTTGAGGAGGTCCTCGAGGGTCGGGAAGTAGAACACGTACAGGTCGAGGTCAGCGGTGGGGTCTTCCGGCTGGGTGATTCCGAACCTGATGAAGTACGTGGTCGGGTCTGCGTAGAAGGCTCCAACAACGTCCCAATCGTCCTGGCTGACGTTTCTTGTCCAGGTGTACGCTGCATCAAGCCTTCCGACACCGTAGCCGACGGCAGTGGCGTTGAAGTCACCATAGTTGTTGGTCACGGTGGCCTTGACGGTGACGTTTGAGGGCTGGGCAACGTCCTTGAGTAGGAGCTCCGGTTCTATGGAGACCGAGGCCAGGCTGACCTCAATCTCGTACTGGGAGGTGTCGTAACCGCTGAAGTACTTGGTGAATATGCTCGAGTAGGCCGTTATCTCCCAGGTTCCCTCGACCGGGTTGGGGATAACCCAGGTGTACTCGTAGACGTTTCCGGCCGGGTTGGCTCCGACGTAGTAGTAGCCCGGAACGTAGGCGGCAACGACCTCACCGAGCGGCCTGGCGATGAGGAGGGTCGTCCTGCCCATCGGGTTGCCCTCGGCGTCGGCCGGAACGCGGAGGGTGACGCGGAGCTCCTTGGTGCCACGCGGAACCTTGACAAAGTAGTGCTTGGCCTCACCGGGCTTCTCGGTGTCGGAGAGCTTGGCGTGGCTTTCACCGTTCGGGTTCACAGGAATGTCGACGGTGACAGCCACGTAACCGTCTATGTAGCTGGTGTCGGGATCGTCGATGTAGACGAGTCCAACGTAGGTTCCGCTCTTCTGGAGCTTGGAGTAGTCGATGTTGATGGAGAACTGCCCAATGAGATCGTTTATGTCATAAGCATCGGCTCCGTTAATGGTAACTTCGGTGGTGTTCGGGATTATCCAGTCCACGTTGGTGCTTATCCTGTAGGTCTTGTTCTGGAAGACGTACCAGAGTCCCCAGCCGGGCTCGTAAACCAGCGGGGAGAAGTATATCGGGACGCTTCCCGGGTACTCGTTCCTTATGTAAACCCCCCTGTAGAGGTACGGGAAGCCGAACACGTTCTGGAAGTAGCCGTTAAAGTCAACGTAAGCAGGGGATACCGGAATCGTCGGAACGCCTATCGGGTTCTTGAAGCCGGTGTAGGTGGTTCCAGCGAAGATGTAGGTGGTCGGCTCCTGGCTGAGCTTCTCAAGCTCCTCGATGGCCTTGTCCACCTGTATGAGACCAAATCCCTGGTCGATGAGGGTTCCGTTGACGGGCTTGGCGCTGAACTCGAGGGCGCGCTTTATCATTATGGGGTCATAGGTGAGGTTGTGCTGCTTGGCGTAGCTGATGAGGAGCGCCACCGCACCGCTGACGTGCGGGGTGGCCATCGAGGTACCGCTCCATATCCCATAGTACCTGTACGGGTTGCCGTAGAGGACGGTGTACCACATCGGGAGGCTGGAGAATATGTCGGTACCGGGAGCCATGACGTCGGGGTCGAGCATACCGTCGTCCCTCGGACCCCTGCTGGAGCTCATCGACGGGCCGGAGATGATGCCCATGTCAAAGCCGTACCAGAAGGACTCCCTCTCGTTGTCCACGTAGTTGCCGACGGTTATGGCGAGGTCGCTGTCACCCGGGGAGTGAACGGTGTTGGTGGTCGGACCCTCGTTCCCCGCGG
Source organism: Thermococcus cleftensis (assembly GCF_000265525.1). Lineage (NCBI taxonomy): Archaea > Methanobacteriati > Methanobacteriota > Thermococci > Thermococcales > Thermococcaceae > Thermococcus > Thermococcus cleftensis. The sequence continues at coordinate 466,561 of NC_018015.1, forward strand.
CTATGGCAAATGTAACACCAAACCAGTCGGTGATCAGGTTGACGTAGAAGTTCTCCGGGCTCTCGATACCGTCGTTTATCTCACCTCCACCGCCGAGGGACATGCTTATGACGTCGGCACCGTTGAGGGTGGCGTATATCATACCGCTTATAATCCAGCTCGTCCTTCCGAAGCCCAGCTCTCCGGGCAGAACCTTGACTTCCATAAGCTGGGCGTTGGGGGCAACGCCGTAGACCCCTCCAAAGACCGGGTCGTCCGGAAGACCAACGCCGGCGACGGTACCGCTGACGTGGGTTCCGTGTCCGTGGGCGTCCCACATGAAGTACGCGAAGTCGCCATAGAAGCCCTGGAAGGCAATGTTCACCTTGGTGGAATTGACCGTGACGTAGTCGTGGGTGAGGTCAAAGACCCCAATCGGCTGGTCGTTGGTGAAGTTGTTGTCAAGGTTGAGGTCGATGTACGCAATGAAGTTTCCACTCTGGTTCACTATGAGGACTGGGTAAACGTCGCTGAGGTCACCGAAGAGCCCAAGGTTATACGGATCGTAAGGAGTCCCAGTGAAGTTGTTGAGATCGAAGTACCTCTCCGGAAGAAGGCCCAGGTAGTAGTCGTCACCGGTGATGTTTCCGACGTAATAGGTTCCCATTGTGTAATTAGTGTAGGTCTCGTGGCCGTAGTAAGGGGCGTAGGCTCCCCAGTAGAGGGTGACGTTCTGATCGACGGCTATGTAACCTCCAGAGGTGGTGTTGGTGGAGTAGTAGATCTCAACAAGTCCCTCGTCGCTTGCGTCGTATATGTCAATTATCTTCGGCCTTCCGTCAAGGGTGACCTGGAGGAACGGGTGGCCAACGTCAATTCCGGTGTCAAGAACGGCCACGGTGACGTTGTCTCCGAGGACGCCGTAGTTAATCCAGGTGTCGTAGGCGTGGATCGTGAAGACGCTCATGAACATATCGGGAAGATTGGGATCCTGAACTGCGGGCTTGACATCGTCCATTCCAGCCTCAGGGGCAACGGGTTCCTGGAGCTTAACCATCTCGTCCTTCCAGACGTGGAGTATTCCAGGTATCTCGGCGAGCTTCTCAACGTTCGAAACCGGCATTTCAACAACTATGAATTGGAACTCGGGTTTGCTGATGGGATCGATCTTTCCGAGCCTTTTGAGAGCGTTGTAAACCTCTATTTTATGATCCTTATCCGGTGCCACTATGAGGCGCACCGTCTTCCCGCTGCTTTCCAGAACTTTCTGGATTTCCTTCTGGAGGACCTCTCCCGGTATGAAATTGCTGGACTTCTCTACCGCGACCTGCTGGGGACTCTCGACCTGCTGCACTGGAGTCGCCGTCACTGCCGGCACTGATACTGCCGCTGGGATCGCAGAGAGTAGCATTACTACCGCGATCAAAAGGCTCAAGGCCCTTTTATTCATCTTGACACCTCCTAATCGTAATGGTCATCTATACTGTAAATGCCGCATTAATATAAAGATTTCGTTCTTCAGAGTGACCTAGTGGCCCTAGTCACCTGTGTAACACCGCTGGTGGCTATTTTTGAACACCAACGACTGTCCCACACCTCCTGCAGTTCCAGTCGAGATAACACTATACCCCAGAATTTGAGAAATACCGCGCCCATTAGGGATATGAAATCTACCAAAACCTATAAAACGACCGTATCCTGAGGGACTTTAGAGGGTGCAGTGGTGAGAACCATGGACAGAAGAAAGGTTTTTGCCGTTATCGCACTCATGGCCATCTTTGGTCTAGCATTCAACTACTACACCCAGCACTATCAGGGCGGTGAGATATACGAGGCGGCCAATCACGCGTTCGGACTCTTAACCAGAGGATTCAACGTCACGATAACCGTGGAAACCGTCGATGGGGAAACCGTCAGGGGCACTCTGCTGAGCGTTCAGGGATCGACCATAAAGATAGTTTCGAATGGAAAGGTCCTAAGCATAGGTGGCCCAAGCGCTACCAAGGAGGATCTTAGGGCCAAGCTCATTAAGATAGACTACCACGGAAAGGTTTACGTATATGAACTTCCCCCCCGCCTCGGCACGATGGGGGAGATAATAGATAACATCACCGTTGATGCATATTCGGAACGGTTCAGCGGTATAATCTACATAGAAGGGGATATAAGCCCCATAAAGCTGGGAATGCTGAAGTACCGGGCTGACTACCTCTCCTATGGCTCCGTCACGATAAACCAAGTGAGCAGCAACGGAGCGGTTATAAGTACCAACATGGTGCCGGTAGAGTTCCTTAAGGAGTACCTCGGAGATTACCGGGTCTACATGTACGGCATACTCTACGTGAACTCCGAGGAGCGGAACCTTCCGTTGAAGCTCGTTGAGGTGAGGGCTTGATGAGGGAACTGCCCCTTCTCATTCCAATACTTTTCATGGCGTTCATATCCCTGGGCCTGGCCGAGCCCAAGACCATCGCGATGGGAACTGCCTTCGCCGTGTCAATGGTCCTCGGCGTATACCACGGCTCCCGGATAGAATGGGAAGACCGGGGGCTTGGCATCGATGAGAAGTACATAACCTGGGCCTTCTGGGTTGCAGTTGGAATAATAATTCTCCAGATGCTTATCCTCCGGGACGTTCCCCTCATACACCCGGCCATCAGGACGAGCCTCAACCCCAGGCTCACGGCCCTTACCTACTTCCTAGGCGTGCCCTCGAGCGTCTACCTGTTCCTTCGGGGTAAGAGATACGCCCTGATTTACCCCTTCACTGTTGCCCTCTACGCTTACAGAACCCCTGTGCTCGTTGGCCTCATTGCCCTGGGCGCCGCCTATTACGAAGGAATGAAGCGTGAAGGAAGGCTCAAGCTCTGGCATCTCGGTGCGGCCATTGGAGTAATTATCGTCCTCGGGCTTGGAATAACCCTCCTCCGTGGTGAGGCCATCGAAAGCCTGTGGACGAGGGTCCAGAGCTCCACGTCCGTCCTGGATATCATAGTCTGGCGCGCCGGCTGGAGCGGACACTACCACGGCTACCTCCAGTGGGCGGGGATAAAGTCGTACCTCCTAGGCGGTTATTCCCCTAGGGGACTGGTCGCAAAGTTCCTCTACGTCAGAACGGGGGTCACGATAACCCCCACCCTCCTCGGGGGAATGTACCTCGACTTCGGGGTCTTCGCTGTTATAGAGGGTTTCCTCCTCGGCCTGTACTACGGCGTGATAGAAGGCGCTGAGAACCCGATAACGAGGGCGCTCTACTACTCCACCCTCGCCTATGGAATTGTGGGAGTCGAAACGGGAATACTCGACCTCCCGGTTTACCTGCTCTTTGCCCTCGGAGCTTACATAGTTATACGAGGGTGGAAGCTGAGGAGGCAGAGCTGAGTGGGGTTGGGATATGAGGCCGAGCGTTCTTTTCTGGGCGGCGGCGGTGCTCTACATCATTACCGCCGTTATTTCAAAGGTCATCTACTCAGACCTGCTCCCCCCGCCAGAGGCTGCTCCACTGGTCTACGCACTGGCGTTTCTTTGGATTATGGCAGTATTCTACCTTCGAGACTGGAAGATAAACTGCCTTCACAAGAGTTACCTTTACTTAGCGGTTATGATCCTTGTACTCTCCCCGCTCGGCTGGTGGGGATTCGCTACTGCAGTGGCAACGATAGTGACGACCCGGCTTATAGTGCACTACGAGGCTAGAAACATCGAGAGGAACCCAGATAACGCCCGCAAGGAGCTCCGCCTTATTCTCACCACCGTCGTTCTCGTCCTGTTCCTGGTTCCCATCTTCCGCGGTGCCGTACCCATACTAAGGCCCGAGACGAGATACTCCGCGTTCAGATTTTTCTACCTAGCGGCCGGCTATTTCACGGTGGTCATTCTTTCCCTGAAGCCGGACTTCAGGATTTTCCTCCTGGGAGAAGCAATAGCCCTGGTTTCCACGTTCCGGACTATTGGACTGGCCGTTGCCCTGGCTTACTTCCTCCGGCTTGTTCAGCTTAGAGGCCTTGGATACAACATTAAAGGAAGGAAATACATGCTCCCCGCGGCGGCGATGGTTCTGATCGGGGTGTTCCTGGCGAGGTACTACGTCACGACGGCAACGTATCCCGAATGGCAGCTGGGCTTCCTCGAAACCCTGCTCTACAGGCCAGGGGTCACGTACACTGTCTATGAAAAGCTTTTCCACCTTGGAATGCCCTGGGGGGAGAGGGGGATACTCTTTTCGACCGACCCAAAGGGATACGTGGGTTCGCTGTTCGGGCGGAACGTGGGGTACACGTACACGATATTCGGTCAGCCGGCCTACGACTTTGGACTCTTTGGACTTATTGAGGCCGCGTTCCTGGGAATGGCTCTTCAAGATGCAGAGAGAAGAAGACCCACCGCAGTTTTGGCCGTCACGCTGATGACGCTTATGATCCCCATAGGCATAGACGCCTTCTTCTTATCTGCGATGGCTTTCCTCGCGTACCTGTCGGTGGAGGTGGACGTATGGAAAAAGGACCGCTGATTCCAGCTGCATTATTCCTGCTCGCCCTGGGGACTGGCATTCTCACAATGCCCTCCCACGACACACTAACTTACGATGGGGCCCTCTACATAGACATCGCCAGAAACCTCGCTCAAGATCCGACAAGCTTCACGTACCAAGGGATCTACATGATGTACCGCCCGCCCCTGTACCCTTACACGCTTTCAATAGCCTACCACTTTGTTCAAGACCCACCGGGTCAGCTGACCGTGGCGAGACTCATCTCCGTGATCTTCTTCGCCTTTACGGCGGTTCTAACCTACCTGCTGGTCGTCGAGATGTGCGGGGAGGGGATCAAAGGTGTCCTCGCCAGCCTGTTCTACACCTTCAACCCCCTCGCCTTCACAATGGGGACGAGGGAGCTGGTTCACAGCGAGTTTACCTTCTTCTACACCCTGGCCGTTTACCTACTATACACCGGAAGGAAGAAGGGAGATCCCCTCAGGATATACCTGGCGTTCATCTCCGCCGGGGCAGCGATCCTGACCCGCTACACAGGCCTCTCGATACTCGCGGTTTTCCTCGCATATCTCTGGCTAAGTGACCACTGGGAATGGGTAAGAAAAAGGGAGTACTGGATCGGAGCACTGCTCCTGCTCCTCGTTCTCGCGCCCTGGCTGTACTTGGGCGAACTCCACTACGGCGGCGCATTGAGGCCCTTCAGCGTTGCCTCCAAGGTGGTCACGCTGGACAAGCCTGTCTCCCTATCCGACTATCTCAGACTGCTGCTTGAGGATCTGGGCGTCCTCCTCCCCCTCCTTGCCGTTCTGGGATTCCTTCGGATACAGAAAAACGAAGAAGGTTGGCTGCTAATCAGCTGGCTCTTCATGGGGCTGATGGGGATCCTCACGGTGGTCCACAAGGAGACCCGGTTCGTGACGTTCCTCTCACCGGTGGTCGCGATTCTTGCAGCGGAGGGGGTGCTCCTAATCAGGGACGGTATCGCCTCCGTCCTGGGGAAGAGGACAACTGGAGCAACAGCTTACAAGGTTCTCGCGGTTGTTCTGGCAATCCTTTTCCTCGCCCCGACGGCGGAAAAAGCCCTCGCTCTAAAGGAAACATGGGACAAGTTCGGAAACTATGAGTCCCGGGTTCTGAGCTATGCATCAGAGGAATATCCAAGGGAAAAGCTCCTGGTCTCCCCCAGGCTATATACCATGGCGGGCTTCTACTATCCTGGGGCAGAGGTGGACATGGCGCTAGACAGGCAGGACGTGAGGGGGAGGATAGCGTCGGGATACTACGACCTCATAATCCTCCAGGAGCCAGCTAATCATCTGAACATCGAGGAGAGCGGGAACTACGTCCTTGTCAGGGAGTTCTACGGCGGAAAGTTCAAGATATACCTCAGAAAAGAGAATTAGGGCGCCTTAATCGCCCGATGGACACATTTTCCCCTCCTTTCATTTCTGTACGCTGAAGAACACCTCTGGATAGTTAATTTTAAATACGAACCCTCGATATATCACCCGCAGTAAAAGTTGCGGAGGGATTCGCATGAGCGAATACAGGTTTATAAAGTGGTTTGAGGAACTCGGAAAGGGCGACGTCGCTCTTGTCGGCGGAAAGGGTGCCAACCTTGGAGAAATGACCAACGCCGGAATTCCGGTTCCGCCCGGATTCTGTGTTACCGCCGAGGCCTACAAGTACTTCGTCGAGAACGTCAAGCTCGAGGACGGTAAGACCCTCCAGGAGTGGATCATGGACGTCATCGCCCAGACCAACGTTGACGACTCCAAGCAGCTCCAGGAGAACACCGCCAAGATCAGGCAGAAGATAATCGAGCTCCCGATGCTCCCCGAGATAGCCGAGGAGATAGAGAGGGCCTACAAGGAGCTCTCCCAGAGGTTCAACAAGGAAGCGGTTTACGTCGCCGTTAGGAGCTCCGCTACCGCCGAGGACCTCCCCGAGGCCAGCTTCGCCGGCCAGCAGGAGACCTACCTCGACGTCTACGGCGTTGACGACGTCATAGACAAGGTCAAGAAGTGCTGGGCCTCACTCTGGACCGCCAGGGCTACCTTCTACAGGGCCAAGCAGGGCTTCGACCACAGCAAGGTCTACCTCTCAGCCGTCGTCCAGAAGATGGTCAACAGCGAGAAGAGCGGCGTCATGTTCACCGCCAACCCGGTCACCAACGACAGGAACGAGATCATGATAAACGCCAGCTGGGGCCTCGGTGAGGCCGTCGTCAGCGGAAGCGTCACCCCCGACGAGTACATCGTCGAGAAGGGCACCTGGAAGATAAAGGAGAAGTTCATCGCCAAGAAGGAGGTCATGGTCGTCAGAAACCCAGAGACCAACAAGGGCACCGTCTACGTCAAGGTCGCCGACTACCTCGGGCCGGAGTGGGTCGAGAAGCAGGTCCTCACCGACGAGCAGATCGTTGAGGTCGCCAAGATCGGCGCCAAGATCGAGGAGCACTACGGCTGGCCGCAGGACATCGAGTGGGCCTACGACAAGGACGACGGCAAGCTCTACATCGTCCAGTCCAGGCCGATCACCACCCTCAAGGAGGCTTCCGCTGAGAGCGAAGCGGTCGAGGGAACCGAGGAGATGGAGGTCATCCTCAAGGGTCTCGGTGCCTCCCCAGGAATAGGTGCCGGCAGGGTCGTCGTCATCTTCGACGCCAGCGAGATCGACAAGGTCAAGGAGGGCGACGTCCTCGTCACCACCATGACCAACCCGGACATGGTCCCGGCCATGAAGAGGGCCTCAGCGATAGTCACCGACGAGGGTGGAAGGACCAGCCACGCCGCCATCGTTAGCAGGGAGCTCGGTATTCCGGCCGTTGTCGGAACCAAGGAGGCCACCAAGAAGCTCAAGACTGGCGACTACGTCACCGTTGACGGAACCAGGGGCGTCGTCTACAAGGGCATAGTCAAGAGCCTCGTCGAGAAGAAGGAGGAGAAGGCCGAGGGCGGACAGGTCGTCGTTGCCGGCGCTCCGCTCGTCACCGCCACCAAGGTCAAGGTCAACGTCTCGATGCCCGAGGTCGCCGAGAGGGCCGCAGCCACCGGTGCCGACGGCGTCGGTCTCCTCAGGGCCGAGCACATGATACTCAGCATCGGCCAGCACCCGGTCAAGTTCATCAAGGAGGGCAAGGAGGAGGAGCTCGTCGAGAAGCTCGCCGAGGGCATCAGGACCGTCGCCGCTGCCTTCTACCCGAGGCCGGTCTGGTACAGGACCCTCGACGCTCCGACCAACGAGTTCAAGGAGATGCCGGGTGGAGAGGACGAGCCGGACGAGAGGAACCCGATGCTCGGCTGGCGCGGCATCAGGAGGAGCCTTGACCAGACCGAGCTCCTCAAGGCCGAGTTCAAGGCCATCAAGAAGGTCGTCGAGGAGGGCTACGACAACATCGGCGTCATGCTCCCGCTCGTGGCCAACCCTGACCAGATAAGGAAGGCCAAGGAGATAGCCCGCTCAGTTGGCCTTGAGCCGCACAAGGACGTCGAGTGGGGAATAATGATCGAGGTTCCGGCCGCTGCCCTCATCATCGAGGACCTCATCAAGGAGGGCCTTGACTTCGTCAGCTTCGGAACCAACGACCTCACCCAGTACACCCTCGCCATCGACAGGGACAACGACAGGATAGCCTACCTCTACGACGAGAAGCACCCGGCCGTGCTCAAGCTCATCGAGAACGTCATCAAGGTCGCCAAGAAGTACGGCGTCGAGACCAGCATCTGCGGACAGGCCGGCAGCGACCCGAAGATGGCCAGGATACTTGTCAGGCTCGGCATCGACAGCATCTCGGCCAACCCCGATGCCGTCGAGCTCATCAGGAAGACCGTCGCCCAGGAGGAGCAGAAGATCCTCCTCGAGGCCGCCAGGAAGAGGCTTCTTGAGTGAAGCCTCCCCGCTTCCCTTTTCTATTCGTTTCTACCCGTTTTGCAGCCCCGAGCCAGTGGATTCTTTATCGTGGATTCTTTATCCACGATAAGGCTTTTATACCAACGTTTCGATATCCATCTCAATGAAGCGCGAAGTAGAGGCTATGAGAGACCAGATTGTCAATGGGCCGATAGTGAAGACCCTCCTCGTGCTAGCCTATCCCCTAATCATAAACCAGCTCGTTCAGGTTCTCTACAACCTCACCGACACCTACTGGCTCGGAAAGCTCGGAAGGGAAGAGTTAGCTGCCCCGGGAACAGCGTGGCCCCTCGTCTGGTTCTTCATGGCCATCGGCATGGGGTTCGCCACTGCCGGCTTCGCCTTCGTCAGTCAGTACGTTGGGGCGAAGGAGTACGAGAAAGCCAACCGCGCCGCCGGAGCCCTCTACTCACTCATGATGCTCTTTGCCATTGTAGTCGGGATATTCGGCGTGATCTCCGCCCCGTATCTCCTTAAGTTCATGAACGTGAGCGAGACGGTTTATCCCTACGCCCTGGCCTATACGAGGGTCATCTTCGCCGGGATTCCCTTCGCCTTCACTCTCTTCGCATTCAACTTCCTCCTGAGGGCGATAGGGGACACCAAAACGCCGGTGAAGATAAACGTCTCGACCGTGCTCCTCAACCTCGTCTTAGACCCCTTCTTCATCTTCGGCTGGGGGCCGTTTCCAGAGCTTGGGGTCGTTGGAGCGGCCGTTGCCACGATGCTCTCCAACAGCCTCGGCTCGGTCGTTGGAGGTTACCTGCTCTTCAAGGGCAGGGTGGGGGTACACCTGACCCTCGAAAGCCTCAAGCCGGACTGGGAGTTCTACAAGCGCATCTTCCGCGTGGGAATCCCATCGAGCGTTGGCTCATCAACTACCGCCCTCGGCTTCGTCATACTCACGAGAATAATCTTCACCCTCGGCGGCCAGTTCGGCGAGGCCGACGTTGCCTTCGCGACCTACAGCATAACCAACAGGCTTACCAACTTCATGTTCGCCTTCTCCGACGGAATAAGCATGGCCATGGGGACGATGGTAGGTCAGACCGTTGGGGCGAAGCTCTATGACAGGGCAAAGGCCATAGCTGAGAAGACAATGGCGATAAACTTTGCCATTCTTGGCATAGGAACGCTCCTGTTCGTCCTCTTCAGGGTTCAGATTTTCAGCTTCTTCATCGACGACCCAGCGATAATAGCGGAGAGCGCGAAGGTCGTCAAGTACTTCTCCGCGTCGCTGCCCTTCTTCGGCATATTCTCGGCGGTGAACAACGTCTTCCAGAGCTCGGGGCATACAAAGAAAAGCATGCTCCTCAGCATGCTCCGCCTCTGGGGATTGAGGCTGCCCCTCAGCTACGGCCTCGGCGTTCTGGTCAGGGACACCGCCGGGATGTGGCTGGGGATGGGCCTGAGCAACGTTCTCGGCGCTATAGTGGCCTTCGCCTGGTTCCTGACCGGGAGCTGGATGAGCCGCATCATAGAGGAGAAAGGGTAGCTTTATATATCACCGTTTCGATTGCGGTCTGATCGCAGATGAGGGACGGAAGGATCAGGGAGATGCGCGAGCAGATACTGAGCGGGCCGATAGAGAAGACCCTTCTCCTACTGGCAGGCCCGTTAATAGTGAACAACCTAGTCCAGGTTGTCTACAACATAACCGACACCTTCTGGCTGGGAAAACTCGGAAGGGAGGCCCTCTCCGCCCCCGGGACCGTGTGGCCGATAATAGGGACGCTGATGGCGCTCGGCATGGGATTCACGACGGCCGGTTTCGCCTTCGTCGGGCAGTACATCGGTGCGGAGGAGTACGAGAAAGCGAACCGTTCCGCCGGGGCACTCTACTCACTCATGACGTTCTTCTCCGTGGTGACAGCGGTGGTGGCCCTCCTGGTCCTCCCCTACGCGCTCCGCTTCATGCGCGTCAGCGAGAACGTGTATCCCTATTCGCTAACCTACGCCACCGTCGTCTTCCTCGGCCTTCCCTTCTCCTTCGCCTTCATGGCCTTCGGGGCCCTCGTGAGGGCTACGGGAGACACGAAGACGCCGGTAAAAATAACCCTCCTCACGGTTGCAATAAACGTTATCCTTGACCCGCTCCTCATCTTTGGCTGGCTGGGCTTTCCGGAGCTTGGAGTGGCCGGGGCGGCGCTGGCCACGGTCATAGCGAACTCCGTCGGAGCGTTCATCGGCCTCTACCTGCTCTTCAAAGGAAAGGTCGGCATAAGCCTGAGCCTTGAGAGCCTCAAACCGGACCTCAAATTCTACGGAAAGCTCTTCCGTGTGGGCCTGCCCTCGAGCGTAGGCCAGTCCGCCAACAGCTTCGGCTTCGTTATACTCACCAGGATAATCTTCGGCTTCGGCGACGTCACCTACGCGGCCTACACCATAACCACCCGCCTCGTGAACTTCCTAACGAGCATATCACGCGGCATAAGCATGGCGATGGGAACGATGATAGCCCAGAACGTCGGGGCCGAGAACTACGAAAGAGCGAAGAAGATAGCCGAGAGGACGATGGTAATAAACTTCGCCATAGCGAGCCTCGCGGTGCTTGTGATAGGTGCCTTCCGCGTCGAGATATTCCGCTTCTTCCTGAACGACCCGGCCGTGATTGAGGAGAGCGAGATTGTCCTAAAGTACTTCCTCATCTCGGTTCCATTCTTCAACGGAATCTTCATAGTCGTCAACAGAACCTTCAGCTCCGCCGGCCACACAAAGAAGAGCATGGCCCTCGGGATATTCCGCCTCTGGGGCCTGAGGATTCCGCTGAGCTACGCCTTCGGCTACGTGGGAGCGATAACCGTTCTTGGGATCACGATACCCCTCGCTGAAATATTCAACTTCACGAGCAGGGGAGTGTTCTTTGGAATGGGGATGAGCAACTTCATAGCGGCTGTGGTCGCTCTCGCCTGGTTCATGCGCGGCACATGGATGAAACGGATAATCGAGGAGAAATCAAAAACTGTCCCCGAGAAAGCCACTGCTTAACAGCCGGAAGGCTAATAAACCCTTTCCCCGACCCACCACCGGTGAGAGCAATGATAGAGGACAGGCGCTGGAAGGGTGTTTACTCCTTCGAGGACAGCCCATTCATTATGGAGATCCTGACGGAGCTTCGCGACGAGAGAACGGGGCCGATACCGTTCAGGAAGGGACTCGTCAAGCTGGGCCGCTACATGGCCTACGAGCTGACCAAGACGATGGAAACCGAAAAGGTTCCGGTCAGGACGCCCCTCGAGGAGACGGAGGGGGTGCTCATAAAGGACCGGCGGAACGTCGTGATAATAACCGTCCTCCGCGCGGCGATACCGCTCATGGAGGGCCTCATCAAGGTTCTCGACCACGCGAGGGTGGGTATCGTCTCTGCATCTCGCGGAAAGGCGCCGAAGTTCGAGATAGAGATGAAGTACGTCAAGGTGCCGCAGGTAAAGCCGGAGGACACGGTCATCATAGCAGACCCGATGATAGCGACCGGCTCGACGCTCATCAGGGTTCTCGACGAGGTCAAGAAGTACGGGAAGGCCAAGCGCTACGTCATAGTTGGAGTTCTGGCAGCGCCGGAAGGGATAAGCCGGATAAAGGAAGCCCACCCGGACGTTGAGATGTTCGTTGCAGCGATAGACAGGGAGCTCAACGAGAAGGGTTACATTTTGCCCGGCCTCGGCGATGCGGGCGACAGGGCCTTTGGGGCGCCGATCAGGGTCTGACCCAATTTTTACCCCTACCAGGTGCCACCGGAGCGAACAAATAAATTTATAAACTTCGAACCTGGTTATTCCCTTGACCCGCAGTGCGCGGGGGTTGCCGAGCCTGGTCAAAGGCGGTGGACTCAAGATAGTCGCTTTTCGCCGAATGAAGGCCTCTCTGGTCAGAATGACGATAATAAAGAGCCGAGCGCCGATAACGTTTTTACAGGAAAGGCTTTGGTGGACTCAACAGCCAAAATCCATTATGGTCGTGACCGGCAAAAATACGTCGAATGGCTGAAACGGCGCACGCCTTCAATGGCGAGGAAGTACATCCCAATGCTTGATAAATTCCTCTGGGGGAAGAAGGCAAACACTCCCGAAGAGCTGAGGCGTATAGTTGAAGCAATCCCACCGACGAAGAACGGGAACCCAAACCGCCATGCTTACCTTGCCGTGAGGAGTTACATTAACTTCCTGGTCGATACGGGGAAGATTAGGAAAAGCGAGGCAATCGACTTTAAGGCAGTCGTCCCGAACATTAAAACCACCTCGCGCGCTGAGTCTGCGAAAGTCATCACGGTCAAGGACATAAGGGAAATGTTCAACCAGCTCAAGGCGAAGAACGAGACAATTCTCAGAGCACGGAAGCTCTACCTCAAGCTTCTCGCCTTCACCGGCCTTCGTGGCGACGAAGTTAGAGAGCTGATGAACCAGTTCGAGCCGGGAGTTATTGACGACACCTTCAAGGCCTTCGGCCTTCCCGAAGAGTGGAGGAAGAAGATCGCAGTTTACGACATGGAGCGGGTGAAGCTCCCGACCAGGAAACACGGGACGAAAAGGGGTTACGTTGCCGTCTTCCCTGCCGAGCTGGTTCCTGAACTGGAGTGGTTTAAGAGCACAGGCTACAAGCTAACGGCGGACAATTCGAGCAAGCATAAGATGTTCAGGGACTATAAGAAAGTGAAGGACCTCGCGTTGCTGAGAAAGTTCTTCCAGAACTTCATGAACGACCACGTGATGAGCGCCGTTCCAAACCCACCGGCCGATGCGATGCACCTAATTGAGTTCCTCCAGGGGAGAGCACCGAAGAACGTCGGCGGGAGGAACTACCGCTGGAACGTGCAGAATGCTGCAAGGATCTACTATTACATGGTGGACAAATTAAAAGAAGAGCTGGGGATTCTGGAGCTTTAGCATCTCTATTTTATGGTAGTGGAAGGAAGTAAATAACGTCGTCGATGGTCAATTCTGCTGGTGTATCATACCATTTCAGGCCTGCAAAGGGGACGTCACCTGTTCCCCAGTTTATTCCAACAATCTTTAGCAGGCCTCCAACGGTTGAAACTGATGCGAAAGTCTTCCAATCCCATGTCACCCCATTAAACGCGCCAGTAATGAGGTTATATCCCCCATATATCATTGCGTTAGTTCCTGAAGCATAACGGAGCACCGTAGCCAAGAACCCAGCCGGTGCTGGAGTATTAGCGTCCTGAACTGCCATGAACCCCAGTGCCACCGTTGTATGGTATGTTGGGTCTATGTAGAACAATGCGCTCTCAGAGGATATTACTCCGGACGTTACGGTTGCACTGGAAGAGTAAGCTCCCCCGGTATATCTCACCATCAGTGGCTTCCCATTTACTCCGGGAACCGTCGCTTTGTCTTGAAGTGTGACTGTTGCAATTGTAGAGGCTGGCCACTTGTCCCAGATAAATGCGTTCTCATCGGTGTATGTTGAACTCGTCCATGTCCCGTCAGCATTCTCGATATAGTAGTTCAGTTGGACGTTGAGGACGTCCTCGCCAAATAGCTTAGTATAAGCGTCGTCTTTGTAATACTCAAGTTTGATTTGTATGCTGTCCTTCATCGTTTCGGCTGGGTTCGTTGCCGGAACAAGAAGCTCCGTTACGCTCAAAGAGCTATTTGCATTGACCGTATAAGTCTTTTCAGTCGTCCCATCGTCAAAAGTGAATCCCAGCGCTCCCTGATTTAGGATCGTTGCTTTCACGTAGGTGGGAGTATCCTTCGGGTTGTTTATGGTGATAGGGAGTTTCTGATTGTAGTCAGGCACGCTCTCAACGTAGTATTTCACAAATGCAAGGTTCAGGTTATACGTCGCCATTCATCACACCCCCGGGGTGTATGAGTTTCCGACTCCGACACTCACCGAGACACCATGTACGGAGTTTCCGACTCCAACGCTCACAGAGACACCAGTCATGGAGTTTCCGGCTCCGACACTCAAGGAAACTGCGTTGAGGGAGTTCCCTGGACCTGAGTTGAATGACGTGCTTGACATCTCATTTCCAATCCCATACGCAACAAATTTCCCCTCGAGTAATATTCCTCCGCCGACTCCTTTGATCAACAGCACGCTCTCACCCCTGAATGTAGCTTATATTAACGAGGACGCTGTCACCTATCGCGGTGAGGCTCCCGCCAGGCTCGGCTTCAACCACGACCGTTCTTAGTGGGTTGGCGGGAATCGGCTGGATGAACACCTGGCCGTTCAGTCCCTTGTAGAACTTCGCCGACCAGAACGGCTTCGTGTCCTCGACCTTCCTCAGCCTGATTATGACGTAATCATCGTTCCCGTGACTAACACTTATGGCCGTGATGTGGCTCGGCGTTCCGAAGTCCACTTCCTGGCTCCTCTCGCCGTCGGTCAGCTCAACGACTTTATTGTCAGCAGGTTCAAAGTACGCGTTCACCTTCATCTCGCTCATTTTCCATACCTCCTCGCGTACCAGGTGGCGAGCTTAATCACGATGATGATGCCGAGGAGTGGTAGGAGTGCCTTCCACCAGTTTCTTCTCCTGACCTGTTCCTCTTTCTCGACCTCGGTTTGCTCCGGTTTCTTCCTCGGGAGGACGAGCTTCATTCCTCCTAAGTTTCTGGTCTTGGCCTTCCCACCGGCTGGAGCCGGGACCGGGGAAGGCATTGTGAAGTCTATGAGGTTCACACCGTTCATTTCTTCATCCTCCTCAGCTTTTCCTCATACCTCTGCACGATAGCGTAGGCCTTCCGCTTCTTCCCAACCAGCTTCTCACTCCGCTTGATGACGGTCGTGCGGAGAAAAACGAGCCGTCTCATGGCCTTGGCGTAGGAGATTCTTCTTCTCTGGTAATCGGCGAGTATGGCCTTGCAGATGTCTTCAACTTCCCTGAGGTTGTCGAGGCCTTTCTTCCCTGTGTCCTTCACGCGCCTGCCGAGGTAGATGTTCCTGTTCTTCCTGCTCATGCTCCCGCCTCCTTTGCCACTTTCCCTTCGAGGCGGCTGAGGCGCTGTTCGTGGTTGAAGATCCTGTCCTCAAGCTCGTCAACGCGGTCCATGATGGTCTTGAGGACCCGCTCGTTTGCTTTAGCGGTAGCGTAGGCTGTCAGGAGTGCGGTGCCAATGATCGTGATGAGTGAACTCCAGACTTCGGTTCCTGTCATTTCACCTCACCTTGTCCAGGAACTTCTTGAACTCGATCTGGAAGGCCATCCACAAAATGAAGAGGACGAGGCCGTGAAAGAGGGTCTCGCGGTCGAGCTTCATGCTCTCACCTCGCAAAGATCGGTACTCTCACAGGAAGAACGCGTTTTGGTTGATCGAGTATTGGTTTTGGTTTGGGATTTAACCCTGGGACCCGAGTGCTTCCTCCGATTATCACCCCGCCGCCGGGAGTGCGCGGGTACACCTTCTTGAGAAGCTCGTCCTGTTTTTCAAGTGGAAGCGGTTTGAGCCAGGGACGCTTTACATCTTTGCGGGGTTCCAGCCTCGGCGTCGCTTTGTGGGTTTTCTTCCACTCCTCTTTCTTCCTCTCAAGCTCCCGGCCGTACTTCACGATCTGGTCAAGGCTCATCTGGCTCGGGTCTTTTCCTGTCGCCTTGAGTGCAGCCTTGACTCCAGAAAGCCATGCGTTGAACTGCGCGTAAGTGCTGAATCCGTACTTCCTCGCGAGCGCGTCTTCCTTAGAGATGTATTCATTGCTGTCCGGGGACTTCACCAGGTTGTTTACAAAGCGGTTGGCGTACCACTCACCGTCAAAGAGGACCTCTTGTCCAGGTCTCACGGGAGTCCCATACTTTCTGATGGTTCCAGTTTTTCTGTTTATCTCGCCACCTCCGCCAGGCTTCCACTCCGGTCCCCCATAGTGAAGGCGGGTCATGGCTTCGTTGTACTCTCCAGTGTTCTGCTTGCCTGTCAGGGTCCCCTTTGCTATGGTCGAGATGTCTTTTCCGGTCTGGGTGAACTTCTCAGGCGCCTGCTCAAGGTCGTTTTTGAGGTCGTTCATGAAATTCTCCACCTTCTCCCCGACTTCCTTGAACACGCCGAAGAGTTTGTAAAGCGTGTAAAGAACTACAATTGCTAAGAAAGCGTACATCGCCAGCTGTATGATGTTGTCCCTCTCCTTGAACGCGATGACTGCTGGAACTGCCATACTCACCACCCCAGAACCTTCTTGAGAACCAGGAAAGCCACCACTGCGCCGAGGAGGAGGCCGATGTTTCTACCTGACTCTTCCCTCTTCGCCTGTGGAACGTGCACGGTGGCCGGCTTCGGCTGTGGCCTTGGAGTTGTCGAGGTTATGCTGATCTTTTCTGGTACAGGACGTGGAGATGGCAAGGGTAACGGCTTAATTATGACATCTGGCTTCAGCTGTGGCCTTGGAACAGTCTTTACTCCAGTCTTCTTCTCGAGCTGCTTGTAAGCGTTCTCAACAGCCTTCTTCTGAACCTCAAGTATTTTCCTGTTCCTCTCGTAGGTCCTTCTAAACGCACTCCCGTACTTCTTCAACTGCGCCTCGTTTCCCCTTATGCTCTCCTCGATTTGATACCCACGCATCTCGTTAAACAACATGCAAAGCGCCTTCTTTTCAGGGTCCCCCGGATAAGCGTCAGGGTTGCAGGCCAGCATGCTCATGTTCCAGCCTTTCCCTTTGAGATAATAGTACGCCTTCCTGCGCTCTTCGAGAGTATCTATCTTTCCTGAAATCCCCAGCTGCGCTTTTATCTGATTCAAAATCTCTACAGCTCTCACGTCCGAAGGCCTGTAGGTCCGAGTGACGACCATTTAAACCACCTCAAAAACTGATTTAAGCAGCTGATTTGACCCACTGATTCAATGAAAAGGAAAGAGGTTAGAGCCTGATTGCCTGAGGAACAACCTCGTGGCTTATGTAGCGAAGCTTGCCGCTGGCAGTGGTCTTAAGCGCAATCTTGAAGGTTCCGCTCGCTTCCTCGCGGAGGTCAAGGCCTCCAACGACAACCTCCATATCGTAGTCGAACATGGTCATGCCGGTCGGAACGCTCGGAAGCTTGTACTGGATCTTGTCCAGCTCCCTGCTCGTCTCATAGTCAATCTTGTAAAGCTGTATCCTCGCCGGTCTGGTTCTAACAAGCGCGTACTTGTCCACAATGTCGGCTCTTGCTCCAGTGTCATCGTAGAAGACGAGGAGTGCACGCTTGAGGACTGAACCGACAGGAAGCTCAAAGACCTCGGTAAGCTCACCGAGCGCGTTAAAGGCCTTCTCAATCGCGTAAACCTTCGGCTCCTCGATGAAGACCTCACCATATTCAGCACCGCTGTATGCAGCCACGTAATCCTCGGCGCTCTCGTAAACCTCCTTATCAAGGGTCACCTTGATTGAAGCATCACTGACGGTAATACTGTTCCCGAGGTCGGTCTGCCAGTCCACCCTGATCTGCAGCTGGTCCTTTATGAGTGCATGGATCTGGCCAGCATCAAGCATGATGAGGAAGCTGACGTCCTTCGTCCCGCCAGCTGGAACGGCAACCGTGTCTGTGAGGCTAAGCGCCTTCCCGTGAGTGTCATAAACGTTCAGGTAAGCGATGTCAGTTCCCCTAAGCGCGTAGTGGACAACGTTGCCGTTGCTGACGACGCGGATCTCATTTATCGCCTTGAGAACGTCCTCCATGCTGACGCTCGCGTCAGAAGTCCCCCCGTTGGAGAGGGTGATTTTAGCAAGGAGTGCAATGCTGTCAATGACGCCGTTCCTCGGCACGTCAATGCTCTTCACCTGAAGGGTCAAAACATCATCAAGGGTCTCCTTCACCTTATACACCAGTCTCACCTCCTGATTACTGCCTCGCCTTCAGACCCTCTTGGCCAGGAACCTGTTCCAGATGTACAGCGCTGCCAGAACGCTCAGCATGTTCACGAGGAAGTCTCCCGTAAAGATCTCCTTCCAGTCCATCTCCCTCACCTCTCACCTTGTCTCGCTTTTGAGGCCGTGAGGCCTCGGTAAAGAATAGAGCACCTTGAATATTTAAGCACTGAACCAGAAAAGTGGGGAAAAGGAAAGAATCAGGAAGAATTCTCCATTTTTAACCTGCTCTGGGAGTACAGGTACTTCACGACCATGCTCGCCGAAATGTGCTTCTCGCTCACTCCCAACTGCCTCGCAAGCTTCTCACGCACGGTTTGAATTATCTCCCTCGCCTCACGGTCGAGATAAACACCCATCCCGCTCACCTCTTCCGAGGCTTATACAATTTCAACCCGAAATCAGACATTCTCTTAAAATGGCCGGTGTTCTCAGTCCAGACCATATAACCCTTTGCAATTGCAGTAGCGCCGATGATTATGTCAGCATCCTCTATTAGTTCTCCCCTTTTCTTTAACACGCGATATATCTTTGAGGCTGTCAGAATTACCACGTTGTCCAAAGGCTCCACTCTAAACAGCTTTTCCAGTCGTTTTAGAACCGCTACTCTCTTTCTCTCACTGCGTATTCCCCTCACGAACTCGAAGAGAGTAACCACTGAAATTGCCGAGCCTGCGTAATCTTCAAGCTTTCTGGCCTTGTACAAGTCGATTAGAACGCTCGTGTCAATCAATATCCTTGAACTCTCTGAATGAGAGCCTCCTTTTTGAGACTTCCTTCTCGATTTCATCAAGCTCCTCCTCCGAGAGAAGTTCATACAACTCTCTCGCAGTCTTCTTAACCTCAAGCGCGCGCTTTATCTCCCTCGCGAGGACCTTCTCTGGAATTGAACCCCCGTAAACCCTGACCCTAACCTTCACTTTTCAAGCACCTCCACCCTTACCCTGACTTTCTTCAGCTCCTCCTCACTCACGCCTTTCTCACGGAGATAACGGAGGACGATTTCCCTCACCATCTTCCGAATCTCGCTAATGCTCGTCCCTCGTGGGACCTCAATCACAATCTCACTCCTGGTCGCTCCCATGAAACCCCCTCGCTTTTCGTTCTCGCCTAAGTATAAAACCATAACGCCAGCCAGATCACGACTGCCAGGCCGCAGACGTAGCCGACCAGGAACTCCACAACATCACCCACCGTCGCCACAGGGTACTCCTTCTCGCGGACCTCATAGACCAGGTAGATGACCAGGACAAGAAGGCCATAAACAAGGAGGAAGGCCGAGGCAAAGCCAAGGATCGTGTGGAACACCGAGCGCTTATCATCGTAGAGGTACAGCCTCGCCAAGGCCATCACCCGAAGTGCCTCGTCCTCCTCACGACAAGCTCACGCTTGATGATCCTCGTTTTTGCCGGCGGGATGAACTCGATGAGGTCATGCTCCCTCAGCTGGTCGTTCAGCTCCGAGAAGCCGGGAACCATACGGTTGAGGTAAATGACATCATTCGGCACGTAATGCTGAAAGATGAAGTGCCTCTGCGCCTGGCGGAAGAGAAGCTTCGGGAAGTCCGCGATGGACTGAGTTATGGCAACCGTGTAGAGCTTCCCGTCACGGCCTTCCCTAAACAACTGCTCCAGCTCCTTCCCCGGCCTCCTCGAGGACGGGTTGAACCTGTGCGCCTCCTCCACCACGATAATCCGGTCCCTGTCCCGCCTGAAAATCTCATCAAGGAGAGGCTTGTAATACTGCTCGACCAGGCCTTCCACTCCAATCCTGTTGATGGTCCCCCGCGTCGGAACCACCAGCACCTGGTCGAAGTCCAAAAGCTTCCTCCAGTTGTACCGCGTCCCCACCTTAATCTTGAGAAGCCTGACCCCCTTGAGCTGGACCAGGCCGAGGTGGTTCTTCACCTTGGTATCGAGAACGATGAATCGCCTCCCCCTCTCCCACGCCTGCTCAACCAGCCAGCCGGCAAAGTAGCTCTTCCCCGAACCAGTGTTTCCATAAATGAGGTCAATACTCCAGGCCGGAATGTCAATGTCCAGGATCCCCATAAGCCTCACCTCCAAAAAGAAAAGTCAAGAGCCGAGGTTCTTTGCAATCTTGGCCAGCATCTCGCTCTTCGGCGGCTCAGGCTCCTTTGGCTTCGCCTTCTCGCGAAGCTTCTCGGCCTCGGTTTTAACCGGCTTATTCTCCCCGGTCTCCCCTTTCTCCTCCTCTAAATCCTTGCCGTAATGTCCCCATCCCGCATAAGTGCTCAGGTCGGCCTTATTCCCGCTTGACTTCCTCCCCTTCGCCTCCTTCGCCGCCTTCCGGTACATCCACGTCAGCATCAGCAGGGACCCCGCTCCAATGAGAAGGCCGAACTTCCCGCTCACCTGCAGGCTCTGGCCTTCCACCTTCTCCATGTACCACAATCCCGCGTTGAAGCTCGGCCTCCCAACGTCCCACCAAATCGAGAAGTCAATGTCCGCACCGATTTCCTTCGCCTTCTTCTCCAGCATCTTCACGTAGTAGTTTGCGAAGATGGTCAGGCTGTGGTCCCGCTCCTGGAACTCGTCAAGCCTCGCGTTGAACTCCTCCTCGCTCATCAGGCCGCCAGTCCCGCCAACCTCCTCCAGTTCCTCCTCCTCGACCAGCTCATCAATCTCCTCAAGGTCCCTCTCCACGTCCTCGACCAGGCTCGTGATGTCCTTCTCGTCCAGCTCGTCAATGGTGCTGTCCACGACGGCCTTCGCAGCATTCTCAGCCATAAGCGGGTCCCCCATCATTCAACCTCCTTGAAGCTCAAAGTCAGCCTCAACCTCTTCTCCTTCCCCAGCTCCAGGACCAGCGCGTTCTTCTCCCTCACATGCCTGACCTTCGCCTTGCCGATGAGCTTCAGCAGGACCTCCTGAAGGTCCTCCTCACCGTTCACCTCGCCGACCTCGATACCAGTCGCCTTAATGGCCTCTACCAGGTCATCAACCCAGCCGAAAATCCTCCCCATCTTCACCTGAGTGGCCGGGTTCATCATCGCCAAAGCAGCCTTGACCTTTCCCACACTCTCACCCCCTCAGGTTGCTCTCAATCTTCCCAAGAATCGGGGAACGCCTCTCCTCGTAAGCCTTCACCGGCTCCTCGTCCTTTCCAGCCAGGCGCTTCAACTGCCTGAACATCTCATCGAACCAGCCGACCTTATAGAGGTAGTACAGGAACGCCAGCGCAAAGATAACGCTCCACGCCTTCCAGCTCAACCTCGGCCTTGGAACGCGGAACCCCTTCTTCACCCTTTCACCCTTCACCTTCTCACCCGGCTTTTCACCCTTCTTCACCCCGGTGATTTTGGGTGAACCCTCACGGTCCTCAACAGGTTTCACCCTCTCCGGCTCCTCGCTCTTCACCTCACTTCCCCGCTCCTCAACCTCCGCCGTAACCTCCTTGGCTTCCTCAGCCGGCTTTTCATCTTTCTTCTCGCTCCTCTTCCCGAGAATCCGCTCACGCTCCTCCTCCGGCAATTTCAAAAACTCCTCGTATAGGACCACCCTCTTAGAACGGCAGACTGAACACTGAGGCTTTTTAGCACGGCTCCAGAACTTGTTCCCACAGCGAAGGCAGACGTACAGCTTCCTCCCGCTCGCGTCCTCCACCAGTCTCACCACCTTTCCCCTGATTTCACCGGGGGATTTTTGGTGAATCCCCCAATTTCACCCTACTCGCCAGGAGGATTTAAGCACTGAACCAGAAAAATGAAGAAAACGGAAGAATTCTCCACACCAAAACCTTAATCTATCCCAGAAGCAAAAGAGAGCACGGTGAGAGCATGACGACTGTTAAAGTGAATGTGAAAATACCTCGAGAGTGGAGCAGAGACTTCACCCGGGACTTCAAAACCTTCCTCCGGGAATATCTCGAGGCTTACGGCTACACCCCAGGGAAAATAACCGTAAGGCGGGTGGAGAAGAAATGAAAACCAAGAAAAAAACAAAAACCGAGCTGACGCTCATTATAGAAACATCGGGAAAAGTCCCGAAAGAGGCGATAATAGAAGCACTCGAGGAGTACATGAAACGAAAAAAAATAGCCGAGAAACTTTACAGCCTCCTCGAGGGGTTTGATTGGGATGCCATCGAGAACACGGAGAAAACCAAGAAGTAAAATCCTCGCCGACACCAGCGTCCTGATAAAGCTCGCAAGAAGGAGGGAACTCCACAAACACTACTTTAACATCTCCATAATCACAGTTCTCGAGTTCGTGCGGGGAGCCAAAAGCCAGAAGCAGGCAGTCCAATTCCTCAAACTCCTCCAGAACCTCTACCACATTGAACCCGTAGATGACCACATAACCCTCGTGTACTGGGAAGTTTTCCGCAATGTTCGCAAATCAATCGAAGACAACGACCTCTTAATCGGCTCAACGGCTCTCGCCAAGAACTACATTCTATGGACCGCCAACACAAAGCACTTCAAACCGTTCTGCCTACCCGTTAATTGTGTGTAGAGTGTTAATCTCGTAACGGGTAGGCTTCCACCCTCCCGTCTTCATCGGGTGGCTTTCGGGGGGAACGGAAACTCCCCACATCTTCAGGGCTTTCAAGCGAATATTCCAACTACCAACAACGTCTCTATCGGCCTCAAACCCGCAGTTTGAACACTTCAAAACCCTGTGCCCATTCGGGCTTAACTTCCCCCCACATACCGGGCACAGGGAGGAGGTGTAAGCAGGATTCACGAAAATAACCCTAACACCCTTCAACTTAGCCTTGTATTCGATAATGCTCTGAAGCTTCCTGAAGCTCCAGCGGTGGAGCCTGCCATTCATTTCAGCAGAATACCTTATCGAACTCCTAATCTCAGTCAAATCCTCCAGAGCAATGCCACCGTATTTTTCGGCCAGCTCAACGATTTTGTTGGCCAACTTGTGATAAAGGTCGTTAAGCCTGTTCCTCTCCCGCCCACCGTATTTCTCAAGGAGTTCCTTCCTTTTCCTTCCGACTCTTATCTTCCTCTGAATCCTCCGCCTCTTGAGGAAATAAGCAGTCCTAACCTCCCGCTCGTGGGTAATGATTTGCACGAACTCGCCGTTTGGAAGGCTTAGGGTAACGTTGTTCTCGTTCAAGTCCACTCCAACGAAAGCTTTGGGTTCTCCAACTTCAACCTCCTTGGAAAAGACCACGTTGATGAAAACTCCCTTTGGCGTTTTGATGAGCCAAGCCTGACCAACCTTCCAGTCCTTAAACCGCTCGTGATACTTGGCCGGGTAAAACTCCAGTTGGATTCTCCCCTTAGGAGTTGAGAGCTTGATTATTCCTTTTTCAAGGTCGAGCTTGAACAGGTGGTCGTCCAGCATTATGACGCTCCTCTTAAAAACAGGCTTACCCTTGGCCTTCCCCTTCTTTTTGCGTTTCCTGTAACTCTTGTAAATTGACGTGGCCATTTGGCAGGCCGTGTAGAGGTAGTGGCTTGGAAGTTTAGAGTATTCCCTGCGTAGGGTCTTGTATGTTTCTTTTTTGAGCCTGTAAAAGCTGGTTACGTTGTTCTCAAAAGCGTAAGTGATTAGGTAGTTCACGATTTCTCGGTAAGTGGAGAAGAGGTCGTCTAACCCTTCCGGCGGGTTTTTGAGCTTGAACCTTGCCGTGAGTTTAATCGTCTCTGAGGGCATTCTTTACCGCCTCAACGAGGCGTTTTTTCTTGTGAGAACGCATTCCGTAAAGCTTTCCAGCGAAGGAAGTTACGATAGCCAATAAATCCTCAACGAGTTCTTTCTCCGGCGTCTTCTCTTCATCGTCAAAGATGACTTCGATTTCAACACCGTGAGAGTTGAAGTATTGCTCAAGGTATCTGAATCCAAAACGTGTAAGTCTGTCCCTGTAGGTTACCACGACTTTCCCAACTTCTCCGCTCTCCACAAGTTTGAAGAGTTGTTTTAAGCCCCGTCTATTTTCGTTTAAGCCCGATGAAATGTCTGTAAGGATTTTGATGACTTGATAGCCTTTTGCGGAACAGTAGTTTTTGAGGTATTCGACTTGCCTCTCCAAGTCCTCTCTCTGGTCTCGGCTTGAGACTCTTGCGTAAATGACGACTTTATCGAGGGTTTTGCCCTCAAGAAGTCTTTTAATTTCGCTTTCGGGAATGCGGTATTCTCTCCCGACCCGGTAGGCTTTGATTTCGCCGGTTTTGATTTTCCTAAGGAGCGTTGGTTTGCTGATGCCCAAGCGTTGTGATGCCTCTCCTGTCCGATAGAGCCTCATACCAAGCCCCACCAAATCAAGATAAGAAGCGAAAATATTTAAACTTTACGATTTTAACTATCTATGAAACAGCCCCATAAGCTTTTGGATTGTGATCTCTCGGTTTTTCCTTTTTCGCTTTTGGTTGGGGTTTAGTGGGGGTTGTGTTGTTCTTCTTCGAGTTGTTTTTTCTCGTATTCGTCGCCGAGGATAGCTCCGATTAAGCCGCCGAGGATTACACCACCGGGTCCAAATAGTAGGCCGATGCTTCCTCCGATTATGAGTCCCGCGAAGGCTCCACTCCCGGTCGTTTTAACCACCCTCCTTTTAGTTTGTGTCATTCTTCATCATCTCCTTTATGCTGCCTAGTTTATCCCGTACTTCTCTCGAATATGCTTTAGGAACTCTCCGGCGGTCATGATGTAGAACCAGTGCCTCTTCAAGTTGAACTTTAAGGTCCTCCCGTTTCTGAGCTTAACCAGGTGCTTCGTGTTCATGCTGAGGAGGTACCGGGCCTTGGCGGCATAAACCACGTCAAGGAATTTTATGTCATCATGGTGGCCAACGGCCTCGGCCAGTTTGGGGTCGTTTTCGAACCTCACGCGGGGTGAGACTACCTTCGTGCGGTTCCTGACGAGGCTGTAAATTGCCTTGGCCTTCTCGGGTTTTCCAATCATCAGGCCGATTATTGCAAGGGTTTCTTTCATTTCCCTTAGTGTCTCTTTGGAACCGTGATTCTGCAGGGTGCCTTTTTTGAGCAGTTCAAGAACCCTTATGGCTGGACTTCGAGAAGGGTCCCGGGTTTTCAGCATGCTGATTAGGATTGAAGTGTCAAGAACAACCTTGAGTTTGGCCATTCAAATCACTCCGAGCTTTTTCAGCTTTCTCTCAATCCTGTGGAACTTTTTGAGTTCCTTCCTGGCGAGTTCCAGGAGCTCGGAGGTGCTCAGGCTTGACGTCTTTTTGTCCCTGAGGATTATCTTCCAGGCTCGCTCATCGCTCATGGGTCTGTCCATCTCGCTCATCAGTTCCCTTACTTGGAAGAACCAGAGTATGTCCTCGGGTTTTTCTTTGGTGGCCTTTGCGAGGCCGTCGAGGATTGACTCGAACACCCTTTTATCAACGGCCTTTACCGCCATGTCCTCACCGGGTTCGGGTTTTGTCGTGGGGAGTACATTAACTTTGTGGTGATTTCTTCCGGTTTCTTCAGGTGTCGATGGGAAGGGTTTTTAGCCTAAAAATTTATAAACTTCGTTGGGGGTTTTCGTCATGGTAAAATCTGAGGGTGTGTCCGGACACTCCCAAACGGGGGAGCGGGAGCGAGCCGGCGAGCGGAAGCGGAGGCGTCCGAGGCGCCTTTCACCGCGTCTGCACATTACGCTACCGCCAGAAATCTACAGGAAGGCCAAGGAGCGCTGGGACAACGTGAGCCGTGTGGTCGCGAGCCTGCTTGAGGTGGCTTTGGCTGAAGATTTGACGGTCGAGGAGGTCGTGACGGCTGTAACGCTCATTAGGAGCGGCGCTTTGGTGGTGAATTCGCCTGTTCGTGCGGGGGTTGCCGAGCCTGGTCAAAGGCGGTGGACTCAAGATCCACTCCCGCAGGGGTTCCGGGGTTCAAATCCCCGCCCCCGCACCACAACGAAAGACAAGGGGGCTACGCCCCACAACCCCGATTTTTCTCTAAAACTCCGGGGGGCTTCGCCCCCACACTCCCCTTTCAGCCCTTGCTTTCGCCCGACGGGCGTTGAGAGAAGTAAATTCATTTGCGAGGGAGTTCATCAAGTACGTTCTCTTTTAGAAACGAGCACTTGCAGGTAAAATCCCTGCATTAGGCCGTTTAAAAGGAGCTACGAACTTTTGGTCAAGCTTTCCTAAAGCTTGCTCTGTACTCGCAAACCTCCGAAGTAAGGCTCGATCACGTTAAGAAACTTTGCTGGAAGGATTCATCAAAAACCTGCATGGGAGATTTCTCCTGAAAAAACGCGTTCTGAGGTTTCCCTGGGTTGCCTTTGTGGGCAGAAATGGATTCATTCCAAGGAGGCGTTTTCAGAAGGGAAAACCACCAGGCAGGGGTTGGAAAAGAAAGGCCTCAGCGCTCGAGCCTCTTGACGCCTTCCCTCGTGCCGACGAGAACTATGTCAGCGATGTCCGCGAAGATGCCGTTCTCCACAACGCCCGGAATGTTGTTGAGCTCTATCTCCAGGTCGAGCGGGTCCTCTATGCGGTGGAACTTCGCGTCGAGTATGAAGTTGCCGTTGTCGGTAACGACGGGACCGTCCTTTTTGCTTGCCATTCTCAGCTCGGCGGTGGCGTTGAAGACCTCTATCTCCTCCGCTATCGCGCGCCACGCCGCAGGAATGACCTCTATCGGAACGGGCACTCTCTGACCCAGCCTCTCGACGAGCTTGCTCTCATCGACGAGGACAAGGAAAGTTCCGGCGCGGTACTCGATGATCTTCTCCATGGTTAGAGCCGCTCCGCGGCCTTTGATGAGGTTGAGGTTCGGATCCACCTCGTCAGCCCCATCGACGGCTATGTCTATGGCATCGACCTCGTCGAGGCCGACAACCGGAACACCGTTCTCTATCGCCAGGAGCCTGGCCTGATAGGAGGTTGGAACGCCGTAGACGTCCTCGAGCTCCCCCTCCATTATGAGCTTGCCCAGGTACTCGATGAAGTAAGCGGTGGTGGAGCCTGTGCCGAGGCCGACTATCATGTCGTCCTCGATGAACTTCAAGGCCTCCTTCGCGACGGCCCTTTTCAGTTCCTCCATATCATCACCCCACGGGAGTCACGTTGCAGAGAACGGTGGCGTTCCCGCTCGTCACCATCTGGTAGAGCAGGCTCTGGTTGGAGTAGCACTGGGGGGTGAAGCCTATCATCAGCGAGTAGCTGAGCATCGTGAAGTAGAGCCAGAACAGCGCCCAGCCCCAAAAAGCCTTCCTGAGAACGGCGCGCTCCTCGGGAACATCGGGGGGCAGTTCCTTGACCACGGCGAGCACGAACTTGTCTATGACGAGGTAGAGGGCGAGCCCTATCAGCCAGCCGTACTGGAACTTAGCAGCCGCCACTCCGCTTATTATCCCCGTTATGATTCCCCATAGGTAAACCGTGAGTGAGAACTTATGCTCGACGGACAGCTTCACCTTCTTCACCTACGAGTAGCTTTTAAAAGGGGCTTTAAAACCTTTCTACCCGAGGGTTTCGAGGAACCTCCTTCCCCTCTCCGTCAGCCCGTAGTAGACCCTCCTGCCCCTCCTGTGGGTCTCCTCAATTAGCCCCATGCTTTCAAGCTCGCGGAGGTGCTGGTAAACCGCCTGATACTTGAGGGGCTTCTCCAGGGCCTCCCATATCTCGTAACCGTACATGCTCTTCTCGCTCAGCAGTCTGAGTATCTCCAGCTTGGTCCCCCCAACGCTAAACCTCTCGCGGCTCTCGGAGTAGTGGCCCTTGAGGCCGGAGCTCGTCACGACCAGGGCTATCCTGTCGTCGCGTTCGAAGTAGTCTTCCTCAGCCAGCTTGAGGAGGGCAGGAACTATAACCGCCGAGGCGTACTCGGCGAAGATTCCTTCCTTGGCAAGGAGTCTCTGGCCAAGGTCAAGCTCGTCCTCCCCCACGAGAACCGCGGTTCCGCCGCTCTCGTCTATGGCCTTGAGGGCGAGCTCCTTCATCACGGGGTTCTTCACGTACAGGCCAAGGGCCTTAGTCGGCTCGGCTCTTGGTTCAACGCCGAGGATTTCGCTCGCTATTGGAGAGCACTTCTCGGCCTGAACCGCGATCAGCCTGGGAAGCTCTTCGATGGCACCTATTTCCCTCAGCTCCACGAAGCCCTTGTAGATGCTGTAGAGGTTGCTCCCACTGCCGGTTGGAACTATCACGTGAGTCGGGTCCAGCTCCTCCCACAGCTCGAAGGCCAGCGTTTTCTGCCCCTCCAGGCCGACCAGGTTGCTCTCCGGGGTAACGTTGTACAGTCCCTTCCCCTCCGCCAGGCCCTCGGCGTAGCTTATGCCCTCGTCCACGCTTTCGCCGTAGCGTATAACCTTGGCCCCGAGGGCCGCTATCTGGTTGAGCTTTCCCTGCTCTATTAGCTTAGGAACCACGACGTAGGCAGGCCTTCCAGCCCGTGAGGCATAGGCCGCGAGGGAGGCCGCGGCGTTCCCGTTGCTTGCTATGACGAAGCCGTTGTCGGCGTGAGGCAGGCCGTAGGAAACCGCCACAGTTATGAGTCTGTCGCGAAAAGAGCCAGTCGGATTTCTCGTCTCGTCCTTGATGAATATCTTCAGCCCAAGTTCGCCCCCAAGCTTTGCCCTCAGCAGAGGCGTCCCGCCCTCGCTCAGGCTTACTACTTCGTGAACCTCTGGTAGAAGCTCCCTGTACCTCCACACCCCGGGCTTTCTGTCCCTCCACGCGGAGGGGTCGATGGAATCGTAGTCGTAGGTTATCCTAAGGGGCTCGCCACAGGAGCACGTAGGAGGAATGAGGGAGGAGTAAAGCCTCCCACAGCCCGGACAGCGAACCCTCATCTCAGGCACGCTCACTTCAGCCTTATGGCGTCGAGGTTGTTGGGGGCGCGCGTCGAGATGCCGAACTTCTTGTGTATGCTGGTGCTGAGGTCGAGACACTTGTGGGCCTCGCCGTGGACGGTTATAACCCTCTCGGGCCTCGGCCTCAGCCTTGCGATGTAGCTTATCAGCTCCCTCCTGTCGGCGTGGCCGGAGAAGCCGTCTATCGTGTGAACCTCCATGTTCACCGGCACGACCTCGGTCTTTCCGTCCTCTCCGACGAGGGGTATCTCGCGGAGACCGCGCTGCACCTGTCTTCCAAGGGTTCCCTCCGCCTGGTAGCTGACGAAGACTATGCTGTTTTTCGGGTCCGGGGCGAGCTGCTTGAAGTACTCGACGCTCGGTCCGCCGACGAGCATGCCCGAGGTGGCTATTATTATGGCCGGCTCGCCCGAGTCTATGATGTCCTGCCGCTCCCTGCTGTTGGCGACGCTCTTGAATATCGGGTTGAGGAACGGGTTGTAGCCCTCGTGGAATATCTGCTCGCGGAGGTGCCTGCTGAGGTACTCGGGATAGGCGGTGTGAATAGCGGTGGCCTCCCAAATCATTCCGTCGAGGTAAATCGGAACCTCTATTCCACCGACGCGCGCATATTCTTCGAGGACCATCATTATCTCCTGGGCCCTACCGACGGCCATGGCAGGAATGAGAACCTTGCCGCCGCGCCTTATCGTCTGGTGAATAACCTCTATGAGCCTCTTCTCGGCCTCTTCACGCGGCATCTGGTAGTCGTTGCTCCCGCCGTAGGTGGACTCCATGACGAGGGTCTCAAGGCGCGGGAACCTGCTCACGGCCGGCTCGAAGAGCCTCGTGGGGATAAACTTGAAGTCGCCGGTTATGGCTATGTTGTGAAGCCCGTTGCCTATGTGGAGGTGCACTATAGATGAGCCGAGTATGTGGCCGGCGTTGTGGAGGGTGAGCCTCATGTCAGGGGCTATATCCCTAACCTCGCCGTAGTCGAGGGTTATGGTGTGCTTTATGACCTCCTTGATGTCCCTCGGCCGGTAGAGCGGCTCGACGCCGTTCATCTTCTGGATCTCGATGAAGTCCTGCTGGAGGAGCACCATCAGGTCCCTCGTCGGGGGAGTTGTGTAGATAGGCCCGTCGAAGAGCTTGTAGCGGAAGAGGTAGGGAAGCATTCCGCTGTGGTCGAGGTGGGCGTGGGTTATGATTATGGCGTCGAGAAGGCCGGCGTCAAGGACGTAGCGAAACTCCGGGGCGTCGAAGTGCGGGAAGGCCTTCTTCGGATCCTTCATCGCGGCTATGTTCACTCCAAAATCGACCAGAACGTAGCTCTCGTTGGTCTGAACTAGGAGGGCGCTCCTGCCGACCTCGCGGAATCCTCCCAAACCGGTGATCCTGATCCACTCGCTCTTGACCTCCGGCTTGCGGTAGATGTTCCTGCCCGCCTGGCGGAGGAACTTTCTCCTGTCCTTGGCCTCGGCCTGGAGTATCTGCCTTATCGAGTATATCGTCTGGCTCTGGAGCGGTGGAGTTCTGACGACCCTCGGCGCCCAGTGGACCTTCTGGGTGATGAGACGGAGCGTCTCGCCGTTCTTGCCGATGACGAGGCCAGGTTTCTTGGCCTCGATGAGGACCTCTCCCACGGAGGGGTCGAAGCTGATGTTGGTTATCTCCGCCTCCTTCGGGACGATCTCCTTTATCATCTCCTCAGCCCTTTCAGGCGGGAGAAGAACCTCCGGGTCGGGCCGGACGCTTATGCGCTTCTTGAGAACCTTGGCGAGGTTCCTTATCAGCTCCCCGTCCCTCATTATCGCCTCGGGGTTCTTGACGTATATGACCAGCTCAGGTCCCTCGAACTCCACCTCGGTTATCCTGGCCTCCCTGGGAACCATCTGACTTATAACTGCTTTTATATCGCGCAGTATGTCATCAACGAACGTCTCTCTCCTTATCACTGGTACCACCTCATTCCAGAAGGGCCTTTATTTCCTCATCGCTCCACTCCCTGTACCCCTCGCGGGTAACGGTAACCAGGGTGACGCCACCTCCCGTGAAGACGTCCCTCCTGGTGGCGGCCTTTATGGCCCTGAGAGCGAGCTTAACGCCCCCCTCCAGGGGCATATCCTCCCGATAGTTCTCTTCAAGTATTGAGAAGGCGAATTCCATTCCGGAACCGGCGGCTGTGAACTTGTCTTCCGTGACGCCGCCCGCCATGTCTATCGAATAAAGACCGGGCTTCTCGTCATGACCCGCTATGAGAAACCACCCGAAGTAGGGCATGAAGCGGTTCCCATGAAGCACGTTAGAAGTCAGGGTCGCGAGAGCCTTAACGCTCATCTCCTTGCCCACCCTTGCGCGGTAGAGCTTTGCCTCAGCGCGGAGAAGCCGGACGAGGCTTAGAATATCCCCAACGCTTCCGGCACCGGCAAGGGCCAGGTGGTCATCTATCCAGAAGACCTTGGTGACGTTCTCAGACAGCACCATGTTGCCGAGCGATGCTCTCCTGTCAGCCGCTAGGACGACGCCGTCCTTACATACAATGCCGACCGTAGTCGTTCCCTTTAGCTTTTCGGTCAATTACAACACCCCTGCTGGTATGTTTTTAGAATAGAAGAACCTCTACAACGCCAGTTTAGGGGAATAGTATTTAAAGGTTTCGTCCGAAGTGTACGCTTGGATACGGAGGGTGATAGAATGAAGGAAGTTATCCTGCTCACGGGGCCGCCGCTCAACGGGCGTGACGAGTACATAACCGAGGCTCTCGAGAAGGCCGATGGCGAGAGCTACGCCTACTACCACGTCTTCGACTACATAAAGGAAGTTGGCAAGGAGAAGGGCGTCAAGATAACGAGAAAGAACGTCCTCGATTTCGCCATAAATCACCAGGACCTGATGAACGAGATACGCGACGAGGCCTTCGAGAGGATAAGGAGCGAGATAGACGGGAGCGATAAGAGGTACCACCTCGTATCAACGCCCAGCCTCTTCAGGTGGGGAAGCGGTAGTGTCATAGGGTTCACCACCAGCAATCTGAAGCTCCTGAAGCCGGACAGGGTGATAATAGTCCTCGACGACGTGCTATCGGTCAGGAGGAGGATAATCAACGACCCGGAGTGGTTCGAGCGCTTTGGAGAGAACCCCGAGAACATCAAGCTCACCACCCTGGTCATGTGGCGCGAAGATGCCATAAACCACGTGAAGACCCTGATACACGAGCTCAAGAAAGAGGGAATAAACGTCCGCTACGTCCTGCAGTTCGGCATAAGGCACCCGCACGGCGTCTTCCTTGACCTGATATTCAGGGAGAAGGAGAAGCCCCTCGTCTACCTCAGCTACCCGATGACCGGCCACGAGGAGGAGTACTACCACCGCGTCAGGGGATTCTACACCAAGCTCAGCGAGCACTTCACGGTTCTCGACCCCGGGGCACTTGACGACTGGTGGGTCGTTGCGGAATACGACAACCAGGTAGCTAGGAACCCGCGCGTGAAGAAAATCAGGATAAAGCACCTCATCGACGGCAACGAAGTAGACGAGCTGGACAGGGGGGACATAGAGCAGGCGACGGAGATACTAAGGAGACAGCTCGTCGAGAGGGACTTCAACCTCGTCGATGTGAGCAAAGCTATAGCTGTCTATCACTACGCAGAGGGCGTTTCGGCTGGGGTTATCAGCGAGATGGCGGAGGCTTACAGGACGCTGGCGGCGATATACCTCTACTACCCCTTCGAGAGGAGGCCTAGCCCATTCATGGAGTTCTACGGCATGCAGAACCCCTCGCGTAGGACGATGTTCAGGGACGAGGACGAGATGGTAAGGGCGATGGTCGATGAAAAGGAGTACTGGGCAAAGGTGTGATTAATGAGCGGGGAGCTCGTTGGCTTCAGTACTTTTTTCAAGGAATTCCTCAGGGTCCTGTACTACGTTAGGAGCATACTCGCCGGACTCTTCGGCCTGATAGCCCTGATTGGGGTTGTCATATCACTTGTCGATAGAATGACAATCTGGCAAGGTGTTTATCTTGCGTTCGTTTCGGCCTTCACGGTGGGCTACGGGGACATAACACCCAAAACTCCCATTTCCAAGTTTCTGGCTGTGATAATACTCCCCATTCTCGGCATGATGCTGACGGGCATAATGGTCGCGGCGGCGATGAAAGCCATAGAAAGACTCTACCAGGAGAAATGGGGGGAAACTTGAGTCAACAACAGAAAAAGAGGGGAAGAGATCACTTCTTCACCCAGCCGCGCCACTTCATGGCGTCGTAGACCCTCTGGACGGCGACGACGTAGGCGGCGTCACGCATGTTGATGCCCTTCTCCTTGTGGGTGTTGTAGACGTCCCAGAAGGCCTTGGTCATCTTCTTGTCGAGCTTGGCCCTGGTGGTCTCGAGGTCCCAGTAGTCGCCGGTTATGTTCTGGACCCACTCGAAGTAGCTGACGGTGACACCACCGGCGTTACAGAGGAAGTCCGGTATGATAAGGACGCCCTTCTCGTAGAGTATCTCGTCGGCCTCCGGGGTGGTCGGACCGTTGGCGAGCTCGGCGACGATCTTGGCCTTGATGTTGTCGGCGTTCTCCTTGGTGATGACGCCCTCGATGGCGCTCGGGGCGAGGACGTCAACTTCAAGCTCGAGGAGCTCCTCGTTGGTGATGTTGGTGGCTCCTGGGAAGTCCTTAACGCTGCCGTTCTTCTTCTTCCACTCGAGGACCTCGTCGGCGTTCAATCCATCGGGGTTGTAGATGCCGCCCTTGCTGTCGCTGACGGCGACGACCTTCATGCCGTACTCCTCGCTCATGATCTTGGCCATGTAGTAGCCGGCGTTACCGTAACCCTGGATGGCGATGGTCTTGCCCTTGAGGTCCATGTCGAGGGCCTTCGCGGCCTCGCGAACGGTGTAGCTGGCACCCCTGGCGGTGGCGTCCATTCTGGCGACGATACCACCGACTCCGGGCGGCTTACCGGTGATGATGCCGAAGCTCGGGACCTTCCTCCTGCTGATGGCCTCGTACTCGTCCATCATCCAGGCCATGATCTGCGGGTTGGTGTAAACGTCCGGGGCCGGAATGTCGGTGTACGGGCTGATGACGTCGTAGATGGCCCTTATGTAGTTCCTAGCGAGCCTCTCCTTCTCCCTCTCGCTGAGCTCCTTCGGGTTGACGATGATACCACCCTTACCTCCACCGTAGGGGAGGTCAACAACGGCGACCTTCCAGGTCATCCAGGTGGCGAGGGCCTTAACGGTGCTGAGGGTCTCGGCCGGGTGCCACCTTATACCACCCTTGGTCGGACCGCGGGCCCAGTTGTGCTGAACGCGGAAACCGGTGAAAACCTTAACAGAACCGTCGTCCATCTCGAGCGGGACGCTGACCTCAACAATCCTCATGGGCTTCTTGAGCCACTCAAGGGCCTCCTCGCTTATCTCCATGAACTGGGCAGCCCTCTCGAGCTGCTGAACGGCCATCTCAAAGGGGTCAATCTCGACCATCTCTACCACCTCGGGTTTCGGTAATTTGCGAGGTACTCTTAGGCATTTGCATATATAAACCTTTCGATAAAGGAGGCAGGAGAACGGTTAATTTCAAACAAAAAGTTAGATACGGAAATTTTCGGCGAAAAGAAAAATTCTCCCGAAATCTTAAGACGAAAAAAGCGATGTACATCTAAGATTTTCTATGCATTGAAGAACATAAAATTGCACCAATGAACTTTCATAGAACAGGCTGGCGGCGCCCTCAGCGAGAAGTCGGTCATCACCCCATCAGCTCACTCTCGTTGCAATCATCGGGCGCCAACGGACGTTGAACCAACGCAAATTAAACTTTGCGGAAACCCAGCGGTGCTTCATTGTCATAATGAGTCGTTATCCAAGCAACAGTCGTCATTATGCCAATAAATGGGTTACGTTACCCGGGCGTATTAAAGAAACGACGAAACGCCAATGTGAAAAGTTTTGCGGTCGAGTAAATCGTCTTTCGTCGAAAAAAGGCAGGAGAAAGTTTTTTATAGAATGCCTTGCCTTATACATAATGCCCCACACCCATACATGGGGTTTTGTAACCCATACATTTAAGAACGGGGGTGAATGTTGTGGAACAGCAGAGGGATCAATGGGCTACTAAGATCGGTTTGATTCTTGCCATGGCCGGAAATGCCATCGGTCTCGGTAACTTCTGGAGGTTCCCGTACCAGCTCGCCAGTAACGGCGGCGGGGCCTTCATGATACCGTACTTCTTGGCTCTCGTACTGCTGGGTATTCCGGTGATGTGGGTCGAATGGACCACCGGTCGCTACGGTGGCAAGTATGGCCACGGTACCATCGGGCCAATGTTCTACCTCATGGCCAGGGAAAGCGTCAAGCCAAAGACCGCGTTGATATTCGGAGTCATCGGTGGAATGCTTGCCTTCTCCGTGGCGGCACTGCTCAGCTCCTATTACTACCAGATCATAGGCTGGTCAGCAGCTTACACTTACTACAGCCTCACGGGAGCGTACTTTGGAAAAGACACCGTCCAGTTCTTCCTCAACTACGTCGCCGACACCAAGTCGGTGCTGCTCTTCTGGGGACTGACGATGCTGTTCCTCGGAATAGCAGTCGGACAGGGCGTCAGCAAGGGCATCGAGCGCTGGGTCAAGGTCATGATGCCGGTGCTCTACGTCTTCGCGATACTCCTCGTCATCAGGGCGCTGACCCTTGGCTCACCGGTCAAGCCCGAGTGGAGCGCTGTGAAGGGTCTCGAGTACATATGGAAGCCGGACTTCCAGACCCTCAGCGAGAACTTCTTCAAGATAAGCTTGGCAGCTGCGGGACAGATATTCTTCACGCTGTCCCTCGGTATGGGTATCATCCACAACTACGCCAGCTACCTCGGTCCGGAAGATGACGTCGCCCTCAGCGGTCTCGCCACGGTCTCGCTCAACGAGTTCGCGGAGGTCATACTCGGTGGTTCACTCGCCATACCGATAGCCTTCGCGTACATGGGTCCAGAGGCCGCCACCAAGGCCGGTGTCGGTCTGGCATACATGGCCCTGCCGAACGTCTTCATGAACATGCCGGGAGGCCAGATATTCGGTGCGATGTGGTTCCTGCTCCTCTGGTTCGCGGGCTTCACCTCGGCGATAGCGACCTACAACTACCTCGTCGCCATGCTCGAGGAAGACATACACCTCGACAGGAAGATAGGCACCTGGGCGGTCTTCGGGTTCCTGTTCCTGCTTGGACTGCCGGTCGCCCTCGACAGCACCCTCGCCTACCTCAGCGAGCTCGACATGTGGGTCGGCAGCTACTTCCTCGTCCTGCTTGGCCTCTTCGACGTCATAGTTGCAGTGTGGCTCTTCAAGCCCGACAACTTCTGGGAGGAGCTGCACAAGGGAGCCTATATGAAGGTGCCCGGCTGGTACAAGCCGATACTCGTCTACATAGCGCCACTCTTCATGCTGTTCCTCCTCGGAGGAAACACCTGGGACTACCTCAAGAACGGAGCGTTCACTGTCTCGGAGTACTACGTCACGAACGTGCTCGGCTACGACTACACCCCGGAGATAGTCAGCCTCATCACCAGGGCCAGGATAGTGATACTGATAATCCTCGTGCTCGGTGCACTGGAGGCGTACATGGCCATCAAGAAGAAGTACGGCGAGGAGCTGGCAAAGAACGAGGTCATCATAAAGGTCTGAGGTGGTGGAGATGGACGCAGGTGCGCTTGCATTCATGGCCTTTGCCTGGGGCTCCATTTTTATATTGATGTACTGGAGCATTTCGAAGCTCCTGCAGGCCGAGAAGGAGCAAAAGGCTTAAAGCCTTCTTTTCTTTTAACTTTGGGAGGTGTGCAGATGAAAAGCGCAGAGATTCTGCGAGACGTCGCGCAGACGTTAGAAGATGTTGAGAAGAGGATAAACTCACTCAAAAACCTCTCGGACAAAAACAAGCAAAAGGCCCTTAGGCTCATTCACGAGGCGAGGGAGAACTTCTTCCAGCTCTCCAATAACCTGGCGGTGGATAACGAGGAGCTAGCCAACTTCTTCCTCAAGAGAGCCGTCAGGCTGAAGAACAACACCACCGACAAGTACATCGATAAGATGGGAGAAAAGGAGTACATGAAGGAAGTTGCCCTCATGAACAAGTACTCCAAGGTGGCCCCGTACGATTTCGCCGGCGAGGTTAAGGTTCTCCGCAGGGCATACTTTGCCTTCCTGGCCGGAATGGTGCCATTCTACCTGATATCCGGTATATTCGGGCCGGTCTACGCGGTCACTGCGCTCATACTGATAATCCCGACGTTGCTCGCGATGCTCAGCCTGAGGAAGAGGGGAAGCCTCGGACTGATGCTCTCCTTCGCCGTGATGCCAATACCGATGGTTATGGGTGCCTTCTCAATCAGGTACGCTGCTTACGCCTTCAACAATCCGGACGAGCTGGCCAGGATAGCGGAGGCCTTTGGGAGGAGCATCTCCTTCGCCCAAGGCGTTGTCATAACGATTGGTGTTTTGGGGGCCGCAAGCCTGATCCTCCTCGGCTACGCCAGCTATACACTCTACAAGCACAGGCATGCTTTCCTCTAATAGAGGGCCTCGTTTCCCCTCTCCTCCGTTCTTATCCTTATGGCCTCCTCGACTGGGAGAACGAATATCTTCCCGTCCCCCGGCGTCCCGCTCCTCGCGTTCCTGACGATGACGTCAATCACCTTCTCAAGGTCCCTGTCCTTCACCACCAGCTCTATCTTCATCTTGGGCAGGAGGTCGTAGGGTGGAACGCCTCCCTGGACTCCCCTCCCCTGCACGGGGTAGGCTGTCAGGGGCACGATGCCCACCTGCTTGAGGGCGTTCTTCACGCGGTCGAAATCGTTTCCCCGGATAATGGCCTCAACCTTTTTCATGGCAACCACGCAGATAATTTGTCAAAACTCCAGAAAAGACTTTCGAAACGGAATAAAAGGTGTAAAATTCAGGAAATCTGGGCCAGGAACTTCCTCAACCTCTTCGGTGAGATGCGGGTTTTCCTGGCCAGTTCCTCCACGTCGGCCCCCTTCAGATCCTCGATCGTGTGTATCCCAGCGCGCTGAAGCTTTGCCAGCGTCTTCGGCCCGATGCCCTTTATCCTGAGAAGGTCGCTCCCGGTTTTGTCGGGGCCTTTCTTTCTCACCAACCTGCGCTTCTCAATCCCGCCGGACTTCACCCGCTTTACGGCCTTTTTTGAGGGCCTGACTGCCACCTCCTTCACCACCTCCGTGGCGTAGGCCCTCTTAGCAACTTCCCTCGACCGTTCGACCGGCTCTTCAGTTCTCTCCGGAGGAACCTCTGGGGGCTCCACGAACTCCTCAAGCTCTGGGGGATTATCGCTCACGTAGTGAGCCATCACCACCGGCCTGAAGGCGTTGTCCCTCTCCTCCAGCTCCTCAAGGAGCTTAACGTCGATATCCCCAGTCCTCACGTACCTCACCAGCTCGTTGGCCAGCCTGTGGAAGTCCCTGCTGTGGAGCAGTATTCTGCGCTCGGCGTATCCCCTCGCCTGTCCAGTGGTTATGAGGAACTCCCAGTCGCTGGCTTCGAGGATCAAGAGCTCCCTCGCCAGCTGTTCAAGGATTCTATCGGTGGTTCTGTCCCTTCCGTAGTACCTGCTCGCCAGCGCTACCATTCTGTCCTCGGCCCGGTAGACGTGCTCCCACGCCCACTCCGTCTCAGCGTTCCACCAGGTGGAGTGGTCGGAGTTAGCTCCCCACGAGCCCTCGGGCAGTTCAATCCCGTACCTCTCGCCGGTGTAGTTGTCGAGGTAGGCGGAGAGCGTCGTGGTGACTATTCCCCTCTCCGCCATCAGCTCAAGAACCCTGCCGAGCCACTTGACCCCCTCGAACCACCAGTGGCCGAAGAGCTCGGTGTCGTAGGGCGAGACCACTATGCCCTTCTCGCCCGTCTCCTCCTCGAACTCGGCCAGGAGCCTCTCTACCAGGCTTACAAAGTGCCTCGCGTGCTCCTCTACGCGTTCCATCGCCCTCTCGGGGTCGTAGAAGTCTTTATCGCCCAGCTCAACGTCCTTGCCCGTCACGCGCCAGTACTGGCCACCGCTCTTCGGCGCCTTTCTGTGGAACTCCCTGTACCAGAAGTCGCCTGGGTAACCGTAGTGGGCGCTCCAGACCTGATGGCCGGTTTCCCTGTTGCGGGCGAAGACTGCCACGCGGGAGCCTTTAATCCAGTAGGGCCTGAGGGTGCTCTTATCACCCTCGTGGAGGGGAATCTCACCGTAGCCCCTCGTTACGGGACCCTCGTCTATGAGGTTGCTCTCCACGAAGAAATACTCGATGCCGAACTCCTCCAGGAACTTCTCTATGCCGGCCCTCTTAACCCTCCTTCCACCGGGCAGCTCCCACTCTCCGGCCGGCCGGTAGGCGCACTCAGGCAACCATATCCCCCTCGGCCTCCTGCCGAAGTGCTTCTCGTAGGTCGCCACCCCGTTGGCCAGCTGGGCCCTTATCGCCTCGTCCCTGCCGAGGAGCGGGAGGTAGCCGTGCGTCGCGGCTGATGTTATTATCTCAATGTAGCCGGTATCCTGAAACTCGCGGAGCTTGCCCACTATGTCCCCGTTGATGGCATTCCAGTAGTCGTAGACCTTCCTGAAGTGGTCGAGGGAAGCCTTGACGGCCCTCTCGTCGTACCTGCCCGATTTCAGGTCCTCCTCGGTGGCTTCAATCTTCCTGAGGAGGTACCTCTCGAACTCGGCCTTGATGTACTCATCGGCCAGCTGCTCTGCCAGGACGGGCGTCACGTTAATCACGAGCTGGAACCTGACTCCGGAGGAGCGGAGGCGTTCGAACTCCATGAGCAGGGGAAGGTATGTCTCGCTCATCGCCTCGTAGAGCCACTCCTCACCGAAGGGCCACTTTCCATGCTTTCGCACGTAGGGTATGTGGGTGTGCAGGACGAATGTGAAATGGCCTCTCATCGTGTATCACCGGGAGTGTTATCGAGCTTGGAGTATTTAACCTTATCCAGAACAGAGTTGGCCCCGTGAACACTTGCGGACACCGGTTAGGTTTAAAGGGTGGAGCGCCAACCCCGGAGGGGTGGGAGAATGAAGGAGGAGATGAGTTCAGTTGATATCCGCTACGTCGTGAGGGAGCTTCAGTGGCTGGTCGGCTCTCGCGTTGATAAGGTCTACCACGACGGAGACGAGATCAGGATAAAGCTCCGCACGAAGGAGGGGAGGGCGGACTTAATCCTCCAGGCCGGCAAGAGGTTCCACCTCACTAGCTACATCAAAGAGGCTCCAAAGCAGCCGTCGAGCTTCACCATGCTCCTCAGGAAGCATCTCAGCGGCGGATTCATAGACGCCATAGAACAGCACGGCTTTGACAGGATTGTAAAGATTCGCGTTGGGGACTACACCCTCATCGGCGAGCTCTTCCGGAGGGGGAACGTAATCCTCGTGGATTCGGAGAACCGGATCGTCGCAGCTTTGCGCTACGAGGAGTACAAGGACAGGGCGATAAAGCCAAAGGCGGAGTACAGGTATCCCCCCGCGAGAGAGAACCCCCTCGAGGTGAGCTTTGAGCGGTTTTTGGAGCTGATGCGCGAGGAGGAGCTTGAACTCGTGCGCGCCTTAGCCAGGAAGCTCAACATGGGCGGCATGTACGCGGAGGAAATCTCGATAAGGGCAGGCTTTGCCAAAACGACGCCTGTCAAGGAACTCAGCGACGAAGACCTGAGGAAGGTCTACGAGGCTATGGTGAAAACCTTCAACGACGAGCTGAGGCCCAACATAGTCTTCAAGGAGGGCAACATGCACGACGTCGTTCCAATCGAGCTAAAAATCTACGAGGGGCTTGAGAAGAAGTATTTTAACACCTTCAGCGAGGCCCTCGACGAGTACTTCGGGAGAATAACCATCGAGAAGGCCAAAATCGAGAGGACGAGAAAGTTAGAAAACAAGAAGAGACAGCTTCTCATGACGCTCAGGAAGCAGGAGGAGATGCTGAAGGGCTTTGAGGGGGCAATGCGGGAGAACCAGGAGATAGGCGACCTCATCTACGCGAACTACGCTTTAATTGAGAGGCTTCTCGACGAGTTCAGGAAGGCCACCGAGAAGCTCGGCTGGGAGGAGTTCAGAAAGCGAATCGAGGAGGGTAAGAAGGCCGGCAACAGGGTCGCAATGATGGTCAAGGGCATCAACCCTAAGGAAAAAGCGGTAACGATAGAACTTGATGGGAAGAAGGTGAAGCTCTACCTCAACAGGAGCATAGGCGAGAACGCCGAGCTCTACTACGAGAAGGCCAAGAAGTTCAGGCACAAGCACGAGGGAGCTTTGAAGGCCTACGAGGACACGAAGAGGAAGCTGAACGAGGTGGAGAAGCTCATCGAGGAGGAGATGAAGAAGGAGCTCAACGTCAAGCGCATAGAGAGGAGAAAGAAGAAGTGGTTCGAGAAGTTCCGCTGGTTCATTTCGAGCGAGGGCTTTCTGGTGTTAGCAGGCAAAGACGCAAGCACCAACGAGATTCTCATAAAGAGGCACATGGGTGAGAACGACCTCTACTGCCACGCCGACGTTTACGGAGCACCCCACGTCGTCATCAAGGACGGCCAGAAGGCTGGCGAAAGGACAATCTTCGAGGCCTGCCAGTTCGCGGTTTCGATGAGCAAGGCCTGGAGCAGGGGGGTTTACAGCGAAGACGCCTACTGGGCCTACCCCAACCAGGTCACCAAGCAGACGCCGAGCGGCGAGTACCTCGGCAAGGGGGCCTTCATGGTCTACGGCAAGAGGAACTGGCTCCACGGACTCCCTCTTAAGCTCGCGGTGGGTGTGATAAACTACGAGGGGGAGGATTTCGTCGTCTGCGCGCCGGTAGAAGCGATTAAGGCCCACACGAAGAGGTACATCGTAATCCGTCCCGGCTCACTGAAGAAGAGCGAGCTGGTGAAGAGGATAAAGCGTATTCTCGAAAAGTGGGGCTACAGGGTGAAGGAAGAGGATCTCATGGCCGTCCTTCCGCCAGGAAACGGCGACGTGGTGGAGGTGGTGGGCTAAAGGTACCTTCCGCCACCGAACATAACGCCAGCCAAGAAGCCGCCCAGGGCCAGCAGGTAGCCCTCTCCGATGATATTGGGCAGGTCGTTTCCGTAGAAGTGCCAGACGACGAGGGTAAAGATCAGCATTCCAAAGATGCCGAGGCCAGGTCCCAGTCGGCCGCCAAGTATCCCGAAGAGTACCCCAAGGAGTATCATAAAGATGCCGGCAAAGAAGACGACAAAGGTGAATATCGAACCTGTACTCGATGGGTTGAGCCACCAGAAGGCACCCTCAAATCCCTCCTGAGGTAGAAGGACTCTGCCGAGGATCCCGAGGAAGGTCACGTCTCCGGAGGGCGGCCTGAGCCAGACCAGGGGAAAAGAAACGAGAACGACAAGAGAAGCCAGAAAGCTCACCAGCCTCATTGAAACGCCCCCTAAACCAACTCCTTTCCGGTTCCCGTCATCACGAGCTTTCCGTGCTTAACACCCTTGAGGCTCAGCAGCCTGTCGGCTATCTCCTTTATCCTGCTCGCCTTCCCCTTCACGATGATGACCTCCAGGCAGTTGTGCTCGTCCATGTGGACGTGGATACTGGAGATTATCTCATGTAAGTAGTCGTGCTGTAAATCGAGCAGTTCCTTGACGACGTCGGCCTCATCGTGGTTGTAGAGCATCGTTATCGTTCCCGCAACCTCAGCATCACCAGTTTCCCATTCGTGCCGGATTATGAAGTCCCTCATCATATCCCTAATGGCCTCGCTCCTGTTCACGTAACCCTTCTCCTCTATTATGCGGTCGAACTTCCGGAGGAGTTCATCGGGAACTGAAACGCCAAAGCGGGTAATCTTCATGCCACCACCGTACCATGTTTGGGACCAATCATTAAAAATGTGACCTTCCCCTCCAACGAAAGCCTTTTATCCCTCGGCGGAAAGTGGCTTCTATGCCAATAGGGAAGCTGTACGCGATAGCGAGGAGTGAACTAGCCAAAGACCTCGTTTTTGAGATAGACGACGAGCCCGTGACCCTCTCGATAAAGGGCCTCCTCATAGCCCAGGTAGACTCGAAGAGCTACAACTTCTCCTTCTTCGAGCTTAGCGAGAGCGAGTTTGTGCTGGCGGTCCAGATGAAGGGCTTCATCGTTTACCTCGCCATGGAGGCCGACGAGGAGATTGACGAGGAAGCCTATCCCGAACTCGTCAGAATCCTCCTCGAACAACTGACGCCAGCCATAGCCTTCCTCGTAACCAGGGCGGAGAAGGATTACACGGGAAAGGCCGACCTGCTCCTCGACGACGATATGAGCCCCAGTCTCAAGGAGTTCTTCTACGGCCTGCTGATGAAGTACAGGAAGGGAAGGCCTGTTTACGAGCAGACCGAAGTGGCCTAGCCGGAGAGGAGTTCAAGGAGGGCCAGAAG
Source organism: Thermococcus cleftensis (assembly GCF_000265525.1). Taxonomy (NCBI): domain Archaea; kingdom Methanobacteriati; phylum Methanobacteriota; class Thermococci; order Thermococcales; family Thermococcaceae; genus Thermococcus; species Thermococcus cleftensis. Next base: position 509,895 of record NC_018015.1, read on the forward strand.
GATAACCATTGTCGCCAGTACCGCACCGGTTCTCCTGGCGTATATCTTAGCCGCCCTCTTCTCGTAGTAGCTCCTGGGAGAGACGTTCAGGAGATAAAGCGCGAGGAGGGAGCCGAGAAGCAGACCGAGGACATTCTCCAGTGTGAGGACGAGGGAGCCTTCAAAGACCTCCCACCAGCCCATAGCGAGGGATATCCCAACCACCGTCGTTGGAGGAACGAGAGCGGCCGCTATCGAAACCCCCGCGAGAATCTCGGGAACCCTGCTAACTATGGCGACTATTCCTGCATAACCAAGGATTACCGCGAGGAGTATATAAACCAGCCCCGACTCGCCGCGGACGAGTATCTCGTGGGTTGGCTCGGCAGGTATCGCACCGAGGAGCTTGAGCACCGCGGCGGCCAGAAGGGCAGAGAGAAAGATGATGCCCAAGAGCTTGAGCATGGAATAGACCGCGTTGAGCGCGTCCCGTCCCTTGCCCATGACGATGTTCAGCGAGAAGCCATAGAGGGGGCCGAGGATTGGTGACAGGAGCATTGCCGAGATTATCATCACTATGCTGTCGTTTATCAGCCCAAAGAGGGCTATTATCGATGCAACCGCGCCGAGAGTCAGCTGAATGGGGTCTATGTTGGCCCCGCTGTTGGCGCCCTCGATGAGCCCCTCAATGTCCGCCAGGGTCCAGCGCCGGCGGTACTTCTCAAGGGCCCTGACCGAGCTGGAGTACCTGACCGACTTCCCTCTCACCGGCGCCCAGGTTATCGATGAATGAGCCTTCCTGAGGTCGATTGCCCTCATAAGGTCGTCGGCCACATCGTTTATCACGAAATCCGGGACGAGGGCCGTGAACTTCAGAACCCGGCGGTCGTTGCCCTTGACTTCCTCGGTGTAAAACTGAACTCCCCACTTGGCCAGAACCTCGGACACCTTGGATCCTTCACCCTCGTCGCAGTAGATCTCGAGGCGCAACATAAGGCATCAGAATAACTGGACGCTCCGGCCTAATAACACTTCCGGGACAGATTATACACCCAACGCCTTCGCAATAGATGGTAAGGAAACAGAGAGTCAGAAAGTTTTTATAACCCTCAAGCCGAGTTATTGAAAGGTGATCCCATGGAGATCCAAAACAGAAAAAAGCTGCTCGCGGTTCTACTGGTGCTGATGGTTCTCGGGGTCGGGATAGCGTTCCTCGTCCTCAGGTACGGCTGGTGGCAGTGGGGACCGTAAACCCCTCCAGCATCGCTATCGGGTAGAAGTGTAGACTCGCCCTCGCCTCCGGCAGTTCCATTCCGATGTTTATCCCAAGGCTCATCAAGTCCCTCGGCGAGCGAACCTCCCATTTACTTTCAGCGGAGCTCGTGAGAAAGCGCGGAACTCGGTACTTCCTGACCAGCTCCCAGGTCTTCGCCATGAAGCGGAGGAGCTGAACCCTCTCGTAGGGGTTCGCGCGGAGAAGCGGAGCGAGCGAAAAGCCCACCGCGACCCCTCTCTTTGCCGCTATCCTCGCCAGGACGTGGTCGAAGCCGGGATCCTTCCTCCCGAGCCAGGGGCTTATCAGGGCATCGACGCCGCTCTCCAGCGCAAAGCGGTTCACCCTCATATCCCCGCCCTGGACGTAGATGAGGGCCTTTAAGTTGCGGTTCTTCACCTCGCGGATTAGGCTGGGCTTTTTCGTGACTATGAGAAGGGCAACCCTCCCATACCTCTCGCGGAGAAGCCTGAGCTCCTCTTTGAGCTCACCCCAGTTCGGAGAGCTTTCGAGAACCAGCTTTTTCGTGAAAACCACTTCATCGAACCACTCCTTGGCCAGCTCGTACGCCTCTTCGCTCCTCACGTCCATCTCGATGAAGTGCTCGCGCGAGAAGGAGACCTCTTCCACTTCTCCCCTCATTCCTCCAGCCACTCCCTCACGGCTTTCACAACTGCCTCCTTCCTCATCGGGAAGGCCTTGACCTTTATCCTGACCTGTATGGTGTCGCCGCCCTCGTCTATCTCCGGCTCACCGAGATAGGCCTTCTGCTTGTTGAAGCGGACGTAGAGGGTGCCCTCCTCATCTACCTTCTCATCGAGATTTTCGAGGAGGTAGCGCCTGTCGTCCTCGCTCAACAGTTCCCTGAAGTGGTCGATGAACTTCCTAACCGCCCTGCTCCGCTTTATCTCGACGTTCACCACTTTAATTGGGTTCCCGAAGAAGCCCGTGGTCTCGTCCACGTCGAAGAGAACGTCATCATCGTCTATTTCATCGGGAATGAAGGTCGCTATCGCCTCCAGAACCTTGTCCTCGTCCTCGGTTGCCTGAATGAAGGTGGTTATCCTGACGTGGTGTGCCCTAATCTTTCCCATCGCCCTCACCGGGGTTGATTCGATGCCGCGCTTTAAAAGGTAACCGCCGCGCGCGTTGGTGGGAAAAACTTAAATAAAATCCCACTAATCAGCTAATGGTGGGAAAATGCTGGCAAGGGTGGATTCAAGGGGAAGGCTGTACCTCCCCAAGGAGCTCAGGGAAAACCTACCGAGGGAGGTTTACCTGGTCAGGGTCGATGATGGCATACTCATAGTCCCAAAGCCCGATGATCCGGTAAAGGAACTCGAAGAGCTCGGGAAGGGCCTCCCCGACGTTCCGATCGAAGAGCTGAGGAGGGAAATCCTGAAGGAAGCGGAGAGGCTCGCGGGTGGGTGAGATGGTCTACGCAGATACAGATCTTTTCCTTGCCCTTCTGAAACCCAGCGACTGGCTCAAGGAAAACTCTAGGAAAATCTACGAGAGGTACCGGGGTCAGATAACGACCTCCGAGGCGACATTAATGGAACTCCTGATACTCTCGAAGAAGTTCAGCCTCGACCCGGTAAGGATCATGGCGGCAGTCATGGCGATGACGAACATCGAAGATGAGGCCTACCTCAGGGCGGCCTACTACATGAAGGAGCACGGGCTAAATCCCTTCGATGCCCTCCACGCGGCAAAGTGCGGCGGGACGATAATCAGCTCTGACAAGGCCTTTGACAAGTTGGGAATCAAAAGGATAAAGCTTGAGAAACCGGAAGAAGATTAGAGGAAATCACTTGCCCTTGCCCTTGTTGGCCCTTATGCTGGGCCTGACCTTCTCGGCACCCTTGCCCTTGTTCCTCAGGCCGCGGCTCTTCCTGCCGGCGCTGGTGAGACCGCGGAAGACGCGACCCTTGTGGGCCTTGCCGGTGATCCAGTTGATCTTGGGGTCAGCCTTGATGACCGGGTGGTGCGGGTCCACCATTATGACTTCAAACCACCTGTACATTCCGTCCTCGCCAACCCAGTAGGAGTTGAGAACCTCAAGGTTCGGGAACTTTCTGGCGGCCTTCTCCTCGGCTATCCACTGGAGGCTCTTCTTCGGGCTGTACTTGACCATACCCATCTTGCTCGGCTTCCTTCCGCCCTTCCACCTGGGCCTCTTCCTTCCGCCCTTCCTCACGCGAACGCGAACCATGACGTAGCCCTGCTTGGCCTGGTAGCCGAGGCTCCTGGCGCGGTCGAGCCTGGTCGGCCTCTCGATCCTGACAACGACAGGCTCGCGGCGCCACTTTATCATCCTGACCTTGAGAAGCTCCCCGACGTAGCTCTTCTTGGGGCTCTTCCAGGCTTCCCTAATGTACTTGTACATTCCCATCTTGCACCCTCCTTCCACGTTTGTGGTTCTCCGCAGTGCGGAACATCCCGCGGGCTGAGCCCGCCCAGTCGGTCGAGGTTCGAGGTTGAGTTTTTAAGGATTGCGGAGTACTCAGTGCGGTGATGGAAATGCGCCTTCAGAAACTCGCCTCCCTCATGAAGGAGAAGAACTTTGATGGAGCTGTAATCAGCCCCGGAACGAACCTCTACTACCTCACCGGGCTGAAGATTCACGAGGCCGGGGAGAGATTGACCGTCCTCGTCGTGAGCGCCGACGGGAACTACCACCTCCTCGCCCCGGGCCTCTACGAGAACGTCGTGAGGAACTTCCCGGTCACGTTCTGGCGCGACGGTGAAAATCCCTACCACAAGCTCGCTTGGATTCTGGCGGAGCTGGAGCTGTCATCGGGAAGGTTGCTGATCGAGGACACGATGCGCGCCGACTGGCTGATAAACATCATAAAGCTGGGCCGCTTCGAGCTCCACCCTCTGAGTTCGGTCGTCAGGGAGCTGAGAACAAGGAAGGATAGGCACGAGATAGAGATGATGAAGCACGCGGCCAAGGCGGCAGATAGAATCTTCGACGAGATACTGAGCTGGGACCTGCTCGGCATGCGCGAGCGTGAGCTGGCGTTGAAGATAGAACTTGCCGTTAGGGAACTTAGCGACGGGATTTCCTTCGAGCCGATAGTTGCGAGCGGAGAGAACGCGGCAAACCCCCACCACGAGCCCGGTGAGAGAAGGCTGAGAAAGGGGGACATGGTGATACTCGATTACGGGGCCAGGTGGAGGGGCTACTGCTCCGACATAACGAGGACAATAGCCATTGGAAGGCCCAGCGAGAAGCTCGTTGAGATCTACGAGGTCGTCAAGGAGGCGCAGGAAAACGCCTACCGGGCGGTCAGGGAGGGAACAAAGGCAAAGGAGGTCGATAGGGCCGCGAGGGAAGCCATAGCCAGAGCGGGCTACGGTGAGTACTTCACCCACAGAACCGGGCACGGGCTCGGCTTGGACGTCCATGAAGAGCCGTACATCGGCCCAGATGGGGAAACTATCCTTGAAAACGGCATGACCTTCACGATAGAGCCTGGAATTTATATCCCGAGCCTCGGAGGGGTTCGCATAGAGGACGACGTGGTAGTGCTCGATGGAAAGGGAAAGAGACTCACCAGGGCAGATAGGGAGCTAGTTTTCCTTTGATATTCTTCTTTCACACTCGCCCTCGGAGCGGAAGAGGTTGTTCCATCTCCAAAAACCTTAAATACCCAAAGCCGTTACTCGCTCCGATGCCGATGAGGGGGGAGTGTCTTCTCCACCGCTGGAACTACAGTGCCTGATTTCACCGATAACCCCCCTATTCTTGACTCCCGCTCTTTTGAAAAATCAAGGAGGTATAGCCATGGCTGGACTAGACTTTAAGGCCATCGAGGAGAAATGGCAAAAACGCTGGCTGGAGGAGAGGGTTTTCGAGCCCGACAGGGAGGCCAGACCAAAGGAAAAGAAGTTCTACATAACGGTCGCCTTCCCCTACCTCTCCGGCCACCTCCACGTCGGCCACGCGAGAACCTACACGATTCCGGACGTCATAGCGCGCTTTAAGAGAATGCGGGGCTACAACGTTCTCTTCCCCATGGCCTGGCACATAACGGGAGCGCCCATAGTCGGAATCGCCGAGCGCATCAAGAACCGCGACCCCAAGACGATACACATCTACCGCGACGTCTACAAGGTTCCCGAGGAAATCCTCTGGAAGTTCGAGGACCCGAGGGAGATAGTCAAGTACTTCATGAAGGCCGCGAAGGAGACCTTCATACGCGCCGGTTTCTCCGTTGACTGGACGCGCGAGTTCCATACCACAAGCCTCTTCCCGCCCTTCAGCAAGTTCATAGAGTGGCAGTTCTGGACGCTCAGGGACATGGGGCTGGTCGTCAAGGGCGCCCACAGGGTCCGCTGGGACCCGGTTGTTGGCACTCCCCTCGGCGACCACGACATAATGGAGGGCGAGGACGTCCAGATTCTCGAGTACGTCATCATCAAGTTTATCCTCAACGAAAACGGCGAGGAGATCTACCTGCCGGCGGCGACGCTGAGGCCCGAGACGGTCTACGGGGTAACCAACATGTGGCTGAACCCAGAGGCGATTTACGTCAAGGCGAAAGTCAGGCGCAACGGAAGGGAAGAGACCTGGATAATCAGCAAAAAAGCCGCTTACAAGCTCTCATTCCAGGACAGGGAAATTGAGGTCGTCGAGGAGTTCAGGGGAGAGAAGCTTATCGGCAAGTACGTGAAGAACCCGGTAACGGGCGATGAAGTCATAATCCTGCCTGCCGAGTTCGTTGACCCGGATAACGCGACCGGAGTTGTTATGAGCGTTCCTGCTCATGCCCCCTTCGACCACGTGGCTTTAGAAGACTTAAAGAAGGAAACCGAGCTCCTGCTCAAGTACGACATAGACCCGCGCGTTCTGGAGGAGATAAGCTACATCTCGTTGATAAGCCTTGAGGGTTATGGCGACTTTCCCGCCGTTGAGGAAGCGGAAAGGCTCGGGGTGAAGAGTCAGAAGGACGTTGAGAAGCTCGAAGAGGCAACCAAGAACATCTACAAGGCAGAGTACCACAAGGGAGTCTTCAAGATAGAGCCCTACGCTGGAAAGCCCGTTCAGGAGGTTAAGGACCTGATAGCGAAGGAACTCCAGGAGAAGGGCATCGCCGAGATAATGTACGAGTTCGCCGAGAAGCCCGTCATTTCGCGCTTCGGCAATCAGGCCGTCATCAAGATAATCCACGACCAGTGGTTCATCGACTACGGCAACCCCGAGTGGAAGGAGAAGGCGAGGGAAGCTTTGGCAAACATGACGATTTACCCAGAGAGCAGGCGCGCACAGTTCGAGGCGGTAATAGAGTGGCTCGACAAGAAGGCCTGCGCGAGGAAGGTCGGCCTGGGAACGCCGCTCCCGTGGGATCCGGAGTGGGTAATCGAGAGCCTGAGTGACTCAACGATATACATGGCCTACTACACGATAAGCAGGCACATCAACAGGCTGAGAGAAGAGGGCAGGCTCGATCCGGAGAAGCTCGACAGGGAGTTCTTCGACTACCTGTTCCTGGAGGAGTTCAGCGAGGAGCGCGAGAAGGAGCTGGCCGAGAAGACCGGGATTCCAGCGGAGATTATCCATGAAATGAAGGAGGAGTTCGAGTACTGGTACCCGCTCGACTGGCGCTGCTCGGCGAAGGACCTGATACCGAACCACCTGACGTTCTTCATCTTCAACCACGTGGCGATATTCAAGCGCGAGCACTGGCCGAGGGGCATAGCGGTGAACGGCTTCGGAACACTGGAAGGCACCAAGATGAGCAAGAGCAAGGGCAACGTTCTGAACTTCATCGATGCAATCGAGGAAAACGGTGCCGATGTGGTGAGGCTCTACATAATGGGCCTTGCCGAGCACGACAGCGACTTCGACTGGCGCAGGAAGGAGGTCGGAAAGCTCCGCAGGCAGGTCGAGCGCTTCTACGAGCTGGTGAGCGAGTTCGCAAGCTACGAGGCCGAGGAGACCGAGCTTAAGAGCATCGACCGCTGGATGCTCCACAGGCTCAACAAGGCAATCGAGGGGACGACCAAAGCCCTTGAGGAGTTCAGGACGAGGACCGCCGTCCAGTGGGCCTTTTACTCAGTCCTCAACGACCTGCGCTGGTACATGAGGAGAACCGAGGGAAGGGACGACGAGGCAAAGCGCTACGTGCTCAGAAAGCTCGCGGAAATCTGGGTAAGGCTCATGGCCCCGTTCACCCCGCACATCAGCGAGGAGCTCTGGGAGAAGCTCGGCGGGGAGGGCTTCGTGAGTCTCGCTCCCTGGCCCGAGCCGATCCCCGAGTGGTGGGACGAGACGGTCGAGGCTGAGGAGGAGTTCATAAAGGCCCTCATCGACGACATCAGGGAGATAATCGAGGTCGCGAAGATAGAAAAGGCAGAGAAGGCCTACATCTACACGGCTCCAGAGTGGAAGTGGCGCGTTGTGGAAGTCGTCGCCGAGAAGAGGGACTTCAAGTCAGCCATGGCCGAGCTGATGAAGGACCCGGAGATGAGGAAGCACGGCAAGGAGATAAGCAAGCTGATACAGAGGCTCATAAAGGAGAGGGCCTTTGAAGTGAGACGCATAGACGAGGAAAAGGCCCTGAGGGAAGCCAAGGGCTTTATGGAGAAGGAGCTCGGCATCGAGATAATCATCAACCCTGAGGAGGACAAGGGAGGAAAGAAGAGGGCCGCGATGCCGCTGAAGCCGGCGGTGTTTGTTGAGTAAAGGCCGTTATTTCTTTCCCCTCTATTTTCAATCGAATAAGTGACGGTCATCAAAAAGTAAAGAAAAGGACGCCTCCTGTGTTCTAATCTCGAAGTTGAATCATTCCTTCCCAGGGGAACATCTCCACGGTGAACTCCACGGGCGGAGCGTCCACGTCTTTTTTCACCACGTAAGTTCCGCTAAACGGCGAATCGACGGGCGCCTCATAAACAAACGTAGCGTCCGCCCTCACCCGTATTTTGCCCTCGTAAAACGGTGTTCCCTGCTTGACGTGCACCAAAACGACCGGACGGGAAACAAAAATCTGACCCCACGCAGGGGAGCTCGTTAACAGCCCCTTCTTCTTGAGGTCGTAGAACTCGAACTGAACGTCATAATTCGGGTCGATGATGCGGGTGTACCATTTGAAACCCAGTCCCGTCGTGTGGCTTTCACTAAACCCCACCTGAGCCGTGGGAAGTGGCCTCCCGGTTGCATCAATACCGAAATCAAGATTCAGCCCCCAGTTCACCGCGGATTGAGATGTTGAACCACTATCATCGGGTCTGAAGCTACCGTACCCGATAAACGCATCGTCGGAATTCAACACCGTAACCCTGTCTTTAACCTCCTTGACTGCAATCTTGAAGTCCGAGGGAAGATCCCTATCAGACGGAACCTCCGCCGAATGGGTTATGGCTACGTAGTAGACGTACTGACCCCACTCCCCGTAGGTGCCCCAAAACTCGGCTCCAACGCCGTTGTAAACCGTTGCCTTTCGGACGATCCAGGGGGCAGTGGCGACCTCTATCTCCCGGGAGGTCCTCAACGAGAGTATCGCCCCCAAGTATTTCCAAGCCCGGGGAGGCTCGTCTGAAAGGGCGCCTTTCACTTCAAGGGGCGTGTTTTCAAACTTACTGACCTCTGAATAGAAGTCCTTCGTAAGGGTCTTGACATCTAAGTCATCACTATCATACCCAAAGTAATACAGCGGTACATACGCGCCCGAAGGAAGGGGCCTCAGAGCGATTCCAACGAAGGTGGCGTCACCGAATTCCTCGAACTTTATTCTGAGTGTCAGCCTATCCCAATACTTCTGAAGGAACTGCTCGGCCAGATGTAGGCTTAGCTTGCCCGTGAACGTTTTCATGATGATACCTTTCTCATGGCCGGGAAGAGGAGATATCGAGATTCCATCAGAGGGTATTGAGGAAGTTTTGGTAGGCTTCACAGTGTCTGACGCACTTACAAGAACCATTCCAACCATCAGCAGTCCGAGAAGGACTGCAATCAGGGGCTTCCACTTCACCGAGTTTACCTCCGCCAAGTTGTTTGCAGTATCCTCTAAAGCAACTTATCCTTATAAATTTTTCCTTTTACTTTTAGTAAAAATTCTTCCTTTTTTTCAGAGTATAGATTTATTCAGAGTGAGATATTGCTTTTAGAATTGGTCAAAAGAAGCCCGAGTAAAAGAGTTGCATGGCAGTGCAATTGACAACAAAGTCGCGTAGAGTGTCTTATCCTTTACTCCCTTTAAGAACCACGGAAATTCCCAACCCGCCATTAATTCAACCCCACCCTGTAAAACCTTTTCTCAGAAAACTCCTTAAAGGGAAGGCTTTTAGCCATTTTCGGTGTTTTCTATGCTCACTGACGAGGAAACGTTTAAGAAAGATGTTCTCTCCAGAATTCCACTCCGAAGCGAGCCTCCACTTCACCCAAATTGGCTTCATCTAGAAATGATCGAGCGCTTCAGGGTTCTCAGGTTCGCCCCGATAAAGCCCGGCATGAACGTCCTTGAAATCGGCTGTGGTGCGCACGCATTAACGACTGTCCCGCTCGCCTACCTCGTCGGCGAAACCGGCCGCGTTGTTGCCGTGGACCTGAGCAGATGGCGCTTCTTCGAGGAGATAACCTCTGCGGCTGGCTTAAAGCGCAGGATAATCCCGCTCAAGGCCGACGCGAGGGAGCTGCCGTTTCCATTTAAGGCCTTCGATTTAGCCGTTCTCGTTCATGGAGTTAGAAGCCTGAAAAATGAGAAAACGATGGTTAGGGTCTTCTCAGAGATGCTCCGGGTCGCGGAGAAGGTCTCCATAGCGGAGAGTCCCCCTCATAGCCAACAACGAGCGTCAGGCACACCTTGAGCTCTACAACCCCCGTGAGGGTATCTTTGAGGCGCTCTTTGGCGAGAAGGACGACCTGCACTATCCAACGCTTGAGAAACTCCGGGAGCTCGTTGAGGGAGCTGGCGGAATGGTAATCGAGAGCGGAACCTTCGAGCCGGCTTTGCCGCACTACCTAGCTTATATCCCAAGGGAGTACGTGGCAAAGATTGAAACAAGAAGAAGCGCGTCGAGCTTTTGGAGAGGTGGGAAAAAGCCTACAAGGAATGGAAGAAATGGGCGGAGCACCCGCCAGTCGGCTGGCTGTTTGCGAAGTAGTCATCTTCCTTCTTCACCTTCAGTATTCTCGGGCGTTGCCGTCACCTCCGCCTTCTCCCCCTTCGGCAGGAGGAAGGAGAGCAGGGCGCTGATGACGAGGATCCCCATCATGAAGATTACCGCCACCTTCATCGTGTCTATGAAAGATGTGTTCACCATCTTCACCACGATGTCGTGGTACTCGGGCGGAATGTTTAACTCACCCTGCTGCATCTTGAGTATCCACTGTATGACGGCGTCCTTTATCTGCTCCTTGCTCCCCTCGATGATGCCGGACTCGTAGATCTGCCTCGCGATGCTGTGGATTATACCGAGGACGAGGACGGCACCGATGAAGGCCGTTCCGAGGGACAGGCCGAACTGCTTCTGGGCGTTGAAGACGCCGGAGGCGTCCGCCTGCTGCTCCGGCTTCGCCCCCATCATTGCCAAGTTGGTTATCTGGGAGAATATCAGCCCGAAGCCCGTTCCGTAGAGGGCCAGGCCGAGGGCGAAGTCGCTCCCTTCAACCCCTGGCTTGAGAACGCGGAGGAGGAGGTAGAGGCCGACGAAGGTGAGGGCTATGCCGAGCTGGATTATCTGCTTGGGGGTGAGGTACCTCGCGAACCTCTGGCCGCTCATCGAGAAGATGAACATCATTATCGAGAGCGGAACTATGACGAAACCCGTCTCAATGGCGTTGTAGTGGAGGTACTGCTGGACAAAGACGGGCACGGTGAACATTATGCCCGCCAGGGTCATCTGGAAGAAAATGCTGACGAGGTTCGCCACCGTGAAGACCTTGGACTTGAAGATGTCCACGTCTATGAGAACGTCCAGCCCCCGCTCCTTCCTGCGCTTCTCGTACTTCCAGAATGCCGCCAGCACCACCAGGCCGGCGACCATGAGGAGCAGAACCGGCGGGTTGGAGAGCGGGTCCATTATGAGGACCGAAAGTGTGAGCAGGAAGAGGCCGATTCCGACGAGGGCCGCTCCGACCACGTCGAGATTCATCTCCTTCTCCGGCCTGTAGTCGGAGAGTATCTTCATGTAGGCGAATATCGCCGCGGCGATGAAGGCCTCCATGAAGAAGCCGAGACGCCAGGTGATGTAGGTCGTGAAGAAACCACCAATAATCGGACCGAATGCCGCGGCGGCCCCGCCGACGCCGCCCCAGACGCCGAAGGCGAAGGCCCTGTCCTTGCCGGTGTACTCCTTGGTTATATAGGTGACCGTCGCCGGCATCATCATTGAGGCGCCGATGCCCTCCAGGATTGACCACCCCAGGAGAAGAACGGCGAGGTTTGGAGCGAGGGCCGCCATGAGTGTTCCGACCGTGTAGATGACCAGTCCGCGGAAGAAGACCTTCTTCGTGCCCCAGATGTCGGCCAGCTTCGCGCCTGTTATCATGAACGCCGCCATTACAAGGGCGTAGAGGGTTATCGCGCTCTGGACACCCGTCACGGTCGTGTTGAGGTCGGCGACGAGGGCGCTTATTGAGACGTTCATCATCGTCGTATCGATGAACATGATGAAGAGCGCCGCACTCATGATCATGAGGACTCCCCATTTGGACTGTCCCATGCTGTTCACCGGAGGATAATTAGGGGGAGTGATGTTATAAAACTTGCCTAACCATTCTCAACGACGACTTCAACGCGGCCCATGATTATTACCATGAGAAAAAGCAAAAGAATCGCGACCTTCAGGGCAGTTGAAAGCCACCTTGGATACGAGAGGGGACATCTGCATCGGAGCGGAGGGTCGTCCCATCGTCGAAGACTTTCGCATCGGGGTACATTCTGAGGAGCGAAAGGACCATGAGGAAATCACCCGCTATGCCAGCCGTGTTGAAGACATAGGCGAGAGCCCAGAAGTTGGAACGGAGGAGCCAGGCCAGGGACAGGAAGGTGGCCGATAGGAGGAGCGGGGCAAGCGAGACAACGGCGTATTCCCTCGCGCGAAGGGGAGTTTCAATGGTTATGAAAGGAGCAACGATGAGCTTTCCAAAGGTGGTAATTCCGAACCGAACCTTGGCACCAAAAACTTTGGCAACAAGGCATGCAGCCCTTCGTGGAGCGGAACGAGAACCACCCAAGGTAGAACAAGGAGGTAAAGGAAATCACCGAGGGAACCTATCGAGACCTCCAGCCACGGCACCGCCAGGGCCGAAACGACGAGTAGCAGAAAAGAGAGAATAACGACGTCGGAGGAATAATCCGAGAGCCTCAGCTCCCCCATCAGAACTCCCTCTCGACGAGGAACTCGGCGAGCAGCTCCAAATCCTTCCTGGCTTCGCTCTCGGGGAGTATCTTTAAAGCCTCATTCGCTTCCTTCACGAGGTTCTTGGCGTATTCCGCAGCGTAGTCTATGCTGCCGTACTTCCTGAGGAGTTCAATGGCCTTAGCGACTTCCTCCTTTACTTTCTCATCGTGTATGAGGGCGTCGCCCTTGGCGTCGCCGGCGTACTTTCCGAAGACCTTCAGGAACTCGGCCTTGTCCTCCTCGCTGGCTTTGCTGAAGAAGTGGCTGACTATCAGCGTCTTCTTGCCCTTCCTAATGTCGCTGCCGACGGGCTTTCCGAGCTTCTCCTCATCTGCTACCAAGTCGAGAACGTCGTCCCATATCTGGAAGGCTACCCCGACGTTCATTCCCCACCTGGCTAGGGCCTTTATGTACTCCTCGTTATCGGTCCCGACTATCGCGCCTATCTCCGCGGAGCCCTCAAAGAGAGCCCCTGTCTTGCCGCTTATCATCTTGAGGTACTCATCGACCGTAACCTCCTCCCTGGTCTCGAACTCGATGTCGAGGGCCTGTCCCTCGCAGAGCATGTTGGAGGTCCTGACGAGAACGTCAAGAATCCTTGCCTTCTTCTCGGGGCTCACCCCGGCCCTAGCGATGGCCTCGAAGGCCTTGCTGAAGAGGAGGTCTCCAGCCAGAATCGCCATGTTCACGCCCCAGAGCTTGTGAACGGTGGGCCTTCCGCGCCTCAGCTCGTCCATGTCCATTATGTCATCGTGGACTAGGGAGTAGTTGTGTATGAACTCGACCGCCGCCGCGGGATAGAGCGCCTTCTCTGGGTCTCCGCCCACAGCTTCCGCCGCACGGAGAACCACGAAGGGCCTAACGCGCTTTCCGCCGGCGAGCGGATAGTGTCTGGACGCCTCATAGAGGGCCCTCGGCTCCTTCTCGGGGATAAGCTCAAAGATGACCTCATCAACGTCTCTGGCCAGCTCCTTAACCCTTGCGAACAGCTCATCGTACCTGCCCATTCTATCACCCCGTGAGAGATGAAAGTAACCAAATGAGGAAAAGGTTCAACCTTTATGAGCTTTGCTATAATCACACCAAATAAAAAGGAAGAAAAGTTTTCAACGGGCCCAATTGCGAAGCTCAACCGTTTTCTTTTTTGATGTATCTGAAAGTACCCCTGCAGTAAAATCCGGTTCCTTCAAGAAGCCCAAAGTACACACAGCCACCGGGGTATATCCTCGCCCACCCGTGAATCACGTCGCACAGGCACTCGGGGTCCCGGTCAAACCTCCTCCTGAAGATGACCTCGGAACCATTGAAGAGCAACACCTCGCCATAGTTCGGACTACCGTCTTCGTAGGGCATCTGAAAGCCGAAAACTGTGTAGTTACCCGCGGAGAGGAGAAACTCGTTGTTCACCCGGTATCTCCCGGAGGAAGAAAAATTAAACCTCTCGACTAAGCCGTTACCCCCGTAGACGTACAGGTAATTGCAAACGTCTCCAGCAGACACCGGAAGGGATACCATGTTTCCAAAACTCCTCGGGAGTTCCGCTATGAAAAGGTATTCACTGCTATTCGAGATCAGTATCCTCGGGTAGGACACGCCTTTTTCGTAGCCCTCTCCACCGTCATCGGTTCGCGTTATCTCCCAGATGTAAGGAGGCTGGGGTTCGTGCACCCAGAGAAGATGACCCGTATAATCGTACGCTTCTATTCTCGTCACCCCAACCATGGCGGTGATGTTCCGGGAATCCTCCTCGTAAGTCCTGCCAATCCTGACATTTACAATGGGAATACCCCTGACCTCAGGAACCGTTTCAACCACCACGAACCCCCACGGGAAGAAATACGCCTCTGAAACGTTCAGGAAAACTTTAGTGTCGTCCCTAAAAATCACGTAGCCGTAGGTGGCCCGCACCACGGTAACGTTTCCGTACTCGGCCAGGGTATCGAGTTCGATAACTCCGTACGGCACCTCAGTTAGTGGATAGGTTGGGTTTGCCGAGCCACTAGGGGCCGAAGTACCCGAGGCGTCGGTGTTCTCAACGTCTTCAATACACGCAGATGAAAAAACAACAAGAATTAGCAGTATGGACACCATGGTTTTCCTCATATCCACCAGTCCCCCGCTGCCTCAATCCGCTCTTGGTGCCAAATGTTAGAGGATATTTTCAGTACCCCATAGGTTCCACTTGTGGTGAAGGGTGCAATAGATTTTTGACTAGCATGACTTATAAATATTCCCTTATTCTGGGGTAACAAAAACCCACGCACTTCAGCCACTACCACCAGCTACCAAAAAGTAGAATTATGAAAAGAGGTTCAGTATAACTCTACGGAATCTCCACCTTGTAGCCGTTCCTCGAAACGAAGACGTCCCTGCCTATGAGGTATCCCTCCTCCTCGGCCAGTTCGGCGTAGTGGGTGAGCATTCTGAACTCACCGTGGGCGGGAACGATGTTCTCGGGATTGAGCATTCTTATGAGGTAGCGGTGGTCCTCCCTGCTGGCGTGGCCGGAGACGTGGAGATCCTTGATCATTCTGACTCCCTTCATCTTGAGCTTCGTCTCGAGGACGTAGCGCTGTGCCCTGTTGAGGGGGTTCGGTATCGTTCCGGCTGAGAAAACAACCGTGTCCCTCTTCCCGATGTCGTAGAGCTCGCCGTTGGCCATTCTGGTAAGTATCGCTCCCGGCTCGCCCTGGTGGCCAGTAACGATGAGAAGGTAGTTCTCCCTTGCCCCTGAGACCTCGGCGAGAACCTTCCTTATGGCGTTCGGGCTCCTCACCGCGCGGGCACCCTTCATTCTTATCAGCCCAAGCTGCTTGGCTATGCCGGTGTACTTCGCCAGCGAGCGGCCGACAAAAACTGCCTGCCTGCCCATCTTGTTGGCTATCCATATGAGCTCCTGGAGCCTGGAGATGTGGCTGGCGAAGGTGGTCGCTATCAACCCGTCGGCCTCCATTCCCTCGTAGAGGAAGAAGTCCTCGAGGAGCATCTGGGCAACCGCTTCACTTGGCGTTTTGGTGGGCTCGGAAACGCGCGTTGATTCCGGAATGAGAACCTTGACGCCCTCCTTGCCGAGCTCCTTAAGGCGCTTGTAGTCAGGCCTCTCGCCGAGCGGGTTGTTGTTGTCGAACTTGAAGTCGCCCGTGTGAACCACCGCCCCCTCGGGCGTGTGAACAACCACCATGGCCGCCTGGGGAATGGAGTGAGTTATTTGGACGAACTCTATCGCCAGGTTCTCACTCACCTGGACTATCTCACCAAACTGGGTCTCGTACATCGGGTTCTTGACCTCGAAGTACTGCTCGCTCTTGACCTCGCTCTTGGCGAGCTTTATCGTGTAGGGAGTGCCGTAGATCGGAACGTCCGGGTAGTGGGGGGCGAGCTTGCCGATGGCCCCGATGTGGTCGAGGTGACCGTGGGTGAAGGTTATGGCGACGACCTTCTTGTTCCTCAAGATCGAGTCATCTGGAATGGCGCCGAGCTTCTGGAGCTCCTTGGTGGGGAACTGCTGAATGTTCACGTCCTCATGAATGAGAACGCGGTCGAGCCTTATGCCCATGTCGATTATGACGACCTCTTCCCTACCGCCATTGGAGTAACCGACGGCGGTCATGTTCTTGCCGACTTCCTCGTAACCGCTAATGGTGTAGATTTTTATCATGTCTATTCCTCCTGCTTCCCCAGGCCTCTCCCGAGGCGTGGGGCTGCGTTGGTCTTAGTTGTGGACAGGGGTTTAAAAAGGTGTGCGTTCCCGGGTAGAGAAGAGAAAGCCCAGCGCCGAAGCGGAGACTATGGCGGTGGGGACAACGATGAAGGAACCACAGATGGACTCGACAAAGCGGAAAAGGAGAGGCCTCCTCAAAGCCATCACCTGTTCCTGAGGTACGCCGGCAGGTCAATCCTCTGCTCGAGCCACTCCCTCGTGAAGCCCGTAACCACGAGCGGAACCTTTCTGAGCTCCTCAACGTTTTTAGCCCCAACGAGGAACATTGCATTGCGAATCTCCTCGATGTAGCGCTGAAGGACTTTGATTACCCCCTCAACGTCGCCCTTGACGGCCGGCCTGAGGAGCGGCAGTGCAACGCCGGCAAAGGTGGCACCCATCGCCAGAGCCTTCGCCATCGTTATTCCGTCGCGCATTCCGCCGGTGGCGATAATTGGCAGATCCGTTGAGTAGCGGACCTCTGCGACGCTTATTGCCGTCTTAATCCCCCAGTCCCAGAAGCGAAGGGCAAGGTTCCTACCCATCTCGTCCTTTGCGCGGTAGTACTCGACGGCGCTCCAGCTCGTCCCTCCGAGGCCGCCGACGTCGATGGCATCTATGCCTATGCTCTCGAGCCTTATAGCCACCTCCATTGAAACGCCGGCACCGGTTTCCTTCGCTATTATCGGGTACGGAAGCTCGGCCTTTAGTTCCGCCAGAGCTTTCAAAACACCCCTGTACTGCGTGTCCCCCTCCGGCTGGACGCTCTCCTGGAGCGGGTTCATGTGGATTGCAAGAGCGTCCGCCTGAATAGTCTCGACGGCCTTCAAAGCCTCCTCGATGCCGTAGCGCTCCTGGATCGTCTCGGAGAACTGGGGAGCGCCAAGGTTGCCGACGAGGAAGACGTCCGGAGCGACGTCGCGAACGTAGTAGCTCTCCCAGGTTTCCGGCTTCCTTATCATCGCCCTCTGGCTTCCGACGCCCATCGGTATGTTCAGCTCCTGGGCTGCCTTGGCGAGGGTCTTGTTTATCCTTCCCGCGAGCTGGGAACCCCTGGTTCCTCCCGTCATTCCTGCTATGAAAATCGGGTAGTCGAACTTCCTTCCAAGGAACTCAACGCTCAAATCGACCTCGTCCTTGTCTATCTCGGGCAGGCTCATATGGACGAAGTGGACATCCTCAAAACCGTTGCTCACGTGGGCCTGGACGTTCCTCTTAAGGCAGTGCTCTATGTGCTCGAACTTCCTGATGATAGTTAGCTCCTCCCTATCAAAAGCCTCCATTTCAACCACCGGAGAAAGTTGAGGCGGGAGGTTAAGAGGTTTTTGGGCCTTCATTAACCGCCAGCGGAGGAACACGGCAACGTTGCGTTGAAGACCCTCACCTCCACCCAGCCGCCGCGCTCACCGAGGTACATCTCGACCCAGTGGGAGGTGTTGAAGTCAAAGAGCACCTCCAGGGTGCCGTTGCCGAAGACGGGATAGTCTGGGCCGAGGTGAAGCTCCGGCCGGAGGTCGATGTAATCCGGATTAACCCCCTCTCCACCGGTGTCGTGGAAGTACGCGAGGATTACGGGGATAACCGAACAGCGGGACCAGTTTGTGGCCCTAATGGGAACCTCTATCCTGCCGCCGCTCACGTTTGGGGGAACGAGGTAGACCGCCCTCACCATCTCAACCTTCGGAACGGCCCAGCCGGGGGTGTCGTAGTACCAGACGGTGTAAATAATCTCGCTCCCGTTCACCTGCCTTCCCGATGGGTAAACGGTGAGGTTCACCCCTGGAAAGCCACCTATGATAGGGTAAACGCCTCCGGATATATGGACCCCTGAGGGATAGAACAGAAAAATCGAGTCGCGGCCGCTCACGAGCCGCTCCAGGGGCTTCCTCTGGAGGTACCATTCGACTACAAAGGCCGATCCGTTCGGCGTCTCCACACGGGAACCATTAATCTCAAGGTCATCGGGACTGGCCATGAAGTTCTTCAGCAGGCCCAGTTCCGCGGCCCTTTCAATGCCGAGGAACGTCCACCCGAAGACGACGAGCACGAGTATGAGTGCCAGAGTCTTTTTCACCATCGCGGATCCCGATGGGGATAATCCAGAAGAGAATAAAAGGTTTACGCTTGAAAGGCGTTACAAGGCTATTCTCGTCCCGAAGCCGTCGCCCCTTATTGCCCCGCTCAGTCTTCCATAAACCTTCCCGTTCACGAACCAGACCTCCGAGTGCTCGGCTATCTTCTTGGCCTCCTGGAGCTTGTTGCAGATGCCACCGGTGACGTCCGTCCCCGCGGCGGTGCAGTGGAGCCTCTCTAGGAGGAAGTCTATCTCCTCCTTCTGGAGCTCCTGAATCATCTCTCCCTCACCGGGCTTTCCGTCGTAGATTCCATCGACGTCCATGAGGAATATAACCTTGTCTGGCTCGAGCATCTTGGCGAGGTATGTGATGATCTGGTCGCCGGAAAGTATGTCGATGCCCTTCGCCAGGTCGATCGAAACGTCGCCGAAGAGAACAGGAATGAACTTCAGCTCGAGGAGCCGCTCGATGACCTCCAGGTCACCGTAGGCAACCTCTCCATTCTCGGTGATGAAGACTGAGGAGGTCGAGACCGAGAAGGCGGGAAGGTTTTCCCTGAGGAAGGCCTCTATGAAGCTGGCGTTAGCTCTAAGCATCGCCTGGTGGGTTCTTGTAAACCCTATCCTCCTGAGGTGAGCCTTCTTCCAGTTCCCGGGAAGGCCCTCCCTTATTCCGTACCTCTTCGCCTCAGGGTGACCAAAGCTCCCTCCCCCGTGAACGACTATGAAGCTCTCGTCGGGATAAAAGGAAGCGATCTCCATCGCTATGTTCCTGACGGTCTCACCCTCAAAGTTCTCCGGCTCACCCTTCTTGTCGCTGAAGACGCTTCCCCCAACCTTGACGATTATCATGGCAGAACCTCCTCTATGCGAAGCCCCTCTCCGCTTATGCGCGTTATCATCGGCGTTCCACCGGCTATGGTTATGGCCGTTGCCACTTCGCTCTGGTTCTCCGGGGCAAGGGCGTACATGCAGCCACCGCCGCCGGCGCCGGTTATCTTGGCACCCAGCGCTCCGGCGGTCCTGGCGGCATAGACCAGCTCGCTGAGCTTTTTAGTCGAGACTCCGAGGGCATCTAGGAGACCGTGGTTTATGTTCATCAGCCTTCCGAGCTGGGCAAAGCGGACGTCTTCGTCAAGCTCCGAGAGGAGCACGTCCCGGGCCTTCTCGACTATCTTACCCATAGCCACGAGTACCGGCTCGATGACCTCAGGCATCTCCTCGTAGGTTCTCCTCACCATCGCGACGAGTTCCTTCGTTGAGCCGCTCGAGCCGGTGTAGCCGACAACGATGGGCAGTTCCATGAAGGGTAAACGCTCGAACTTCCCTTTCTCGTAGTGAATGAAGCCACCAATGGCAGAGACGGTTGGGTCTATTCCGCTCGACGCCCCCTGAACGAGGAGCTCAACCTGGTGGCCGAGCTTTCCTACCTCCTCGTTGCTCAGCTCGAGGCCGAGGAGCCTTGAGACCGCCCCGATGGTCGCCACAGCCACCGCCGCCGATGAACCGAGGCCGGCACCGACTGGAATTTGGGACGTTATCGAGACGGTTATGCCCCTTCCGTTAGCATCGGCCTCTTCTCTCACCAGTTCTATCGCCTGGCGGACGTAGCTGAGAACCTCAGCGGCTTTGCCGTAGTCGCTCTCGAAGTAAATCTCGTCCTCGGAGAATGAAACGGTTAAACCTGGGACGCGTATGTCCTTCGCCTCTATCCGTATTGCCCCCTTATCGTTGAACTCTGCCCACACGTAGGTTCTCAGGTCGATGGCGGCCGCTATCGCTGGCTTTCCATAGACAACGCTGTGCTCGCCGAACAGGATAATCTTCGCCGGAGCGGAAGCCAAAACCCTCATTTTGAACCCTCCCGGAGTGAAAGGAGTGAAAGTTTATGTGGCTTTTGGTTCTACCTTCTCATCACGATGCTCGCGTAGCCCACAACCGCATCGGTTGAACGGCTCACCTCGTAGCTCGTCGTGTAGTGGAGGAGCTCGGCCTCAAGCGCTCCAGCGGAGCGCGAGTAAACGATTGCGGTTCCAACAGCCCCCGGCCCGCACATCGTATGGTTCATCTCACGGAGCTCTCTAAACAAGCCGTCCACGTCGAAGTCGAGG
This sequence comes from Thermococcus cleftensis, assembly GCF_000265525.1. Classification (NCBI taxonomy): domain Archaea; kingdom Methanobacteriati; phylum Methanobacteriota; class Thermococci; order Thermococcales; family Thermococcaceae; genus Thermococcus; species Thermococcus cleftensis. Next base: position 530,387 of record NC_018015.1, read on the forward strand.
ATTCTCCTGACGAGCCGGAAGTCCCACTCCTTTATCCTGTGGGGGAGCTCGTCGGCCCTAACGCGGAAGGGCACGTAGCCGTACATAGCTCCATAGTGCATAAAGTCCGTGCTCGCTATAACAACAACGTCCCTGCCGAGCTCCTGCGAGGCTTCAAAGATTGCCCTCCCAAGGGCCCTCGAAACCTCCTCGTCCTGGATTCCGAGGGTTATTGGGACTATCCTGACCTTCTTTCCGGCGAGTTCGGCCAGATACTGAATGAAGGGAACTTGAACCTCGATGGAGTGCTCGTACCTGTGGGCCAGCTCGTCTAAATCGGCTATGCCCGAGAGCCTGGCTATGGCCTTCGCCATCTCCGCATCAACTTCGATTTCTCCGAGCGGGGTCAACCACTCGCCGGAGGGATAGACAGCTATCGGCGAGCCAAGGCCGGTGTGGTTTGGACCGAGGATTACGAAGGTCTCCGGGAGACCGTCCTCAAAGATTGCCTTGTAGGTTCTCGATGCAGTGTAGCCGGAGAATATATAACCCGCGTGAGGTGCAACGCCAGCGGTGATTCTTCTCTCGCTTCCCTCCTCTCCCAGGTCATTGAAGAACTCCTCCAGCATCTCGATGAGGCTTTCATCAGCGGGATAAAAGCTTCCAGCCACAGCTGGATACCGAACCTCCGTCATTCTCTCACCTCCGACAGGTACTGGGCTTCAAACTTTAAATACCTTCAACCCGTCCCGGACGCTGAGAGGATTCCGAAGAATACTACCACCCAAGGCTTTTTTAGGTCAGAGGTCTATACCGGTATCACAACGGCGATGGGTGGTCACAATGGGAGAGAAGTTCGTTTCAGCTGAGAGGCCGCAGACGGAGGAGGGCTATCAGTACCACATAGCCTGCAAGCCCGGCGACGTGGCAAGGTACGTCCTCCTCCCCGGCGACCCCGAGAGGGTGCCGAAGATAAGCTCGCTCTGGGACGAGGCCAAAGAGATGGCCTTCCACCGTGAGTACAGAACGCACACGGGTAAGTACAAAGGCGTGCCGATAAGCGTGACCTCGACAGGGATAGGCGGACCCTCAACGGCGATAGCGATTGAGGAGTTAGCGGCTATAGGGGCCGACACCTTCATTAGAGTCGGCTCGACCGGTGCAATCCAGCCCGGAATGGAAATCGGGGACCTGATTATAGCTAAAGCGGCCGTCAGGCTTGAGGGGACGTCAAAGCAGTACGTAAGGGTCGAGTACCCTGCGGTGGCCGACTTGGAGGTCACTTTAGCGCTCATCGAGGCCGCTGAAACGCTGGGCGTTCGCTACCACATCGGCATAACAGCCTCAACCGACAGCTTCTACCTCGGCCAGGGGAGGCCGGGCTTAAACGGCTACTTCCCGAGCTTCGCTAGGAACATTCTCGACGACCTGAGGCAAGCGAGGGTTACCAACTTCGAGATGGAAGCTGCAACGCTCTATACCCTTGCAAGCATCTACGGGCTAAGAGCAGGCTGCGTCTGCGCGGTCTTCGCCAACCGCGTTACCAACGAGTTCGGAAAGGCCGGCGAGAAGGAAGCGGCGCTGGTTGCAAGCGAGGCAGTAAAGATACTCGCCGAGTGGGACGAGGAGAAGGAGAAGAAAGGCAAGAAGGTCTGGTTCCCCGGGCTGAGAAGAATTTGACACCCGGTTTTGGTTTTGTTATATTCTTCCGGAGACGTCTTGCGAAGATTTCTTTTCTCTTATTGGTGCCCTTCGGGCGCCCTGTGGAATGAAACACTCACAAAAGAACAAGTTCATGAGAAACCCACCCAAAAACGAGCAACTATCAGAATACACCTAATCTTCCGCCAGCATTGCAGAAGACGCTTAGGAAAGAGCTTCACCGAAAGTTAGTAGCTCTCCGTCAAAAGGCCCAGGAGGGAGGATTTTACTCATTGAATGCCCATCTTTCAGGAGAGAACATTTCAGGTAAGCCCCGATAAAGGGTTTACTCTCCCCCATGACGCCCGAAGGCGTCGATTTAAAGGTCAAACCGTGCTCAAAGGACAATTGAAATGTTCTAAAGTTCAATTGGTCATTCAAAGAGAAAATCTCACAGAATTTAACTTTTGAGAAGGAGCTACCAGCTTTGATGAAACTTTTGTTTGGCAAAAGTTTCTATGGCGCCCCGGCGGGGATTTGAACCCCGGACCTCGAGGTCCGCAGCCTCGCGCCCTATCCAGACTAGGCCACCGGGGCACTGCCCGCTAACCCTTCTCGGAAACGCTTTATAAATTTAACCGTTCGGGAGAACCGAAAGATTTATAAATCACCCGCAGGTGAGTATGTAACGGGCCGCGGAGTGCGGTGGTAGTCTAGCCTGGTCTAGGACAGCGGCCTGCCACGCCGCTGGCCCGGGTTCAAATCCCGGCCACCGCACCATTCTAACAAACTTCGCCTGCGCGAAGTTTGATCAAGGTTCGTAGCTCCTTACTTGAAGTGCAATTCTTGACGAGGTTTTCTCACTTCAAAACCAACATTTTGATGGAGAAACTCTCTCGCGGATTCCTTGTGAAGGGATTTACCTAAAAGACGCCCAAAGGGCGTCAAAGAGAAACAAATCCACAGATAAACCGGTACTTGGACGGCTGTTCTTTCCAACCTCATAAAACCCTCAGAAGAGAAAAACCAAACTTCCCAAACACGGCAACGCGAAGAGCTACAAACTTTTGGTGAAGCTTTTTTAAAAGCCTCCTATACTCTCAAACCCCCGGAGTGGGGCTACGCCCCCACACCCTCAATTTAAGCCTGCGCAAGCGTTGACGGAAAAACTCGCGTGAAATTCTAAGAGTGCTTGGTCTCTGAGTGGTTTACTCTCCAATTGGCAGTTTTACAGTGTTTCACTCTCCTCAAGGCGTCCAAAGGACGCCAGAATAAAAAGTGAAACAGTCCAAGAGGCAGGTTTTGAGGTTGAACCCTATTCGCGGGCAGATTTTGGAATGCACGCTTTGATTCCTGCCAGTTTGACAAAGGAGAATTCTTTGATCAAACTTTTCCAAAAGGCCAAAACAAAAAGAAGAGATGAACTCGCACAATCCTTCAGGTTCTCAGCTTCGCCAGAGCATCTTCCGCGGCCTGGAGGATCTGGTAGCCAACGGGTGAAGCCGTGAGGAGCGGGTGCGTCGCTATCTGGAGCGTGTAGAGCTCGCTGGCGGTGAGCCTCTTCTGTATCGCCAAGGCCAGGATATTTATCATCTCTCCAACGCTCTTTCCGCCCGCTATCTGGGCACCGAGGATCGCTCCCCGGTCGCGGGAGAAGATCAGCTTAACAGTCACCATCGAAGTGTCGGGGAACTTCGCCGGGTGCCTGTCAGGGCCCTTTCCGTAGCCGACTATGACCTCGAAGCCTTCCTTTTTGGCGGCTTCCTCGGTCAAGCCAGCGGCCGCGAGGGTGAGGCCGGCTATGTGGGTTGAGTAGACCCCTATCGTCCTCCTGTTCTCCCTCACGATTTGGAGCTTGAAGAGGTTCGCGCCGGCGATCCTGGCTTCAAAGGTGGCCGTCGAGGCGAGCATGAGGGGGTATGGCTTACCCGTGAAGAAGTCCCTGTGCTCGACGCAGTCACCGACCGCGAAGATGTCGGGGTGAGACGTTCTCATGTACTCGTCGGTCCATATGCCGTAGCGAGTAACCTTAAGCCCAGCCTTGACGGCCAGCTCGACGTTGGGGCGGTAGCCGACGGAGAGTATCACGAGGTCGGCAGGAAGTTCGGTTCCGTCAACGAGCCTGACCTTCTCGACCTTCCCATCGCCTAAAAGCCTCTCGACCTGGCCGTAGACAACCTTGATGCCCCTCTCCTTAAGCCTCTCCTCTACCATCTCGCTGAACTCGGGGTCAAAGGAGCTCCTTAGCAATCTGCTCCTGACGATAAGCGTGACGTCCTTGCCGAGCTTCCTTATCTCGTCGCCGACCTCGAGGGCTATGAAGCCTCCACCAACTATGACGACCCTCTGGGCTTCCTCAACCCTCTCACGGAGCTCCTTGAGGTAGTGGTAGTCCTTCGGAACGGTGTAGACTCCCTCCAGCTCGCCTCCCGGGAAGTCCGGCTTTGCCGGCTTCGAACCAGTTGCTATGACGAGCTTCTCCCAGCGGATTTCCTTCCCCGACTTGGTTCTCACGAGCTTCCCCCGCGGGTCTATCTCCGTGACCTCATCGGTGAGGATTTCGACGCCGAGGGGCTTAAGGAACTTCTCGACGGGAAGTATGTCATCATCAACGCCCCCGAGAGTTCCGAAGATGTAGGGAATTCCGCACGGAATCATGCCCACTTCCTCTCTCTTTATGACAAGAACGCTCTTGTCCGGGTAGAACTTCCTGGCAGAGATGGCTGTCGTGATTCCCCCGGCGCTCGCCCCTATAACCACAACGTCGTACTTCATTTCCATCACCGAAAGAATTAGGGCAGCCTACTATTAAACACTTTCTTTAACCTCGAGTTCAAAACGTAAGCACTTCTGAGGGGAGAAAAGAACAGGGAAGGACATCAGTCTCCGGTAGCGCCCTTCAGGGCGTCCTTGCAGGCGCAGTGCCTCTCCTTCGGAATGTACTTGATGGACTTCATGAGGAGGTACTTAATCTCCTCGCTCTTCCTGGCCATCAGCTCGACGACCTCGGTGTGGGTGAGCTTCTCCCTGCTTATACCCGCTGCGAAGTTCGTAACTATTGCCACACTGGCGTAGCACATCTCGAGCTCGCGGGCGAGAACTGCTTCGGGACACTGGGTCATGCCAACGACGTCGGCACCGAGTATCTTGAGCGCCCTGATTTCGGCCTTCGTCTCGAACCTTGGACCCTCCATGCAGGCGTAGGTTCCAGTGGGGTGATACGTAAAGCCGAGCTCCTTGGCAGCGGTGATGAGGGCCTTCCTCAGCTCGGGACAGTAGGGATCGGTGAAGTCCACGTGGGCGACGAACTTCCTGTCGTGGGGGCTATCTTCACCGTCGTAGAAGGTGTAGTGTCTAGTTTTAGTGAAGTCCATGAGCTGATCTAGGATTACGAAATCGCCGGGCTTCATCAGCTCGTTGAGCGAGCCAACTGCCGAGGTCGAGAGGATCCTCTCGACGCCGAGCTCATAGAGCGCCCAGATGTTCGCGCGGTAGTTTATCTTGTGTGGAGGAACACTATGCCCCTCGCCGTGCCTTGCCAGGAATGCTATTTCCTCACCATCGTACTCACCTAGCTTCACCCGGACCCTTCCGTAGGGCGTGCTCACGAACTCCTCCCTGACGTTCTCAAGCAGCTTGGGGTCGTAGACTCCGGAGCCTCCAATAATTGCTATCCTTGGCATGGTATCACCTGGAAGAAGAAATGGTGGGGGCCTTAAAACGTTAGCCCCCCTCCCAGAGACTCTTCTGGTACTCCGCCCTCTCGTGTATGTCCTCCAGAACCTCACCCTTAGCCTGAAGCTCCAGTATCTTGGTCAGTATCTCGCTGAGAAGCCAGGAGCCCCACTTGGGATCCCGTACCTCAAGGGCCGCATCTATCGCCCCATCGATGTCACCGGCCTTGAGCTTGGCCACGGCGATGCTTCCAAAAGCGAGGGAGCGCAGGTAGTGGCCGCGGACGCGGGAGGCAAACTTCCAGGCCTTCTCAAAGTCCCCCAGCTTGGAGAGATACGTCGCCACCTTCACCAGAACGGCGTCCTCCTTAGTCCGCTCGCCTATCGACTTAACGAGTTCGGCGTACCCCCCATCGACGGGCCTGGAAAGGAGCTGGTCCATCACGAAGACAGCCATGCGCTCGTACTCCTCACCCTTAAGAAGCCCCAAGAGCCTCTTCAGGATATCAACCTTGTCGGCAGAAGCCCTCACGATGCCCTCAAGAACCTTCCACCTCTGCTCCTCCGGCAGCTTCTTCAATATTCCCATTACAAATTCCAGTTCTCCCTGGCTGCCCAGACCTATCAGGAGGGAGTTGAGGACGTCCGAGCCCGCTTCCCCGGAAAGGGACAGGGCTATGTCCACGAACTTCTCATAGGTAGCTTTTGGGACGTCTGAGGTCTTTAGGTAGATCGCGACCTCCTTCATCGCTTCACCCAGCCAATACTCACTCCTCAGCTCCGACAGAACTCTTATCGCGCTTCCAAATTCCTCGCGCTTCAGGTGCTCTTTGATGGCTTCAATGGCCGCTATCGAGTGCCACGGCTCTTCGTCGATCTGCCCTATTATCATGGCCGCCTTTCTCATGTTCCCCCTCTTTAGGTATACCCTGAGGATCCTCAGTAGGAGGTCGTTCCTCTTGACGGTGTCCTTAATGTCGGAGACGTAGAACAGGGCATCGTCCACCAGGCCCAGCTCGAGAAGCCTCATCACCAGCTCGTTCAGAAGGTCGTCCCTGACGGCGTCAGGAAATTCAACTATAGCGTCGTGAGCCTGCCCAAAGACTTTCCTGGCCGTCTTGGAGCCGGTCAGCCAGAGGTAGGTTCCGATCTCCAAGAGTGCCCTGACCATAAGAACAGGGTTCTCTATCGAGGAGGCGGCGTTGAAGGCGTACTTGAAGGCCGTCCCATACTCTGGTTTCCGGGCCTTGTACATGTAGTAGCCAATTTTAGCGTAGGTAACCGCCCTGAGGTACTTGTCCCTTATGTCAGCGGCCAGACGAAGGGCCTCACGGTAAACGTCAGTGGCCATTATTCCCACCGGAAAATTTACGATGTGGAAGTATTTAATGATTTCCAACGGACAAAACAGAACGGACTGAATCAGTCAAAAAGCGAAAGTTCAGCCGAGGTCGTCGTAGACGACGCCAACCACACCCCCATCGTCGAGGGAGACGAAGCTCACCTTGGTTTTCCTGCCGCTTCTGGGGTCAATAACGACGAAATCTGGCTTTGCCAGATAGTTACTGTGTGGAATCCTCCAAACATCGCCGTAATGAGTTTTTAACTCCCTCAAAAACCTTTTGGTATCTTTCTTAATCACCGTCGTCATAGGTGTCACCACTGAACTATACCACTTTAAAATATAAAAAGCTTTCCCATAGACATTCGTTAAAGATAATATCGTCAATTGTCTAATCACTGGTAATCACGGGATCTTGTGCACACCGGGGAGCCCCTTGGAACCCAAGCTCCCGGCGCTTGGGCACACTCCGCCTTGAGGGCAGACTCAGCTATAGAATCCGTCAGGGCCCTTCCAATAGCATCGTTGATTATTGGTCATTACCTGTAGTGAATCCTCATAACACCACCGACGGAGAATAGAAAAGTGGCTTATTAAATCAATCAACAAACCGATTTTATCACTCCATCAGCCCCTCAACGTACTCGAGCTCCTCGGGAATGGCCTTCCTCCTTCTCCTCTCCATCTCCCTCTCAACCATGTAGCTGTAGAGGTGGGCCAGAGGTATCATCTCTCTCACCCCCTTTCAGCTGTTCCCGATTATATATAGCCCCATATGTGTTTAAAAGGATTGTCAGCCCCCAAATTTTCATAGATGCCCCCGAAAGTCCGTTATTCTGCTAAAAAAGCAGTACCGTCCCATTTTGTATCTGAATGAACACTGTTGTTCCATAAAAACGGCTCTCTCATTCCAGATATTGAAAAAAGAGCACATTAGAACATTCGACGGGGAACTCCCGATAACCCAACCGTTTATAAACTTTGGAGACGCCATCACTACGGTGGGAGAAAATGGCCCTAGAAAAGCTTGGAAAAGCCCTCAACAGCGCACTTAAAAAGCTCGCCCGCTCGCGCACCGTGGACGAGGCGACGATAAAGGAGGTAGTGCGAGACATACAGAGGGCTCTCATTCAGGCGGACGTCAATGTGCGGCTTGTTCTCCAGCTAACGAAAACGATAGAGAAGAGGGCCCTTGAGGAGGAGCCACCGGCTGGAGTCTCAAAGAAGGAGCACATAATCCAGATAGTCTACGAAGAGCTCACAAAGTTCCTCGGAAAGGAGGCAAAGCCCCTCGAGATAAAGGAGAAGCCAACGGTACTGCTCACCGTCGGCATACAGGGCTCCGGAAAGACCACGAGTGTGGCCAAGCTGGCGCGGCACCTTCAGAAGAGGGGATACAAGGTCGGCGTAGTCTGCTCCGACACCTGGAGGCCCGGAGCGTACTACCAGCTCAAACAGCTCCTTGAACCGTACGGCATAGAGGTCGCCGGTGATCCAGAGGAGAAGGACGCCGTTAAGCTCGCGAGGGAAGGGGTGAAGTACTTCAGGGAAAAGGGCGTCGATGTAATAATCGTGGACTCCGCGGGAAGGCACAAGGAGGAGAAGGGGCTAATCGAGGAGATGAGGCAGATAAGCGAGGCCATAAAGCCCCACGAGGTCATACTCGTCATAGACGGAACCATCGGCCAGCAGGCCTACAACCAGGCTTTGGCGTTCAAGGAGGCCACGCCGATAGGCTCCATAATAGTCACCAAGCTCGACGGAAGCGCGAAAGGCGGTGGAGCCCTCTCGGCCGTCGCCGCAACTGGCGCTCCGATAAAGTTCATCGGTGTTGGCGAGAGGATAGACGACCTCGAAGCCTTCGACCCCAAGCGCTTCGTCTCACGGCTACTCGGAATGGGCGATATAGAGGGACTTCTGGAGAAACTTGAGGAGCTGCAGAAGCAGCAGGAGTTCAAGGAAGAGGACCTGGAGAAGTTCCTCAAGGGTAAGTTCAACCTCAAAGATATGTACGCCCAGCTTGAGGCAATGCAGAAGATGGGGCCTCTCAAGCAGATACTCCAAATGATCCCGGGCCTCGGCTACTCCCTCCCGGACGACGCGGTCAAGGTCGGTGAGGAGAAGCTCAAGAGGTACAGGGTGATAATGGACTCGATGACGGAGGAAGAGCTCGAACACCCCGAGATAATCAACTACTCAAGGATAAAGCGCATCGCCAGGGGCTCTGGAACCAGCACAGCTGAAGTCAGGGAACTGCTCAATCAGTACAATCAAATGAAGAAGATGTTCAAGAGTATGGACAAGAGAAAGCTGGCTAAGATGGCCAAGAAGTTCAACTTTGGAGGGTTTGGGATATGATTGAGGCCTTTGTCCTCGTTGTCGTCAAGCCCGGAACCGAAGAGAAGGTCTACGAGGCCCTCAAGAACAACGAAAGGATAAAGGAGATATACAGGGTTTACGGGGAATACGACCTAATCCTCCGCGTCGAAGTCGGAAGCATAGAAGAACTGGACAAGTTTCACGATGAGGTTCTCAGAAGGATAAAGAACATCGAAATGACCGAGACATTGATAGCCAGCTCCTACAGGGGGTGAGGGGTTGAAGAAACGGTGGGTCGCGACCATCGACCTCGAGACCTTCGAGGTCGAGCACGACCCGGCCTTTAAATTTAAGTGCCTCGAAAACTGCGGAAGGTGCTGCTACGAGCTGGAGATCCCTGTGAGGGACGAAGACATTGAAAGGATAGAGGAGCTCGGCTACAGCGCCTGGGAATTCGTGGACTACGATAAAATGTTCTATCGCGGCGACAAGTTCCTCAGCTACGCCCTTAAAAAGCGTCCCTTCGATGAAGCCTGCGTCTTTCTCGACCCCGAGACCAAGAGGTGCAGAATTTACTCCCATCGGCCCCTCGCGTGCAGGCTTTACCCCTTCGTCTTCGTCAAGCACGGAAAGAAGATGAAAATCTACGTGAAGCTCGACTCGTTCTGTCCCGGCCTCAACCACCCGGAGGGCGAGCCGGTAACCAAGGAGTTCATTCTGCGTGAATACGGCGACGTTGTGGAAGAGTACCGCAGGAAAGTTGTAAATGACCTCGAGTGACCGAAACCTATTTATACATTTTCTTGTTAATTCTGGGGCACCGGAGGTGAGAGCATGAGTCAGCTGAAGTCCGTGCAGGAGAAGCTGAGACTTGTCAGGGTGCTCAGGCTGCTCAAGAAGACCTACACCTACGAGGAGCTCTCCAAGATAACCGGCCTCCCCATCACCGTGCTGAACAGGTACGTGAGGGGAAAGGTCCTTCCAAGTGCCGAGAGGACGAAAGAGCTCCTCGAGCTACTCCTCCCGTACATCAACATAGAGGAGGAGGTCAGGAAGAGGATAAAGTTCGACGAGTACGGGTTCTTCGACAACATGCCCGTCCTCAGCGACACTGCTTTGATGAGCCTCATAGCGGAAGACGTGGCTAGCAGGTACATGGACAAGAACGTGGACAAGGTTCTAACGGCCGCCACGGACGGAATAGCCCTCGGAGTCCACGTGGCGAGGGAGCTGAACGTTGATGTCGTTTACGCCAAGAAGAAGAAGGAGGTAGGAGTCGAGAAGTTCTACGAGGTCAGCTACGTGCCGAGCGCCTCGGGAAGCGTCACGACGCTGTACCTCCCCCAGTGGGCGCTCAAGAAGGGCGAGAACGTCCTCATCGTGGACGATGTCATCAGGAGCGGAGAGACCCAGCGGGCCCTCCTAGAGATGTGCAGGCAGGCTGGAGCGAAGCCAGTCGGAATGTTCTTCCTCATCAGCGTCGGGGACATCGTGGAGAAGCTGAGGGAAGAGTACAGCATTCCAGTGGAGAGCCTGATAAAGCTGGAGTGATCCAGATGAGGGTGTTCATATACAACGCCGCTGGGCTGACCGTCCCGGTGGAGGTCGAGCCCGGCCTCCCCTTCAAATTCACCTGCACAGAGGAGGAGTGCGGGAGAAAGATAGTCATAGAGGGCGTGGTCAGGCCAGCCAGTGAGGAGGAATTCACCAGGGTTCTGGAGAAAACTGTTAAGGAGAACTCGGACTTCGAGAAGATACGCGAGATAACGGCCAGAAAGCTGGTTTTCGAGGGAAAGGTGAACGGGAAAGAGGTCCTCCTCCCAGTGGAGAGCTTTGAGGACTTCGCAAGGCGCTTCCTCGAAGAGGTTTTAGTCCTCCGTTAGCTTGAGCCGGGTATCTTCCTTCACAACCTGCATCGCCACGCTGGTGTTCGTTTTTTCCACGCCCTCCAGGGAAAGAAGCCACTTCACGAAGCGGTTCATATCGGCCCTGTCCCTGAACTTGGCGACCACGACGATGTCAAACTCGCCGGTTATGTCGTAGACAAGCATCACCCTATCGTGGGCAGCCAGTTCGCGCTCTATGTCAAGTATCCTCCTTCCCTGGGCTTTGACGCCGATGACCGCCGTGAGTCCAAAGCCTATCTTCTCGTAGTCGAGAATCGGTGCAAAGCCTTTGATTACACCCTCCTCTTCCATCTTCTTTATGCGGTTGTAGACCGTGCCCACCGCGATCTTGAGTTCCCTTGCTATCTCGCGGTACGAGAGCCGGGCGTTTTCCTGGAGGAGCGACAGTATCCTAAGGTCCAACTCGTCCATACCACTCACCCCCTTAGCGGGTAGACCGTAAACTTTAAATACCCTTTCCTTGGAGGGAATAGCGGGCAGTGGACCGGTAGCCTAGCTAGGATAGGGCGGCGGCCTCCTAAGCCGCAGGTCCGGGGTTCAAATCCCCGCCGGTCCGCCATAGAACTTTTGATTGGCAAAAGTTTCATCAAAGCTTGTGATTCTCCCAAAGTCTAGCCACGAAAGTGGGGACTCTTGAATGTGCTCTATCCATGTGGTAGAAGTCCAAGGCCAAAGACCATTAAAAGCACAAACACTCACAAAAAGCCCCCAAAAGAAATCGACTTTAATTGGACTTCGGACTTCTCAAGGTTTGTCCCATAGAATGGCCCAGTGCCCAATTGCAATAGTGCCTAAAAGTCCCGCCGGTACCTTCGGAGGCCAATGCCCTTCAAATTACCCTCGGAACTTCCCGACGGCATAGAAGAGGCAGAAACCACCAATAAAAAGCAAAGGGAGGTGATGGGCATGATAGAGGACGCGCTTCTGCTCTACCTGGAAAGCATGAGCAGGGAAAAGAGGGTTAGACGGAAGAAGGGACGCCTTCCCTTTTGACGCCATCTTTCCCAAGCCTTTCCTCCACCAGCCCCGAAACGTTTAAATACCTCGAAGCTTTTAGTATACCAAGGTAAGAAAAAGAGGGGGTGAAAGGCATGGTGTACGTCGCTGTTCTGGCCAACATAAACGGTAACCTCCCGGCCCTAGCAAAGGCCCTCGAGAGGATAGAAGTCCTCAAGGAGGAGGGGTATGAGATCAAGAAGTACTACATCATTGGCAACGTCGTAGGCATGTTCCCGTATCCCAAGGAAGTTCTCGACACGCTCGACGACCTCATCAAGGCCAACACCGTCAAGGTAATCCGCGGTGAGTTTGACCAGGCGATAGCTGCGAGCGACCCCCACGCAGAGGGGCCGGACTACATAGACAAGCTGGACTATCCCGACCACATCAAGAAGGCCCTCAAATACACCTGGGAGAAGCTGGGACATGAAGGCAGGGAGTTCCTTAGGGACCTTCCGATATACCTCGTGGACAAGATCGGTAAGAACGACATCTTTGGCGTCTACGGAAGCCCGCTCAATCCCTTTGAAGGGATAGTACTACCAGACCAGCCAACGAGCTATTACGAGACCATAATGCGACCCGTTAAGGACTATGAAGTACTCTTCGTTGCGTCACCAAAGTACCCAGTCAATGCCATGACAAGGTATGGAAGGGTCATCTGCCCCGGAAGCATTGGCTACCCACCGGACAAGAACCACAAAGCCACTTTCGCTCTGGTTGATGTAGACACGCTCCACACCAAGTTCATAGAAGTGGACTACGAAAAGGAAAAGAGGCTCATAGAGGAAAAAATCAAGAGGGAGGGCCTTCCCGAGGAGCTCGTGAAAATTCTTTACAGGGGAAGGGTCTGACCTCACCCTTTTTTGAACCCGAGGTAGAAGCCACCCATGAACGCGGCGGTTCCCGGCAGAATACCCATGACCTTTTCACCGAGGGTCAGGATTTCGTGGCTCCAGTCCCCCGCGAGGTTGAACAGTCTGTCTTTGTCTATTATTATAACTCCCTTTTGCTCGAGCCAGAAGAGGCTCAGCAGATACGCCCCAATTATCGCCATCGCCAGCTTCATCAGCTTCTTCAAGGCAAAGCCCGTTATGAAACCGACAAGTGCCCCAACCCCAACGTCGCCCATCATGGCGTTCAGGTCGAACTCCATTCTACCACCCTAGAGGTTCTTGTACGTCACCGAATAAAAACTTGTTGCCAAAACGTTTAAATTAAATGGGGCCAAAATATTTGCAAACCATAAAAGTTAGGGTGGGATCATGACAACGCCCATGGAGAGGCTCAGAAACAAGATCACGAAGGAGGTGCTCTGGCTGTACATACTCCGGCTCCTCCGGGAGAGACCAATGTACGCCTACGAGCTGAAGGAGAGGATAAGAGAAGCCTTTGATTTCGAACCAGCAACGGTCAGCTCGTACGTTGTCCTCTACAAGCTCGAGAAGGAAGGATACGTAACGGCGGAGTGGCAGGAGAGCCAGACTGGGAAGCCCTCGAGGAAGTACTACAAACTCACCCCAGCGGGTGAAAAGCTCCTGGAGGACGGCATAGCTTTTCTCGAGGACATGCTGACAAAGCTTAAGGGATCCAGGTGAACCCGTGCCTGAATCCTTTCAATTCTTGATGACAGGAACACGAGAAAAATGACGAGAATGAAAAACCAAGAGGGCAGACATCAGCGTCCCATTCCACCGCGCGGCTCTCTAGCCTTCGGGCGGAGACCCTTGTAGCCGCACTTCCTGCACTTCTTGGCCTTCCACGGGTTGGTAGCGCCGCAGCGCATGCAAATGTACTTCCTAAAGATTCTGGCCTCAGCCTCTGGGAATCTCGCCATCGTGATCACCTCATGATCTTAATCCAACACACCTACCGCAACGGACTTTTAAAGCTTTGGTGCGGGGGACGGGATTCGAACCCGCGAAGCCCTGCGGCACCGGATCTTAAGTCCGGCCCCTTTGGCCAGGCTCGGGCACCCCCGCGCGAGGGAGTGTAAAGAGGGGAACGTTAAAAACCTTTAGCCCCTCAGGTCCTGATGATCCTCATCTCAAAGTCCTCAACGGGAACCTTGAAGTCCTCCCTGCTCTCGATTTCCTTCCTGTTGTAGAGTATCTCCCTCGCGAGGATCCAGTAGATGAGAGCGAGGGCCTTCCTACCCTTGTTGTTGGTCGGGATAGCAACGTCAACGTAGCTGAGGAAGTTCTCGGTATCGACGAGGGCCACTATCGGTATGCCGATCTCGATGGCCTCCTTCATGGCCTGGTGGTCTGCCCTCGGGTCGGTGACGATGAGCACGTCGGGCTCAAAGAAGTTCTTGACCTGCGGGTTGGTCATTGTTCCCGGGAGGAAACGTCCCGGTATGGAGCGGGCGCCGGTGACGTCGCCGAACTTCTTGACCGGCTTCTGGCCGTAGAGCCTGACGCTAACGGCGAGTATGTTCTCCGGGTCGAACTTGGCGAGGAACTTACCGGCAACGCGGAGCCTCTCATCGGTCTTCCTGACGTCGAGGACGTAGAGACCGTCCTGCCTAACGCGGTATATGAACTTCTTCATGTCCTGGGTCTTCTGCTGGGTGCCGATGTGGACACCGGCGGCAAGGTACTGGTCGAGCGGAACAAGGTATTCCTCCATTCTTCACACCTCCTCTATCCTTCAAAGGTTATTATCCTTCCCCTTTCACCCAAATCTTCCGCTATGCGAATCAGCTCGTTCAGCTTGGCGATGGAATCCTTGCGGAGCACCATCGCCGGACAGCGAAGGCCCACAGCAACGTGGGCCAGGGCCTCGTCGGAGGACTCGTAGCGAGCCTCCGCGAGGATTGGGACGATCCTCTCCGACTTGGCGTCGTTCACGAGGTTGTATAAGTCGGTGAGAGTGCCAAGGTTTATGGGTTTTATGGAGAGCGCGTTGTAGTAGCGCCTGTCGAGTATATCCTTCTCGCGGAAGAGGTACTCACCATCGACGAACACTTCGTGGGTCCCGGCTATCAGTTCGAGGAACAGCTCTTCCTCCCCGATCGGCTTTATGTAGGCAACGTTGTTGTCCTCGACGATCGACAGCACTTTCTCGGTCTCCATTGGAACCTTCTGCACGAGGCCAAGGGCAACCTCAAGGCCTAGCTCGTCGGTCGCCTTCTCGGTCGCCTTCGAAAATGCCTCCACTGTTCCGTCCCCTGCGTGCTCGAGGACCTTGTTGGCGGCATCGACGACGTCGGTAATCTCCATCAAATCCCTGACCATCACGTAGTAGTCAAAGCTCTCGCCGCCCCCCACCTCAAGTATCGGAACCGGAAGTTCGGTCGTGAACGTGCCTCCAATGTAGCCGTAGAGGGGCATCTTCTTGACACTCGCTGCCGCTTTGGCGACCGCTATTGAAACGGCCAGGGCGGTGTTCGCCCCTATGTGGCTGAAGTTCTCGGTGCCGTCTATTTCCCACAGGTAGCTGTCTATGAGCTCCTGCTCGCTCGCATCAAAGCCTATCAGCTCGGGCCCGATTATCTCATCAACCTCGCTCACGGCGCGGTGAGCCTCGGCTATGTAGAGGCTCGGGTTCTCGTCTATGGGCGCGGCAAACCTTCCAAAGCCCGAGCTGGTTATGACGTCCACCTCGACGGAATACCTGCCCCCCCTGAGCACCGCGACCCTGCCGATTACGTTCTCTATCACGGTCATCTCTCATCAGCTCGGCCTTATTACGGTGAGCGGAATTATGCCCTTTTCAAACTCGAGCATCGCGGCATCGAGCGGGGTCACTCCCTCTGGAACGTCGATGAGTATCGGAGCACCCATCGCTATCTGAAGGGCCCTGGCTCCAATGATACGGGCCTTCTCAAAGCGGGTATACTTAAACATGACTACCACCCCTGCTTCCACATTCCAACCCAATCCAGTGCAAATGTTTGGTGGGGCCGCCGGGATTTGAACCCGGGTCTCCGGCACCCCAAGCCGGGAGGATAGACCAAGCTACCCCACGGCCCCCCGAGAAGTGCGGTTTTTAATACACTCTGTACTGCATCGCGTGATCGATGAGTTCGACGTGGCTGAGGAGGGTCCTCCTGCAGCAGTACCTCTCAATCCCGAGGTCGTCAAGGACCTTCTCGGGGTCCTCGCCCTTCTCAACTCGGGCCTTGAACTCGTAGTACTTGTCACCTATGACCTTCCCACACGTGAAGCACCTGACGGGAACTATCACCCGTATCACCTTCTCGAATATTAAAGGAAAGCGGTCAGCGGTAGGACTTCTGCCTCTTGGCCCTCGGACCCTTGGTGGAGCGGTTGGGCTTGTGCGGCTCGGTTCTCCTGCTGTCCCCAACGAGCATGGTTCTGTCGTACTTCATAAACTTTTCCTTGAGGTTCATGTCGTTGGTCCACTCGACGAGGGCCCTGGCTATGGCAACCCTAGCGGCCTCGGCCTGACCCATGAAGCCACCGCCCTCGACCTTGACGTCTATGTCCACTTTGCTGACTATCTCCTCGCCAGCGAGGACGAGCGGCTCCATTATGGTGAAGCGCGCTATCTCCGGCTCAATGATCTCGACCGGCCTGTGGTTGATCCTGACTCTGCCCTTTCCTTCCCTTATGGTGGCCCTCGCGATGGCCGTCTTCCTCTTACCAGCAGTCTGAATGACCCTCATCTTTCTCACCTCAGAACTTTCCACCGAGGAACTTGGCAACCTCGCCAACGGTGACGTACTTCGGGGTTGCAAGCCTTGACATGTGGGCCTCGCTTATGGTCTCAAGCTCCCTGCCCTCGAACTCCTTTGGGATTCCAACGTAGACCCTGAGCCTCTTGAAGGCCTTCCTTCCGCGGTCGGTCTTCCAGGGAAGCATTCCCCTGACGGTTCTCCTGACTATCTCGTCGCTCCTCTTCGGGTAGAACGGACCCTTCCTCGGGTTGGTCCTGGTTCTCAGCTCGGTCCTCTGCTTGTACTTGGCGAAGATGTCCTCGCGGTTTCCGGTGATGATGGCCTTCTCGGCATTGACTATGACGACCTCCTCGCCCTCAAGGAGCATCTTGGCCACCTTAGAGGCGAGCCTTCCGAGTATGAGTCCCTCAGCGTTAATTATCCTCATGGCCCATCACTCCATTATGATTACTCCACTACCCTTCGGGTTTCTCTCCATAAGCTCCTCGATGGTGATGGCCTCTCCACCGGCCTCGACTATCTTCTTCTTTGCACTCTCGCTGAACTTCCAGGCGGCAACGGTGACCTTGTGCTCAAGCTTTCCGGCGCCGAGGACGCTTCCCGGAACGATGACGGTGTCACCCTCCTTGGTGTAGCGGTTTATCTTGCTGACGTTCACCTCAGCCCTCTGCCTCCTGGGCCTCTCGAGGCGCCAGGCGATGTCCTTCCAGATCTTAACCCCTTCTTCATTCGACTTCTTTCTGAGGTAGCGAATGAGCCTCCTCAGGTTAATGTCAGTGGGTCCGGTTCTCTTGACCATGAACATACCTCCCTAACGCTCTCTCGCAGGTGGGAAACCGACAGGTCCAACGGGGTGAGCGTAAATACTGGTGCGGGGGCGGGGATTTGAACCCCGGAACCCCTACGGGACGGGACCCTGAATCCCGCGCCTTTGGCCAGGCTCGGCTACCCCCGCGTCAGTCGGCTAATTTATGGAGTTCGTTTATAAATCTATCGCTCTTCCTCATGAGTATCTTGAGCGCTGTGGCCACTATTTCCTCCACAGGAAGCTCTCCGTTGGTCTCGACGGTGAAGACGAAGGCACCGGGCACTACCTCTTCCCGGATCTTGTCCCCCTCATAACCTTCGAACTTCCTCGGAAGGTAGAAGGCCTTGATGGTCGTGATGATAAGCTCCTCCCCGGTCTCCTCCACTGGAAGACCGCGCCTCTCGGCGAGCTCCTTGAGCTCCTCCCAGTCGGGAACCTCCTTGCTCACATGAATCCTGGTGAGGTACTTGTAGTAGACGAAGCCCGGCTGCCACTTGGCGTGATCCTTACCCCTGCCAAGCCTCGCGTAGGCGTTGAAGGTCAGCCTCTGTCCCTCTGCCAGTTTGACTATTGGTATGTCGGGGTTTGCCGGCTTTATCGCCTCGTCACTGCTCCTGAGGTCACCGGAGTAAACCATTCCGGGACCCTCGGCCTCAAGGGACAGAGTGACGGTGTAGTCGTCGAGCTCGAGCGCATCGAGAGAGAACCTCTCGGCAGGGGTGGTGAGCGGAATCATCGCCAGCCTGTGGGCGATTATCTCGTCGAAGAGGGCGGAATCGTTCTCAAAGAACTCGACCTCATCAACGGCGAAGGTGGGAACCTCGGCAAGAATGGTCCTCCTGAGGGCGTTGGCGAAGGGAACGTCTATCCCCTCGACGATGAACTTAATCGAGTCCTCCCTTTTCTCAAGAATCTGAAACTTTGGCTCCATCGGCATCACCAAAAAAGAAGTTATGGGGTCAGACGCGCCTGCCCCTTCTTCCGCCCTTCGGCCTGGTGCCGTCGTGCGGAATCGGGGTGACGTCCTCAACCCTTCCTATCCTGAGACCAGCCCTGGAGAGGGCCCTGATGGCGGCCTGGGCACCCGGTCCCGGGCTCTTGCTCTTGCTTCCTCCCGGGGCGCGGACCTTGATGTGAACACCGACGAAGCCCTTCTCCATGGCCTCCTCAGCGGCCCTCCTGGCGGCGATCATAGCCGCATACGGGGAGGGCTCGTCCCTGTCAGCCTTGACGACCATACCACCGCTCCACCTGCTGACCGTCTCGGCCCCGGTGAGGTCGGTGATGTGGATTATCGTGTTGTTGTAGCTCGAGTAGATGTGAGCCACTCCCCACTTCTCCTTCTTCTTTATGTTAATCTGCTGCTCCTCGCTCATGCCTCACCACCCTGCTTGGCCTGTTCGATAACCATTCTCTCGGGGTGGCTCTCCTTGGCGAAAGGAGAGGTCTTCGAGTAGGTGATGGTGTCCTCCTCCTCGCGAAGGACGAGGTAGCCCGGCGAGCGGATTATCTGGCCGTTCACCTCTATGTGGCCGTGGACTATGAGCTGCCTGGCCTGGCTGATGGTCCTGGCGAGGCCCTTCTTGTAGACGATGGTCTGGAGGCGCCTGTCAAGGACGTCCTCAACGGTAAGGGAGAGAACGTCATCGAGGACCGCGTCGGCCGGAAGGAGTCCGAGCCTGTTGAGCCTCTGAAGGAGCTGCTGCCTCTCAATCTCAGCCTGCTTGCCGCGAGCGGCGAGGAGACGCCTCGCCCTACGCCTGAACTCCTTGAGCTGGGTCTCATGCCTCCAAAGCTCCTTCTTGTTCTTGAGGGCGTACTTCTTCATGAGGACTCTCTCGCGGTCGAGCCTCTCCTTAATCCAGGGGTGAGAGGGAGTCTCGTACTTCTTCCTCTGCCTCTTCGGGTCTCCCATTTACACCACCTCACTTCTTCCTCCTGCTCACACCGAGGGTGCTACCGTGCCTGAAGTTCGACCTGGTCCTCTGTCCGCGGAGCGGCAGGCCGAGCTCGTGCCTTATGCCGCGGTAAGCGCGTATTCTCCTGAGCCTGTTGACGTCCTCGCGCCAGGCCATGACGAGCTTGGCGGTGATGAGGTGCATGTCCTTGCCAGTCTCGTAGTCCTTCGGCCTGTTCACTGCCCAGGCAGGAATGCCGTGGGCGATCGGGTCCTCGAGTATCTTCTCAATCTTCTTGACCTGCTCGTCGGTCAGATAGCCAGTCTTCATGTACGGGTCGATCCCTGCAACCCTGAGCACCATGGTCGC
Source organism: Thermococcus cleftensis (assembly GCF_000265525.1). Taxonomy (NCBI): domain Archaea; kingdom Methanobacteriati; phylum Methanobacteriota; class Thermococci; order Thermococcales; family Thermococcaceae; genus Thermococcus; species Thermococcus cleftensis. Next base: position 549,968 of record NC_018015.1, read on the forward strand.
GAAGTTTATGCCTATACCCTTGATGCCCGTAAGGGCCCATCTAAGCTGCTTATTTCCGTCCAGATCAACTCCCGCTACACGGACGATGTGTCTGAAGTTGTCCGTCATTACGAATACACCTCCGTCTCAATCCTTCAGAGAGGATTTTGGCGCCGGGACGGGGATTTGAACCCCGGTGTCCATACGGACACGGGCTCTCAAGGCCCGCGCCATCCCAGGCTAGGCGATCCCGGCATACACGCGGTAGCCGCTCCCCTTAGCCAGCTCTCTCACTTCGGTGAAGTGGTCATTCATCAGAGCCTTAATATACTTTGCCCCCTGCTTGGTCTTGATTACCAGTTGCAGGAGGCCTCCATCGTTGAGATGCCGGGGAGCGTTTATAACTATTTCCCTCAGCACTTCCTTTCCCGCGTGCACCGGGGGATTAGTGATGATTGCGTCGAACTTCTCGCCTTCAACAGGCTCGTAGAGGTTTCCCCACCTAACCTCGGCGTTTCTAACGCCGTTGATTTTTAAGTTTTTCCTCGCCATTTTTACGGCCCTTCTGTTCACGTCGGTCATCACCACGTAGTCCACGAAGCGAGAAGCCACTATCCCAATCGCCCCGTAGCCGCAACCCAAATCCAAGACGCGCCAGCCATCATCAAGTACCATACTCTCTATGAGCAACTCCGTTCCCCTGTCGAGCTTGCCGAAGGAGAAGACACCGCTCGCTGTGATGAACCGGAAGCAGTGCCCTCTAAGACAGACCTCTATGGTCTTCGTCTTCAGCGGGACGTTCGGTTCTTCTGAGTAGTAGTGGCTCATGTGCGGTGGTTCGTTGAGGGGTTTATCAACCTTTGCTTGCGCAAAAGCTTGACCAAAAATTGTAGCTCCTCCATTGCGTTACCCCTGAAGGGCTGGTTTCCAACTTAAAGCCCGACGTTTTAAGTGAGAATCCTTTTGCAGGGGCCCTTTTGTATAGGTTTGCTTTTCTTTTGACGCCCTTCGGGCGTCTTTTTAGAGCTAAACCTCAGCAAAAGAGTACCTAACTTAGTTCTCCCTTTCAAACAACCCATTAATCAAGGAATCATTCAAAAAAGGAACTTTGGGAAGGAGCTACCAACTTTGATGAAACTTTGCTCCGCAAAGTTTCTACCACATCTTCGGATACCAGTCCCTCGGCATGAAGACCTTGTCTACATCGACGGCTATGCCCTTGCTCCTCTGGAGCATCTCGCCGCTCGTCATGGTGGCCTTGCCCAAAGCCACGAGTTCGTCTTTAAGGGTCATGACCGCGACGAGGTCTCCCTTCTTGATGCCCTTGTGAACCTTGACTATCCCCGGAACGGCTAAATCAGCACCGTGGGTTACCGCCGCAACGGCAGAATCTCTAATCCAGACCTTTGGGAGGTGCTCCACCGCTTTTTCCATAGGCTGTATCGCCTTCCTGAAGTACTCCTCGATGCCGTCCTCCTTCCAGAAGTGGTAGTAGTCCACGAGGTCGTGAAGCGTCACCAGCGTCTCGTCCTCCTTGAAGGGACCGCTCCTCGTCCTCCTCAGCTCGGCCATGTGGGCACCGACTCCAAGGGCCAGGCCGATGTGGTGGATAAGCGACCTTATGTAGGTTCCCGCCTCAACTCCAACCCGGAAGAGCACGTCCTTGCCGTCTATCTCGAGTATCTCAATGTAGTACACCTTCCTCGTCCTGAGCCTTCTCTTGACTGCGCTCCTCAGGGGCGGCCTCTGGATTATCTCTCCCTCGAACTCCTTCATGACGGCGTATATTTTGTCCTCCGGGACCTCACCGTGGAGGTGCATTAGAGCCACGTACTCTTTCCCGGCCGGCAAAAGTGCCTGAACCACCCTCGTGGCCCTCTCCAGAGCGACTGGAAGAACACCGCTGACCTTGGGGTCAAGGGTTCCGCCGTGGCCGGCCTTGTTCAGGTTGAACAGCCTCTTGATCCACGCGACCACCTCGTGGCTCGTCGGTCCAGGGGGCTTGTCGAGGTTGATTATGCCAAACTGCATGTGCATCTCCATGGGCCTCTTCTCCGGCGGAAAGCCCCACTTTGGATTTGTCTCGGCCTTATCGTCCTTGACAAGGACTTCTCGCTTTATGTCAGCAGGGAGTATTCTCCTCACTTCGTCCCTCGCCATGAGCATCACCCGATGAGCGTTATCGCCCTAAGTTCGGAATAGCGCCTTATAAACCTGAGCTTAGTATTTAAACCGGTAAGTAAAGACCGGCCAGTTCGGGAGGTATTTGACGAGTTTCAAGTAGCCCGGCACGAAAACCTCCCGCTTGCCCTTTTCAAGCCCCTTCAATACCGCTCTTGCAACCCCTTCCGGCTCTATCGAGCCCTTCGGAACCTTTCCGTTCCAGAATCCGGTCCTGACCTGCTTGGGATACACCCTCATAACATGGATTCCCCTATCCAGAAGCTCCTTTTCGAGGTTCACCACCAGGTAGTGGAGTGCACCCTTAGCGGCACAGTAAGAGGGCAGCTCGGGGACGTTGACGAAGGCGACGCCGCTGATTATGAACACCACCGTGGAGCCTTCGCTGAGGAAGGGGAGAAGCTCTCGGGTAAGCTCCACCGGGGCCACGGCATTGACCCTAAAAACGCCTTCCAGCTCATCTCCCGAGTGATCAAGGAGGGGCTTTCTCAGGGCGAATCCGGCGTTGTTGATGAGCAGATCGAGTTTGCCAATGCCCAGCTCACGCAGGGCCCCGGCTATCCTCTCCGGAGAGTTCCGGTCGCGGAGATCCGCAACAATGTACTCAAAGTTCCCCAGGCCTTTGAGACTCTCTAGCCGCTCCCTGTTCCTGCCGACTCCTACGACCAGATAGCCTTTTTCAACAAGCCCTTCCACCAGAAGCCTGCCTATGCCCCCGGTTGCACCCGTCACAAGAGCGGTTTTCATGGAACCACCGAAGGGTGTTGGAGAAGAGACTTAAAAGCGTTGAGAAGTTGGGGAGGCAAGCTCCCCCGTTCACTCGAGGCTGATTCCAGCCTGCTCGAGGGCGGCCTTGACGGCCTCGTCGTCGGCGCCGCGCTCGATGCTGATCTTCTCCGGAAGGGGCTCGAGGTGCTTGACGTTCATCCTCCTGCGCTTGACCTTGTTGAGGCCGGCGCCTGTAACGAGGACGAAGTTCTTGTCGATGATGTCCACGACGACGACCTTCTGACCTGCCCTCCTTCCGGCTATAACAACCGCGAGCCTTCCAACCTCAATAGCTGGCATTCATCCCACCTCCTTCTTTTTGTTGCCCGGGTTTGCACCCGACCCCGCGTCACCGTCGGGGTATAGGTGGTCGATGGCGGCCTTCACTATAGCGAAGACCCCATCGGGATCCCAGTGGGCGGTGTTGATTATCAAGTCGTAAATCGACTTGTCGTCGATGTCAATCCCGTAGAGGTTTAAATACCTTTTCCTGTTGCCCTTCTCGCGCTCGGCAATCTGGACAAAGGCCTCCTCAACGGAGATACCTTCCCTCCTCGCGACGCGTCTGGCGCGCTCCATTATCGGAGCGTCGAGCCATATCTTGAGGTCCGCTTCCTTCACCATCCAGCCCGCGAGGCGGCCCTCAATAACGACGTTGCACTCCTTGGCTGCCTCGACCTGCCTTCTGTCCACCTCTCGGTCGATCTCGGGGTGAAGCTCGGCGTACTGCTGGAACTCCTCCAGGGACATACCCATCTCCTTGGCCATTTGGCGGAAGATTAGGCCCGCGTAGATGTGCTTGAATCCATAGTGCCTGGCCAGGTTCCTGCAGAGAGTGGTCGTCCCGGAACCGGCCAAGCCGCTGACAGTTATGACGAGGCAGCCCTTCGGCATGTTAGCACCTCAGCGTATCAAAGGGCTATGCCAGCCCTGACCTGAGCCTTCATGACCTTCCTCATGCAGCTCGGGCAGAGGTTCGGGTAGGGCCTCTCGGGCCTCTTCGCAGTCTTCGGGAGCTTCCTGAGCTCACTCGGCCTTCCGCGCGGAACGCCGTTGAGGGGCCTTCCGCACATAGCGCAGTGGGCAACCTTGGGCTTCCTGCGCTCGAAGTGGATAACCGTCCTTCCGCCCGGAGTCCTGACGTACTTCCTCCTCCATGACCTTGACCTGTACATCGGCTTCATTCCTCTCACCTCGCAACCCCTATTTTCGGAGTGTTTTTAAATTTAACCCATGTCAAGGAGCTTCCTAAGGACATAGCCGGTTATCATCGACGTCAGAACGTACCAGCCGACGTAGCCTAGCTCGCTCGCTGGTAGTGCGGAGTGGTAGAGGCCGTGGAACCAGTCGAAGAGGAAGAAGTCGAAGGGGGACTTAACTATGCCCACCTCGACGTACCATCTCCTGAGCCAGCCGAAGAATATCCAGAATATCGGCAGCGTCAGGAGGGTGACCTTGAACATCGTGTCCTTCATGACCTCACTCTGGAGCTTCATGAGCTCCATCTGCTCCTGCTGGAGCTTCTTGAGCCTCTTCTCGTCCTTGGCAGCCTGGGCCTCCTTGTACTTCTTCTGGAACTCCTTGCTCTTCTTTTGAAGCATCTTCACCTTGTTCTGGTCGACCAGAACGTAGTTCAGTATCGTGAAGAAGCCACCGAGTATTATTCCCGATACCGTAACTACCCATATCGGGTGGTAGGACTGTATCATGGGTCCGAATACACTATCAAGGAAAGCGTATATCCCCTCAATCATACTCTCCCACCGCCAGATCAAGTACTTCAACAAGCTCGTGGACGGCCTCCTCAAGGCCCTTATCCTCATGGTTTTCAATTATCTTAATAAGCGCGTTCGAGTGCATGGCGTAACTCACGGCAGCGGCACGGTTCAGATCCTGGTGCCTCTGTATCTGCTCTTCGGTCTCTACATCGCGGTCGCGCTTCAGGTCGCGGAGGCGCCTTCCGAGGATCTCGCTCGGGGTGGCCTCGATGATCACGATGAAGTTTGGGTTTATAACCTCGATAACCTCCCTGGGGAAGCCGAGAAGGTAGCCAACGGGTGTCCTTATGGTCGCGTGGGTGTCTATCAGAATGGGCTCACTCTGGGCCATCTCCACTATCCTCCTCGCGGCCTTCATCTGAAGGTCCTTCTGAACGTTGGGGTTGAGCTTCCGCATCTCGTCCCGGTGCTTGACCAAACCTGCCTTAACGGCCTCCTCGAACATTATGTCGCCGAAGTTCACGAGCCGGAACTTGGCCCGGGCCTTCTTGAGTGCCAGCCGGGTTATGGTGCTCTTTCCCACCCCTGGAATTCCTGTTATCATGACCACAAACGGCATCATGCTCACCCAGGAAGGTTTCTGGAGAAAGTAACAGACCCGAGTTTAAAAGGTTTTGTGAAAGAAAAGAAAGTCACTTGGCAAAGAACTTCCTCAGTGCCGGGAACATCTCGGTGGCCTGCTCCCTGGCTATCTCCTCGTAGAACCTGTAGAGTATGCCCACCGTAAGGAGGATTCCCGTTCCGGTACCGAGCGCCCCGAGGAAGTCCGCGAGCACCGCTACCAATGCTAGTGTGAAGGATCCCCAGAAGGTAACGTAGGGGATGTACCTGTTGAGCACCCTCTCCAGTATCCTCGGGTCCCTTCTGAATCCCGGTATCTGAAGGCCCGCGCTCTGGAGCTGTCTGGCAATGCTCTTGGCGTCCAAGCCGGTGAGCTCGACCCACAGGAAACCGAAGATTATTGACCAGAATATTGTCATCAGCGCGTAGACCAGTGCCCTTCCCGGGTCGGCTATGACGTGGTAGATGTCCCTGGGCGGGTAGAGATAGGTGACGAATCCGGTCAGGGGGTAGCCGTTCTGGTCGAAGGTTCCCAAGAAGGTGTAGCCGTAGTTGTTGAGCAGTCTGGCCCAGAGCTGTATGTTGGCGTAGAGGGCAAAGGTCAGGATAATCGGAATGTTGCTGACGTACATGAACCTTATCGGGTACCTTCCACGAACGGTAACGCGGCCGTAGCTAAGCGGGATCTCAACGCGCATGCTCTCCAGGTAAACGACCACGAGGAACACCAATACAGTGGCTGCAACGTCCAGCATGTCCGGGAGGGTTCCCCTGTAGAGCGCACCAGTGAGGTCCCCGTGGATAAGGTGCTGTATGAAGGCCGGAATGGCACCTATTATCGCCGGTCCACCGGTGACCGGGTCTATGTACTCGTTGGTGGTGAAGGGATTGAATGCCTTGGTGATGACGGTCTGGGAGACACCAGCTGCGATGAAGAGGCTTATACCGCTCCCTATTCCCCACTTGCTCACCAGCTCATCAAGGAGGATAAGTATTGTCGAGGCAAATCCAAGCTGGAGTATGATGAGTATTCCCAGGCCCAGGCCAATGTAAACCTGTCCGGCGGGTGTCGTGACGGTTTGGAAGGCACCAAGCCCCATGTCCACTTTACCAAAGGCTCCAGCGAACACGTAGATGGCCGCCTCAAAGAAGCTCATGAATACTGCAAACAGCTTCTGAGCGGCCTGGTAAAACCTCCTATCCTCGTGATTCGAGAGATCGAGGTGAACGATTTCAGAACCAACGAGAAGCTGCATAATGATGCTGGCGGTGACGATTGGACCGATACCAAGGGTCAGGAGCGAACCACTTCTCCCAGCGAGCACGAACCTCAGAGTGGCGAAGTAGTCCTGAATCTGAGCGGGGATTCCGTAGAGGGGAATCTCCGCGAGAATGAAGTATAACAGTAGAACAATGCCCGTCCACATGAACTTCTCCTTGAGCGGCACGTGCCTCTTGGGCCGCTCGACTTCGGGGAAGTACCTCTCAATCGCGAACACTACGTTTCTGAACCCCATGATTAACACCCGCCAAAAGTGTTAAATTAAAGGGGAATCAGGCGAGGAGAACCTCGCCGCCAGCGGCCTTGATCTTCTCCTCAGCCTTTGGGGTGACGTAGTAGGCCTTGATGGTAATGGGCCTCGTGAGCTTCCCGGTTCCGAGAACCTTGTCGATGCCGAGCTGGGTAACATCGACGACTATCTTCCCCTCCTCCTCGTAGGCGACGCCCATGTCGAGGAAGAGCTGGAGGTTCTCATCGATGTCGCTGAGGTTTATGGTCTTCGGGGTGTACTGAACTGCTTTTGGCCTGTGGAAGCCCCTCTTGCCAAGGTGGTCCGGGGCGTACTTGATGGTCCAGGTCCACTTGGTGTTCTTCCTCTTACCGGTTCCGGCCATTCCCTTACCGCCCTTGCTACCGCCGCCGCGGTGCTTCTTCTTGCAGCCCCACCCGTGAGTGTGACTTCCGCGGAGCTTCCTAACCTTCTTCCTTCTCCTTATCATCTCTCGCCACCTCAGAGCATTCTCTCAATGAGCTCGTTTATCTTCTCGCCGCGGTAGCCGAGTGCTCCGCCTTCCCTAAAGCTGCGCTTCTTGCTGCCCTTCAGCCCTCCCCTCGGCGGGTGGAGCCTGAAGACCGGCTTGATGTTCGGCAGGTCTGTGAGCTTCATCTCACCGCTGACGACCTTCTCGGCGAACTCCTCGATGGTCATTCCAAGCTTCTCCTTGACGTACTCGTCGGTAACCGGTTTGTTACCGATGAGCCTGCCCCTCTTTCTGATGAGCTTGGCGAGGGTTTCCTTGTCAATCTCGCCCCAGGTGATGTAGTCCTTGACCTTCTGAACCATACCCCTGTAGCTAGGGGTGTCGTCGACGAGGACGAGGTGGTTGATCCTGTGAAGGCGGAGCATGGCGAGGGTGTCCCTAACTTCACCCCTCGCCCTTATCCCGCTCCTAAGCCTGATGAGTGCGAGCTTTGCCATCTTCTCTCACCTCACTCAACCTGGAAGCTTGTTGGCATCTCCCTTCCAACTATGATACCGTAGCGCTCGATGTCCTCGGGCTTAATGGCAACGCGGTTGGTGTTGTAGAGGGCGTTGAAGACTGCCTTGGCGAAGTTAACGGTGGTTCTCGTCTCACCGAGGGTCTGGGACCAGACGTCCTGGACGCCGGCGAGGCTAAGTATCTTCTTGCCGACGTCACCTATAACGAGACCAAGTCCACGCGGTCCCGGCATGAGCTTGACGCGGACGCTGCCTTCCTTGCCCTCGACGGCGAACGGAATCGAGTGTGGTCTCCTGCACCTGCACTCCCAGGAACCGCAGCCACGCTTTATCTCGATGATGTTCATCTTGGCGTAGTTGATGGCCTTCCTGATGGCTATTCCAACCTCCTTCCCGTGGCCGATGCCAAGGCCGACGTAGCCGTCCCTGTTGCCAACTGCCGCGAGAACGCGGAAGCGGATCCTCCTGCCGCTGTCGGTCATTCTGACGGTTAGGGCTATGTCAAGAACCTCCTGGTTCTCCCTGAGGTTCACCTCGGGAAGGAGCACATCAACTATCTCCGGCTCCTTGATCTGGTATCCCTTGCGGAATATCTCGTGAATGTCAGTTATCTGGCCCTCCTTGACGAGCATACCGAGCTTGGTCCTCGGCTCCCACTCCTCAAGGACGCGCTGGGCTATCTCTCTCGGGTCGCTCATTCTCTCGCCCCCTCAAACTTCTCGATTATCTTAGCCTTAACCTCCTCAAAGTGCTCGGGGAGCTTCTCGGGCTCAAGGCCCTTGACGAGGTAACCGGAGAACTGCTTCCTATAGCGCGCCTCGTCCTCCTCCTTGAGGGCCTTGGCGTAGCTGGCTATGTGCTCACCGTTTATCCTGTAGTCCTCCGGGTAGATCTCCTCGCTGTGCGGGACGTTGAGGCCAGCATCAACGGCACCCTTGAGGACGGCGAATATGCTGGAACCCCTGGTCGGCGGGTGGAGGCCTATGTCCAGTATGGCCTCCTCAACGCCGGCCTTCTTGGCCTTGTAGCCGATGAGGAGACCGAGCAGGTAAGCAGATGGAGTGTTTCCTCCGTGGCCTTTCCAGCCGAAGTCCCTCATGAGCTCTCTGGTGTGAGCCGAAACTATCGTCTTGTCACCCTTTGGGTCGTAAACCACTATCTGGGCAATGTGGTGGTTGAGGGTCTTCCTCACCACAAGCCTAGGCTTTCCAGACTTGAGGAGGGCTAGCCTCTTGTGATAGTTAGTCTTACCCTCTCTCCTCCTCCTGAACGGAACCCTATACCTCGGTCCGTGTGCCATCTCTCTCACCTCACTCCTTCAAGATACCGTGCTCCTGCATGAACAGGTAGAGCTGCCTCTTGTTCTTGAACTGGCCGCCCTTGGCCCTGATGTAGAGCCTCCTGTAGGTGTGCTCGTCGATCTTGCCCTCGGCCTTGAGCTTCCTGAGCTCCTTCCTGAGGGCGCGAATGGTCATTATCCAGCGCTCCTTCTTGCCCATTCTGGCGGTCTTCTTACCCTTCTTGCTTCCAGGCCCCCTGTGACGGCCCTTCTTCCTGGCCTCCTGGAAAGCCCTCGCCCTTGCCCTGCTCTGGCCCTTGACGGGCTTCTTCCTGATGACACCGTCGTTAATAAGCCTTCTCACGTCCTCCCTGGTGATGGCAGCCGCAACGTCGTCAATCCTCTCGGGGTCGATCCAGACCCTGTTCTCACCGCACTTCAACAAATCAGCGGCAATCCTTCTCTGCATCTTGAGCATGAGCCTCACCTCACGGGTTGAGTACCTTCACTCCAAGCTCCCTCGCCCTGGCGAGTATTGCCTCCCTCTTCCTGGCGCCAACGGTTCTCGCGATCCTTGCGGCCTGCCTGGTCGGGTCGATGGCCTCAAGCTCCTTGACGTTGTGGACGAGAACTTCCTCGTAGCCGCTCGGGTGGAGCCCGCGAACGGCCTTCGGTGAACTCCAGCCTATGCTGGGTGAGCGGGGCTTGCCCTTCTTCTTGAGCCTCATCTTGCTGTCGATTCCCTTCGGCCTGCGCCACTTCGGGTCGTTCTTGAACTTCGGATAGCGCCACCACTCCTGGCGGAGGAAGCGGGGCTTCTTCCTCTTGATCCTGGCCCTTATCTTAAGGAGTCTCGCCTTCTCGTTCATTTCTCACACCTCAGAACTTTATCGGCTTACCAGCCTTCTCAACGATGTAAATTCCGTCCTGGAAGACGCGCCTGTCCCACTTGGTTATCCTCGTTGCCTGTTCGATGTTGGCAGCGGTCTGGCCGACCGCCTCCTTGTCGATGCCCTCCACGATGACCTCCTGACCGCGAACCTTGACGGTGACGCCCGGTAGTATCTTGGCCCTCCTCGGGTTCTTCTCACCGAGGAAGTTCTCGATGACGACTTCATCGCCCTGAACTTTGACGGTCATGGGGAAGTGGCTGTAGACAACCTTAAGCTTGTAGGTAAAGCCCTCGGTGACACCCCTGATCATGTTGGCTATGTGGGCCTTGAAGGTTCTCGCTATGGCTATATCGCGCTTCCTCGGGAACTCCTTGAAGACGACAACCTTGCCGTCCTCGGTGAAAATCTGAACGCCAGGGTACCTGAGCTCCCTCTCGAGCTCGCCCTTGGGACCCCTGACCTTGACGACGTTGTTCTCAACGGTGACCTCGACTCCCTCTGGAATCTCAACCTCTTCCCTTACCCACGCGTCTATCGGCATTGCTCTCACCTCAGTAGACGTAGGCTATCAGCCTTCCGCCGATTCCCTTCTCGATGGCTTCCTTGTGGGTCATGACGCCCTGGGAGGTCGAGACGATAAGGATACCGAACTCGAAGGCCGGAAGGAACCTCTTCTCCCAGGCCTCGAACTCCCTGGCCTTGACCGGGAAGCGTGGCTTTATTGCGCCAGCCTTGTTGATCTTGCCTATGAGCTGCACCCTGTAGATGCCTGCCCTTCCGTCGTCTATGAACTCAAACTCGCCGATGTAGCCGTTCTCCTGCATAACCCTGAGAACCTCTCCCATGAGCTTGGAGGCCGGCTTGAGGTAGACCTCCTTCTTCCCGACCCTCTCGCTGTTGGTTATGTGGGAGAGAGCGTTCGCCAGCGGATCAAGTAGAGTCATCTCCTCTCACCTCACTCGTACTTCTTAAAGCCCAGCTTGGGGGCTATCTCTCTAAAGCAGTGCCTGCAGAGCATAAGGCCGTGTATCCTGATTATCGGCCCGTACTGGCCGCAGCGCACGCACCTTCTCGCGCCCTTCCCAAACTTTCTGGGCTTCCTCTTGTTGTAGTCAGCCTTCGCCATCTCACAATCCCTCCACGGTGACCTTAAACTCCTCCATAGCGAAGACGATACCCTCCTCCTTGGTCAGCTTGTGCCTGTTCGGTATCTTCTTCCTCTGCCTCTTCCTCTTGGCGACCCTGAATCCGGGCCTCTCGAGGGTGACGCAGACGTCCATACCGAAGATGCCTATCTCCGGGTCGTACTCGACGCCGGGTATGTTGATATGCTCCTGGATTCCGAAGCAGAAGTTGCCGTGCTCGTCGAAGTTGCTGGCTTTGAGCTTCCTGTCTACGGCCTCAAGGAGTCTGTCGAGCATCTCCTCGGCCTTCTTGCCGCGGAGGGTGACCTTGACCGCTATCGGCTCGCCGCGCCTGATGCCGAAGTCCTTGTTGGTCTGCTTGGCCCTTCTCCTTATCGGCTTCTGGCCGACGAGTCCCTCCAGCATGGTCTCGGCCTTGGTAAGCCTCTCACCGCTCTCGCCGACACCAATGTTTATGGTGACCTTCGCAATCCTGGGCCTTCTCATCGGGTGAGCTTCCCAGTCCGCCAGGATGGCCTCTCTGTTGATCTGCATCTCATCTCACCTCACGGAAGGGAAATCTCCGGCTTGTCCTTACCAACGACGAAGGCGTACTCCTTCAGGGTATCGAAGAGCTCGCCGTTCTCGTCCTCGATGGTGACGACGTCCGGCCAGCCCATCGGGAACTGCCTGACCTCGACGACCTTACCCTTCCTCGCGACGTTCTTACCCTGGGTAACGAAGACGTAGGCACCGACCTCGAACGGGAGAACTTCGATGACCTCCCTGTCGGGGACCTTCATGAGGACGGTGTAGGCGGTCATGTACTTGTCCTTCTCGTCGATGGTGACCAGGTGGTTGCTTCCGTCGTGGAGGTTGAGCTGAACCTTGGCTCCCTTGACCATGCGCTTGTTGCTTATCCTGAGCGGCTTGATGTTGGCTTCCTTCTCGCTTATCGGGTGGAGTATGAGCTTACCGATCCTGTTCGGAAGAACCCTGTAGTGCTCGCCGGTCTCGGGAATAGAGATGACGTCCATGATTCCGACCGGGAACTTGTAGTCCTTCCTAACCCTGCCATCAACGAGTATCTTGCCCTCGTTGAGTATCTTCCTAGCCTCGCGGGCGGTCCTGGCGTAGCCGAGGTAGTCCCTCACGATGTAGAGCAGGGGTATCGAGGTCTTCATACTGTGCGGACCCGGCCTCGGCCTGACCGCCCACTTGTAGGCCTTCCTGTGTATATACCACTGATTGGGAGCGGCAAGCCTCTTAAGGTGCCTCTTGGCTCCTTTCCTCGCCATCAACCAGCCCTCCTATTAATTATCTTCTCTCTCCTCTCATCGTCGAGGTTGAGCTCGATTATCATAACGTTCGACGGGTGGAGCGGGTAGAACACCTCGGTCCCGTCGGTCCTCTTCTGGGTGACGCCCTCAACGTGTATCCTGTACCTCTTGAGGTCAACCTCAACGACCTTTCCTTCCTTGCCCTTGAAGTCGCCGCGCATAACGCGAACCTTGTCGCCCTCCCTAATGGGCATGCTCCTGATGCCGTACTTGTTCCTGAGCTCCTTGCTCAGGGTAGCGGCCATTATCTTGCTCCTAAGGTGAAGGGGAGCGTTGTAGAGGAACTTCCTCTGCTTCCTCGGCTGCCTGGTCTTCAACTCCATCTTTCTCACCTCACAACACTATGCTCGCTATGCTGCCGAGCCTGACCCAGCGCTCGGCGGCCTCCCTGGCTATGGCACCTCTAATCTCGGTTCCCCTCGGAACACCCTCAGGGGTAACTATCGCTGCCGCGTTGTCCTCGAACTTGACGCGCATGCCGTCAAGGCGCCTGTATTCCTTCCTCTGCCTGACAATAACCGCCCTGACGACCTGGTGCCTGATGTCGGGCCTTCCCTTCTTGACGGTGGCGACGACCATGTCGCCGACTCCAGCGCTAGCGAGCCTCCTCCTGGTGCCCTTGTAGCCGACGACGCCGATTATCTGGATGACCTTGGCGCCGCTGTTGTCGGCAACCTTGAGGTAAGCACCTATTGGGAGAGCGCGGGTCGGCCTGACTGGACTAATTCCTCTCGTAGCACCTGCACCCTTCTTCGCCATTCATATCACCTCTCGCCAGCCCTCTTGGTAACGGCAACGACGACCCAGCTCTTGGTCTTGCTTATCGGCCTGGTCTCGGCTATGAGGACCCTGTCACCGACCCTGGCGTTTATGCACTCGGGGTTGTGAGCGTGAACCTTGCTCCTCCTGAGCTCATACCTCTCGTACTTCTTGAGGTAGTGGTAGTGCTGCCTCTCGACGACGACGGTCTTCTTGCCCTTGTCGCTGACGACTATTCCCTCGAAGTACCTGCCGTGTATCTTGAGGTGCCCGTGCCAGGGGCAGTGGGGATCGTCACACTTCTCAGCGGGAGGCTGAACCTTCAATCCAATCTCTCTCATTTTCGCCACCTCTTCTTCAATCTCATCTCGGGTCTTCCAATCAGCTCTTTTCCGTTGATCCGGATTCTCTTATCGCCAACCTCAAACTCGAGCTCCACCACGTCCTTCGGGATAACCCAGACCCTCTCACCGCCGATGGTGAGGGTGTTCCTAGTCTCGTCAAGGACGTAGCCCTCGATGCCAACCAGCTCTGGATGAGATGCCCTTATAATTTTTGCTTTCAGCCCTATAAGCTCGCTCCAGATTATGTTTTTCTGGTTCACTCGACCTCTATGAGCTCCTCTGAAAACCCAAGGTCTGCGAGCAATTTCTTGACCCTTTCTCTGTGGTCGCCCTGGAGTTCTATCCTTCCCTTCTTTACAGTCCCACCGCATGCCAGCTTCGCCTTCAGCTTCTTTGCTATGTCCTCGAGGTCAAACTCCTTCTCGTCTATGCCCTCGATTATGGTTTTAAGCTTTCCGTATCTGGCCTTCTCGATGTAGACCCTAATCCTCTGTTGCTCCTTCAGGACCTCCTTAAAGAGCATCTCATCCAGAGGGTTAACAATCCTTGGCACCGAACCTCACCTTTTCTCCCTAAGCTTCTCCTTCTTTATGGTAAGCAGGCGCGCTATGTCGCGCCTGAGGTTCCTTATGACCATGGGGTTCTCGATGGAGGCCCCCATGGTGAGCACACCCCTCTCCTTGGCAAGCTCGAGGCGGAGCTCCCTGAGCTTCTTGTCTATCTCCTCAATGCTCATCTCCCTAATCTCACTCGGCTTCATTGGTGCTCACCTCTTCCTCCTGAACCTTCTCAAGGACCTCAATCTCGTCCGGGAGCTTGGCGTCGGGCGGCATGATGGAGACCTTGACACCTATGACACCGAGCTTGAGCTTGGCCTGGGCGTAGCCCTTGCTGACGAGGGTCTCGGCCGGGTTGCCAACCTTGGCGAGGTAGCCCTGGTAGAAGCGGACGCTCTTTGCCCTCTCTCCGGTGAGCTTTCCGCTCAGGCGAATCTCAACGCCCCTTGCACCGTTCCTCATGATGGCCCTGATTGCTGAATAGGCAGCCCTCCTGAAGTGGACGCCCCTCTCGAGGGCCTGAGCCAAGCGAACCGCCTGAACTTTGGCGTTGAGGTAGGGGTTCTTTATTTCCTCAACCTCAATCTGCGGGTTCTCAAGGCCGAACTGCCTCTCAAGGATCCTGGTGAGCTCCCTGATGCGCCTTCCACCTCTGCCTATGACGTAGCCGGGGTTGGCGGCGAAGATGGTGACCTTGGTTCCAAGGGGAGTCTTCTTGATGTCTATTCCACCGTAGCCCGCCCTGCGGAGCTCCTTCTCAAGGTACTCGTCGATGAGCATCTCCTTAACGCCTTCCTTGATGAAGTATCTCTCGATCGCCAAAAGTCTCACCTCCTAACTTCCTCAACGACTATCTCGATGTGGGTGGTCTGCTCGTTGAACGGCGTGGCTCTGCCGAAGGCCCTCGGTATGTAACCCCTGAGGACGGGCCCCCTGTGTGCCGCGGCGTGGATTATCCTGAGCCTGTCCGGGTCGAGGCCCTTCTGCTCGGCGTTGTTCTTGGCGTTGAGGAGGACCTTCTTAACGGCCTTGGCGACCTTGACCGGGTAGCGTCCCGGACCGAAGCCCTTGCCCGGCTTGTGGCCCTGGCTGTCGTTGAAGCGCCTCATCGGAACCGGCCTTCTAAGGTTTATGACGTCGTCGAGGTAGCGGAGAGCGTCGTTGAGCATCATGCCCCTTATCTCCCTGAGGAGCTCGACGCTGTGCTTGGGGGATATCCTGAGATCCCTTCCGCTGGCGCGAGCCATTCTATCTGGGTCAAAATTTTGGAATGAGTAGGAAAACCTGCCCCTGCTCATCTAAACCACCTCACTTGACCGCCACGAACATCGATGACCTGGTCGCACCGACACCCGGCGAGCCGTGCTGGACGATCTTCCTCGTGAGGGCGAACTCGCCGAGGTAGTGGCCTATCATCTCCTCCTTGATCTCAATCGGGACGAACTCCTTTCCATTGTAGACGTGTATGGTAATGCCGACCATCTCGGGGAGTATGACCATGTCCCTGCTGTGGGTCCTTATGGGCTTCTTGTACTTGCCCTTCTTGGCGAGCCTTATCTTCCTCAGGAGCTTCTTCTGCTCCGGGGAAAGACCGCGCTTGAGGCTTCTCCTCTGCCTGGCCGGGAGGAGCTTGGCGAAGTCCTCCAGTGACATGTTGAGCAGTTCCTCGAAGGTGTAACCCCTATACCTGAACTCCTTCTTTCTCGCCATCTTCATCACTTCCTCCTACCCGTTCTTCTCGCGGCTATGTGACCGACCTTCCTTCCGGGCGGAGCGCGCCTCGAAACGGTGCTCGGCCTTCCTATGTGGTGCTCCTTACCACCGTGCGGGTGGTTCACCGCGTTCATCTTGACACCCCTCGGCTTCGGCCAGAACCTGTTCCTGGCCTTGGCTATGTAGTAGGCCTTGCCCGCCTTGACGATTGGCTTCTCGAGCCTTCCACCGCCGGCGACGACACCTATGGTGGCCCTGCACTCGGGCTTGAACTGCTTGAGCTCACCGCTCGGAAGCTGGACTATGACCTTGTCCTTCTCCCTGCTGACGACGAGCGCGTAGGCACCTCCAGCGCGGACGTACTTGCCGCCATCGCCCGGAACACCCTCGATGTCGTAGACGTAGCTTCCCTCAGGTATCATCGCGAGCGGAAGGGTGTTGCCTATCTTTATCGGGGCGTTCGGGCCTATCGCTATCTCCTCGCCAACGAGGAGTCCCTCGGGGGCGATGATGAGCTTCTCCATACCGTTCTCGAACTTGACGCGGGCGACCGGAGCGGTCCTGCCCGGGTCGTGGAGTATCTCGACGACCTTGCCGACGAGGGTCTTCTCCTTGGTAATGTTGAGTGGAACGTACCTGACGGCACCCCTGTATCTATGGGAAGGGGCCCTAAAGGTCGTGGTTCCCTTACCTCTCCTCTGCTGGATCAAACTCTTTCCCATCTCACTCACCCCGTCAGAACAATCCTATCCTTGCGGCAACCTCACTTGCGCTGTACTCAGGCTTGAGCTTCACGTAGGCCTTCTTCTCTCCCCTCATGGTTATGAGGGTGTTGACCTTCTCGACCTTGACCTCGAACATCTCTTCCACGGCCCTCTTGATGTCCTGCTTGGTGGCTCTCCTGTCAACTATGAAGGTGAGCTTGTTCTCGTTCTCTATCATCGCCACGGCCTTCTCCGTGACGACCGGCTTGATGATGACCTTGTACGGATCCATCTCTCATCACCCGTAAATCTCCCTAAGCCTCTCTATGGCTCCCTTCGTCCATATGGTGAGCCTTCCGGGGTGGGTTCCCGGGGCGAGGAGCTCGGCACTGAGGTTCTCAACGGTGACCACGTCAACGCCGGGGTGGTTCCTCGCGCCCTGGACGATGCCCTCGTTCTTGGCAACGACGATGAGCGGGCCCTTGGCCTTCTTGTAGCGCCTTCCGCGCATCTTACCCTTACCGGCCCTTATCTTGGTGTTCCTCTTGGCCCTCTCGATGTCGTCCCAGACGCCGAGCTTCTTGAATATCTCCCTGGTCTGGGCGGTCTTGAAGACCTTCTCGAGGTCGTCGGTGACCACTATCGGAACCTGCGGGACGTTGTCAACGATGTGACCCCTGGCCCTGACGAGGTCGTAGTTGGCCGTAGCCGCTATCGCGCTCATTATGGCGAGCCTGCGCTCCTTCTTGTTGATGTCCTCCCAGATGATCTTCTCGACCTTGGGCGGGTGGGTTCTCCTTCCACCCCTCGCGAACGGCACGAAGGCGGCAAACCTCGGGGAGGTCTTTATCCTCTCAACCCTGGCCATTCCGTGGCCCTTGCCTATGTTCTCGGTGACCCTTCTCTTGCCGGCCATCGGGTCCCTGCCCTGGGGCTGTATCCTGTGGGTCCAGGAAGCGATGACGGCACGCCTGATGAGGTCGGGCCTGTAAGGAGTGCTGAAGACCTTTGGAAGCTCTATCTCCTCCACCGGCTCGCCTTCGAGATTGAAAACCTTAACCTTCATCTATCTCACCTCACTGCTTGGACTCCCTACTGACGTAGGTTATCTGCGGCCTCTCAACGGGCGGCTTCTTCTTCGGCGGCCTTATGGCAGGCCTGACCCTGATGATCCTCTTGAAGGAACCAGGCACGGTGCCCTGTATCATGAGGAAGTCGCTCCTTATTATTCCGTAGTGCGGGAAGCCTCCCTTCGGGGTGATCTCGATCTCGTTCTTCTCGTCGAGCTTGAGCTTGCCGTTCTCGCCTATGGCTATGAGTCTCTTGTTGAACTCGGTCCTGTGGTGGAAGCCCATCTGGCCCGCCTGCGGGACGGTCCACATGACCCTGGTCGGGTGCCACGGGCCGAGGTTACCGATGTGCCTGCCCTTTCCAGCGCGCTGGGCCTTGTGGAACTGTATCTTGACACCCCAGCGCTTGACCGGGCCCTGGGTTCCCTTGCCCTTGGTCACCGCTATGACGTCGAGTAGCTCGCCCTCGTGGAGAACCTCGCTCGCGCGGAGCTCCTTGCCGATCTTCTCCTTGGCGTAGTCGAACTTGGCCCTGACGTCGTCGCCACCGATGGCGTACTCCATGACCTCGGGCTTCTTCTTGAGCTTGATGAGCCACGGCTGGGTGTGGACGAGAAGGCGGACGTCAACTATCTCGCCGTCGTTGACGAGATCCTCAAGCTGGCCGAGCTTGGCCTTGAAAGCCTCCTCGTCGTAGTTCTTCGGCAGGGTCTTTATGCGCCTCCTAACGTAATCGTTGAGCTCGTGGAACCAGACCTCGGTGGCCGTTTCAAGTCCGAGGTAGCCCTGCCTGTAGGCCCTGATGCCGTAGACGAAGAGCGGCGGGACCTCGACTACCGTGACCGGCATGAATATCTCCTTGCCCTTGGTGAGTCCTGGTCTGTCGTCTATCATAAGGACGTGGGTCATGCCGGCCTTGTAGCCGGCGAAACCAAGCATCCTGACCTCACTGTCCTGCGGCCACTTTCTGATTCTCGGGACTATGCTCTTGGCCCTCTTTCTTGGGGAGTAAGCCAGTGAACCTCTCCTTGGCCTGTGTATTTTTCCCATCTCAATCCCTCCTTATGAGATTAAACACCGCGAGTGTAGCGAGGAGTGCCTCCTCGGTGCGGACTGTTTTAGTCCGCTGATTTGGAACGGTGTTGAGGATTAGATCAAAGTCATATTCCTCCTCGCCGAGGAGCTCCATCACGCCCTTCCTCGGTGAGCCGAAGACGAATCCGACCTCCCCCTCGAGCGGGGGAAGCTTCACCTCCCTGACGTCGCGACCCCTCCTTGAGGTCGCGATGGTCAGATCCAGCCTGGCCTTTTTAAGTGTTTTTGCCAGTGACTTCCTCGTGAGATGCACCCTGTATCCCCAGTACTTCTCTGGCTTCGCGGGCACTACCCTGAGCGGCCTTACCGAGACGATTCTGAAGGTTGTGCGCCCTTCAACGTCCCCCTCCACCAGGGCGAGCTCGTCGAGGCCGATGTCCGCGTAGACCCTTCTGCCCTTCCGGAAGGCGAAGCCCTCGCGGATTTCCCCAACCCTGGGCTTGCCTTTGAGCTTGTGGTGGGGCGTCCTCAGCGGCGGGATAACGCCGACGTACCTGAGCTCGGGCATCAGCGGGAACAGCCTCTTCCTGAGGTACTGGGGCGTTTCCGCGTACTCCAGGATCGTCTTGATGAACCTCCCGTCCCTGCCGCCCGCCCTGTATATCCAGACGTGCTCGACGCCGAATATCGCGCAGCTCCTGGCTATCTGTCCAACCTTGTACGTCCTGATTTTTGGGTCGTCGGTTTCCTCGAGGAGCGAATCGGGAATGAAGACGTGCCAGGCCATTTTTCCGTCATCCTTCGCTGTGCTAACTTCAACGCTGAAGTGGGGTCTATGGAGACTATTTAAAAGGCTTTCGAACCCTTCCACCCTTTTTTGGTGTTGATGGTGTGAAACTTTTTTGCAAAGCAGACTTCACGTTGTGAAGAGCCACAGGCTTTTGGCGGAATTTACAGAAGCAACCGTTGTCCCAACAGCTCCCCTGCCAGGAAGATGTTTCAAAGCTTATAATATGGGGCAAAAATGTGTAAACTCAACTTGTATCCCCACGAGTAGCTTGCGGGGGTACAAGTTAAAATAAAGATTATCTTCCCCGGGATAATCTTCACTCAGATAATATCTCAGTCCACAAACGCCAAACCATTCCACAGCTCCCTCATCTCCCGCGTGGCGTCGGGATAAACGCGCTTGAAGGTTATCTTCCAGTAGCCGTTCTTCAGGTCCTCGATGTCCTCGATGTGTATCCTGACCCCAAGCCTCTCGAAGTGGGTCACCATCTTATGTGCGGTGCTGATGCTCTTCACCCGCACCGTGAAGACCTCCTCGACCTCGCCGCCGCTGGCAACCTCGTGGATGCTCTCGACGAAGGGCCCTAGGAGGGCCTTTCCAAGGGCCCTGGCGTACCCGTCGAACTCCTCCCCCTTCACCTTCCTCTCGGCCAGGTAAAAGGCGAGGCGTTTAATCCTCCCCATGAAGTAACCATGAGGAAGGTCAAAGAATATGTGGGAGCCTATCCTGATGTCGTTTATGTTGGCGTAGGGGGTGACGTATTTCGCGATTCTCTTCATGTCGGGTGTTTTCATGACGATGCCCTCCCTCCTCTCGCGGCTGAGCCTCTCGATTAGCTCGTACAGCTCGTCGATTTTCGAGCGGTCGTAGACGCCGAAGGTCTCAACGTGCTCGATACCGTACTCCTCAGCCAACTTGAGCCTCTCCTCCACTGGAAGGCTCCGCCCCGTTCCCTTCTCCTGTATGTCAAAGAGGAAGAACCGGATGTCCTCCTTAACGTATGGGGGTCCCTCGACAATGTACGGACTCTCCGGTCCGGCCATCTCTCCCGCCAGGACGAGGTTCGGGTAGTCCCTGAAGAACTCCTCGTTCACGAAGTCGAGTATTCTCTCCGTCGTGAAGGGGCAGACAAAACCACCCCTCGTGAGGGCAAGAATCTTATCCTTCACCTTCACGACGCGCACGTTGTAGCCGTCCACCTTCTCTTCGACGTAGAAGGGTCTGCCCTTGAAGACTCGCCTTATTCCGTTCTCCAGCTGAACGATGCGCTTTATGTGGGGGAAGCCCAAAACAACGTCGCCGTTCTCAAAGACCACCGTCCCGCGCCGGAAGCCCCTGGCGGAGTCGCGGAAGCGAACGTACCTGATGCCCCCAAATTCGTCCTCAACTATGCCGCCCTTGCCCTCCAGAACGTTAAGGCGCTCCTCCGGGACGCCGAGCTTGAGGAGCATGGCCTTAAAGTCGGAACTTACCATCGTCCCACCGACCTAATTTGGACGGCATCGTTAATAATCATTATGAGTATATGACAAACGCACACCAATCCTGGAATCACAACAGAGAAAAGGGCAAGATAATAGGGAAAAATGATTCAGCGCTTCATCGTGGAGAGGACCTTGGTGGTGACGTCGTTGCCTTCCTTGTCGTATATCCTGAAGTAAGCGCTGTAGGGGAGCTTCATCTTGGCCCTGTGCATGGCACCGAGGGCAAACTTGAGGTGGTTCTCGTTCACCCAGACGGTGAGTATCTTCTGGTCCTTCTTGACGCGGGCGGCAAGGCCAATCGGCTTTCCGAAGGGCCTGCGCATACCGTTTCCGTAACGGTCGGCCTTTCTTCCGGTTGCCATAGGGTTCTCCCTAAGCACCTGGAACGGGTAAACGCGGATCTTGAAGTGGTAGTTGCTCCTTCCGACGTTCTTCTGGAGGTACCTGTTCACCTGGATACGAATGGCCTCAAGGGCGTTCTGCCTTATCTGCATGGCCTGCTCGGCGTGAAGGCTGACCTCGTATTCAAACTCGGCTGAGAGGTTGCCCATGTCGAAGATCGTTATCTTCGGTCCGGGCGCGCCGCGTATGTACTCCCTCCTCGTGTAAGCGGGCTTATCAACGTCCCTATCAATCTTGGCTGGTCTCAGTCCCATTATCTCACCTCCAAATGAGCGTAAGCTAAGCCTAAACTTAGCTTGACCTCGCTTTTATAAAAGTTTTGGAGCGCTTGCTCTCATCAGGGATTATTTGCCACGACCTTTAAGCTTAACGCTCTGCCAGAGCAGTGCCACTGACACCGGAAGAAACGCCAGCAGGGCGAGGTTGAGCGTTACAGCACCGTGGAGCTCGCCGAGGGAATAGGCAAAGCCGAAGAGCATGCCGCCTAGGAAGGTCGATAGGTTCTGAACCGCGTTTACCCCTCCTATCGCGAGGGAGGAGCGGTGGTAGGAAGCGAGAACCTTTCTCGATATCGGCCTGAAGCTCTGGAAGGCAAAGAGAGCAAGGAATATCCCCAGGAAAACCGTAGGAGCTGTCTTCACGGCCGCCAGAAGCGGAGAAACCGCCGCCATAATGGAGGTGAGCAGGACCATTCTCCTCTCGCTCCTGACGTCGGCGAGCCAGGAAGCGAAGTAGCTCAGCATCGCGGAGAGAAAGCCAGCCCAGCCGATGAGCGTGGCCGTCCTTGCCTTCTCCAGCCCGAGGGCCTCGGAGACGTAGACGTAGGTTATCTCGCCGGAGGTGAAGGCAACTATTACCGCCATCAGCGATGCGATTATCAAAATCCTCTTCGGGTCGAGGCTCGGCCCCTCTCCACCGGGGGTTTCCTTTCTCCTCGGCGTTATCAGCCCGTAGAGGAGAGCGTAGCTGGCAACCATTATCAGGCCAGTGAGGACAAAGAAGACCGAGGAAATCCACATCTGGCCTCCAAGTCCCAGGTCTATGGTGTAGGCGTAGACGTAGTTCCCGAGGAGGGAGGCTATGCTCCCGAAGAAGAAATACACGGCAGTTACCCTCGCCCTTATCTCCTTGGGTGTGGCAACGGCTATTACAAACTGCGCCATCGGCCAGCTCAGACCGTTGAGGAAGCCGTTCAGGAGCTTTATCCCGGCGACCTGAAGCCAGCTCGAGGTGAGGGGGTAGAGCTGAACGGCTATTGCATTTCCCATCATGGCAATGGCCCCTATGTAGACGAGCCTTTTCCCCCTCTCGAGGAACCATCCCCCGAATATCGACGAAAATGCCCTCGCGAGCACGAAGGACATCGAGACTATCGAGATTGAGAGCATGGAAGCCTGGAGCACGTCACGGGTGTAGAAGGCTATCGCAGGCGTTGCCAGGCGGAAGGCTATCGTCCCCGTGAAGGCCGAAATGATGAGCAGGACTATCCCAGCCAGGCGTCTCCGTTCCATCAGACCACCTTCTAAGCGTTAGGGCGTAGCTTTTAAAAGTCTTAGTAGGGTTGAAAACTTTTCATTTATGTTCACGGGCAACGGAAAAAGCTTCAGAAACCCCCCGCAAAGCCTGGGAGAACCCTTTTATAGATCCCGGCTCAACTCCCGCCGAGGTGATGTTGATGGAACTCAGGTTCGAAATGGAGTATGAAGAAGCCTACAGGGAGCTGTACGAGCTCGTCAAGCCAAAGTACAAGCTCTTCACCGCCGGACCCGTTGCCTGCTTCCCCGAGGTTCTCGCGATAATGAGCGTCCAGATGTTCAGCCACCGCTCTGCTGAGGCAAAGGCCGTTCACGTTGACACCCTTGAGAGGCTCAGGAAGTTCCTTGAAGCTGAGAAAGGCGAGATAATACTCTTCCCCAGCTCCGGTACAGGCTTCATGGAGGCCGCGGTCAGGAACACGGTTCCTCACGGCGGAAAAGTTCTCGTCACCGTCATTGGCGCCTTCGGAAAACGCTTTGCAGACGTCGTCGAGGCCAATGGAAGGAGAGCGATAATCCTCGAGAAGGAGCCGGGAAAAGCTATCAAGCCGGAGGAGCTCGACGAGGCTTTGAGAAAGAACCCCGACGTCGTTGCGGTAACCATAACCTACAACGAGACCTCGACCGGCGTGCTGAACCCGCTCCCCGAGCTGGCAAAGGTCGTCCACGAGCACGACAAGCTGCTCTTCGTCGACGCTGTTTCCGCGATGGGCGGTGCAGACATAAAGTTTGACGAGTGGGGCCTCGACATGATATTCGCCAGCTCGCAGAAGGCCTTCGGCGTCCCGCCGGGGTTAGCTGTTGCTGCCGTCAGCGAGAGGGTCTTTGAGATAGCGGAGAAGATGCCCGAGCGCGGCTGGTACTTCGACCTTCCGCTCTACAAGAAGTTCAACGAGAAAAAGAAGGGAACGCCCTCAACTCCGCCGCTCCCGCAGGTGTTTGGTCTCAACGTCGTGCTCCGCATTGTTGAGAAGATGGGCGGCAAAGAGGCTTGGCTCGACATGTACAGGAAGAGGAGCGAGATGATACGCGAGGGAGTCAAGGAGATGGGGCTTGGGATACTCGCCGAGCCCGGCTACGAGAGCCCGACCATTACAGCCGTCGTCGTCCCCGAAGGAATGAAGGGTGTCGACGTCTACAACGCGATGCGCGAGCGCGGCTTCGAGCTGGCCAAGGGCTACGGAAGCGTCGCCGAAAGAACCTTCCGCATTGGAAACATGGGCTACATGACCTTCGAGGACATCGAGGAAATGCTCGCCAACCTCCGCGAGGTCATAGAAAAGCTTAAGGGCTGAGCCCCTTTCCCTTTATTCCAGTGAGGGGCATGATATCGAAGAGATGGATAACCACGTGGCTCGTTCTCAACTTCCTCATATTCTGGTTCGTCGGCTTAGCTTCGAGCGGCTACTCCATGGAGGGCTACCTGCCCGGAGAAAGCGACAAGGTAGATCAGTACACCCCCGTTGTCTACACCGCCCCGGACGACAAGCCCGTCGGAATCCTCTACATGGTGGACTACGACGGCGTCATCTACTATTACATCGTCTGGGAGGACGAGTACTTCAGCAACTCGCTCATAGACAAGCTCTACCGCTTCTTCCGCGGCCTCGTCTACGGCGGGGCGACGCAGGACATAGAGGTAGTAAAGGTGAACCCGGACAATGGAACCTTCTACTTCCAGACCTACGGACACACCAACGTCAACGGACAGCTCCTCGATAATGGCAGCTGCCTCTGGATCGAGGAGAACACGGTCGTCCCCGACTGCGCCGTCAACGGAACGCACGTGAAGGTCTACGTGGTTACCTGGAACCACATGCTGTCCCTCCTGCCCGAAAACGGGACGGAGAGGGTCGTGCTCCCCATGAGGCACATGACCCCGGACGACTACGTTGCCCTCGGAATGTTCAGGAGAACCCAGTACTCGATGGCCGGCATAACCTTCGACTCCCTCTTCCTGGCCATAGTGGCGACCCTGGCATTCAACGGGGTGATGTTCGCGGCCTGGAGGAAGGGCTACTTTACAAGAGAACGGCAGAGGAAGGTCAGAAACGAAATCCATAACGGCTGGGGAAAGGTAAAGGAGTGGCTGAAAGGACGCTCTAAATAACGGGCCTGAGCTCCCCGTTCTTTACCTCATAGATGCGGTTTATGCTCTTTCTGCCTGTCCTGAAGTCCCTCTTGAGCTCGACGACTATGTCGAACTTGTCAAAGGTCTCGTCGTCTATGCGGAGCCAGTGCTTAACCTCGCCCTTTATGTCGTCGGTCAGCGCAAGGGAGGTCACTATGAATGCGTAGTCGTCTATAAGCTCGCGGAATATCCTCGCGACATCTACCGTGTGAAGGGTGTCTATGACCACGTAGTCCGGGTTCAGTGCCTTGATTTTTGAGATGACCTTTGATGTGCGCCTCTCCAGGGGCTGGCTGTCGAACTGAGTATCCACCACAACGATGTTCGGTTTGAAGGGCTTGAACTCCCCGTAGGCGGTTATAACGGCCACCTTCCAGTCGCCGGGTATGAAGTGCATCAGCGCCTCAACCAGCTTGGTCTTTCCGGAGCGGCTGGAACCAACCACGAGGATGTCCTTCTTGGAGAGAATCGCGTTCTTCAGAACCTCAAACTGCTCCTCTGTTGCGGCGCCGTAGCGGATCAGGTCCTCAGGTGTGAATATGTACACTCCCATGCTTTACCACCATACAGGGTTCTCAGCGGGCGTTATAACGCTATCGCCGCAGGGCTTTGATGAACGTCAAACAAAGCCCAGTATACTGTCATATATCCAAAAAGGGCCGGAATTAAATGTCATATCTTGCCCAAAATCCAAAAGTTTTTGCACAAAGGCCATAAAGGAAAAAGTCAGTGACAGAAATCAGGTGATAAACATGAACGCTCTCCAAATTGTGACCAGAAAAATTGAACCAGTTATGGAAGTTCAGACGAGAATGGTTGACTATATGACAAGATACATGGTGAGCCAGGGCTTCAAGTGGCTCCTTCCGGTCATGCTCAGCTCCATAACCGACCCCCTCTGGCCGGATCCAGCGGCGGAAGAGGCGCTGAAGCCGCCCGAAGTCGAGGTCTATGGTTCCAGGCTGAGGCTGACCCACAGCATGATACTCCACAAGCAGATGGCAGTTGCGATGGGCATCGATAGGCTCTTCGTCCTCTCGCCCAACATCAGGCTTGAAGGTCGCTCGGCAGACGACGGCAGGCACGCCTACGAGTTCACCCAGCTGGACTTTGAGATGGCCTATGCAAGTATGGACGATGTGATGGGGCTCATCGAGGGTCTTATAAGCGGACTGTTCAAGGAGGCCAGGGGCTGGGGCCTCGAGAGGGAGGTGCCCAGGGTCAGGCCGCCCTTCAAGCGCTTCACGCTGGAGGAGATAAAGGCGGAGTTCGGAGATGAGGACGAGGCCAGCAGGGTTATGAAGGAACCTTTCTGGGTCACGGACATCGAAAGGGAGTTCTACGACAGGGAGGACCCGGAAAGACCCGGCCACTTCAGGAACTACGACCTCTACCTGCCGGAGGGCTACGGTGAAGTTTCGAGCGGCGGCGAGAGGGAGTGGGAGTACGAGGTCATCGTCAGGAAGATGAAGAGAGCCGGCATAAGCCTCGATGCTTTCAGACCCTACCTGGAGGTGGCCAAAGCCGGCCTGCTGAGGCCGAGCGCCGGGGCAGGAATTGGCGTCGAGAGGCTGATCCGCTACATGGTGGGGGCAAAGCACATAGCCGAGGTTCAGCCGTTCCCGAGGATTCCGGGCGTTCCGGCGGTGATCTGAGGGGCAAACGTTTCGAAAACTCAGAGCCCCTCCGCCCCTTTCAGCCTTTCGAAGTCCCCCAAATCCCAGGCGAAGTAGCCATCTTCCCTCAGCTTCTCTTTGTCTTTAATCCTCCTCGCCACCAAGCCATAGTTCTTCTCCCACCCATCAAGACCCACAAGCCCAGCCTTTCTTTCAAGGTCCTTCAAAATCCCACGTGCTTCCCTCTCCCTCAGGCTTTTCCACTTCACCTCCACAAACAGCGCCTTCCTCTCCCTCTCGTTCAGAGCCACTAAATCGATTTCTTCTCCTCTGTGCCACCAGCGGCCTATTTTGGTGAACCTGAACGGTAACTTTCCGGCCCTGTTCATCTCCAGGAGGAACTCCCTGGCGATGCCCTCGAAGGTGAAGCCGAGGTAGCGGTTGAAGCTCCGCTCGAAATGTTCAATAGCCACATCCGGAATGCCGAGCTCGATTTCCTCCTTGAATGGGTGGACGAAGGTGTAGTAGAAGGCAAAGTAGTTGTCCTTTATGAAGTAGCGGGAGTTCCTCCGCCTCTTCTTTGCCGTGGCCGTGACCGGCAGTTCCCTCCCAACGATGCCGAGGTTTATCAGTATGCTCAGGTAGCGGGTCAGCTTCGAGCCGTCAATTTCCGTCGCGGTCTTCAGCTCGTTGAATGAGCGGTAGCCGTAGCTTATTGCCTCAAGTATCGTGTTGTAGGTGCTCAAATCCCTGAGCTCGTAGCGGAGCAGGTACTCAGCTTCCTCGTAGAGAAAACCCCTGCCAAAGAACTCTCTCCGTACGTTCTCTTCAGGCGGAAGCGAGGGGTCGAGGCGGAGGAGGTACTCCGGAACACCGCCCACCGCGCCGTAAACCTTGACGTCATCTTCGAGGCTGTAACCCGGGAAGAACTCCCCCACGTGGCGGAACTTTAAGGGCTGAACCTTCAGGGAGAGCGTCCTCCTGCCGTAGATCGGGCTCCCGTAGGAGGTCAGCTCCTCCATCATCGAGACGCTTGAGCCGCAGAGGACAAGGCTGCCCTTCCCCCCGAAGTCCCAGTACTCCTGCAGGACGCCGAGGATTCTCGGGTGGTTCCTGACCAGCACCTGAAACTCGTCGAATATCACCACGACTCCTTCGGGAAGCCGCTCAAAAAACTCCTCGAAGGAGCTGACCGGGTGTCTGAGGAGAGAGTCATCCCCCGTCAGCGAGAAGAGCTTTGCGTTGAGGGACTTTAAGGTTTCCCTCGGCTCTTCCTCCTTGCACAGGTGGTAGAGGGTTTCGAAGCCCTTCGAGGCCTCGATGAGAAGCCGCGTCTTCCCGACTCGCCTCCTTCCGTAGACCACAATGAGGGCGCCCCTTTCAAATGCCCTCCGCAGGGTCGCGATTTCCTCCTCCCTGTCAACGAACTTTTGCGTAATCATGATTATATAATCGTCATTATGCTATTTAAAAACTTCGGAGAGCATTTCCAACTTCCAGACGGGTTCCAGAGGACTAAGCCAGAACCTACCTATCCCGGAAAGGTCCGGAAGAAAGTGGAGGGGTAAAGACAAAAATCACTCAAAAAGGCCCAGCGGCGAGTAGCCCTCCCTCGCACTCTCCATTTTCAGCTCCATTCCGAGGGCGTTCGTTACCGTTCCGCTCTTCTCCGCCCACACTCCGGCCGGAATCACGAGGACGTCACCAGGTAGCTCCTTCCCCGGCCTGCCTATGACCACGTAAGCTTCACTCTCCGGGATTCCCTTAACGCCGGCCTTCAGCAGTCCGGCCGCGTTGACGCCTTCGTGCAGGATCAGTGTTGGCACTTCGAGCGGCTCCGCCGGGCCCTCGAGCACAGCCAGATCATAGTTCTCCTCAACGATTTCCTTCCCCCTCAGCAGTATCTTGAGGAGCGGGAACTTCTCCGGGTCGGCCTTCAGGAGAACCCTCTTGGCGTTTCTGACGTCCTCCAGCGTAGCCGTCGAGGGGCTTCCACTCGCTGTTGAGCCTATGGTAACCCCCTTCCGCTCGGCGAAGGCCTTCAGGAAGGCAATCTCCTCGTTGGTTAAGTCGGGACTCAGGATAAGGGCGTAGCTCCTCTCAGCTATGAAGCGCTTTGCCTCCTCCCAGCTTACGGGCTTTCCGTTGAGGAGCGGCTGGGTTAAATCCTCGGCCCAGGGCCTGTCAAACCTGCAGTGGTCGCAGATATGCCTGTTCCATGAGTCAGCTATGCTCGATGCCCTGACGAGCATGCCGTCGTAGACCTCCACGTTCATCTCGCAGGCGAAGGAGCAGCCGTTGCAGACGGTCTTTACCGGCTTCGTCTTCCACGGGCCGGGCTTGACGAAGGGGAGCTTCTCGGTTATAGCCCCTACCGGACAGACGTCGGCAAGCTCACCGATGAAGCTCCCCCTTAGGTCGGCCATCTTATCGCCGAGCGGAGGCCCGATTCTCGTGGCAAAGCCCCTGAACAGGTAGTCAAGGACGCCCTCTCCAGCGACCTCATGGGTAAAGCGGACGCACTGGCCGCAGAGGACGCACTTGTTGTTGTCGAGCGTCACCCACTGATGGCTCTCGTCTATTTCGAACTTGTTCCCCTCGCCCTCAAAGGCGTGCTGTTCGGCACCGTAGAGCGTGGCATACTCCCTCAGCTTGCAGCGGAAGACCTCCATACAGCCGCAGCTCATACAGCGCTGGGCTTCCTTCAGAACCTCCTCCTCACTCAAGGCCGGCTCGACCTCATCGAAGGTCTTCTTCCTCCTTTCCGGTTCAAGGAGCTTCACCTTCGCCCTCGGCTTTCTTTCAACACCCTCGTAGTCCTTCTCCGTGACCCTCTTCCAGTGGTTGTAGGGCCTGAGGTCAAAGAGAACCCTATACAGGTCGTCGTCGCTGAGGACCTCCTCTATGTGCTTCTCAGGCTCGGTAAGCACGGCCTTAGCCTTGTCAAGCTTGCCCTTGAGGTAGAGGTCTATCATTATCGCGGCCCTTCTTCCGGTTGCGATACTCTCGATAACCGTTGAGGGTCCGAGAACGAGATCGCCGCCGGCGAAGACCCCAGGAATACTCGTCTGAAGTGTCACCTCATCAACTACAGCCTTTCCGCGCTTCGCCTCAATGCCAAGGCTATTCAGGAACCCCTCGTCGCAGTACTGACCTATGGCGAGGATAACGTTGTCGGCCTTAACGCGGAACTCCGAACCCTCTATCGGTATCGGCCTCCTCCTGCCGCTCGAATCCGGCTCGCCGAGCTTCATCTTCACCAGCTCGACTTCCTCGACTCTGCCGTCCCCAAGGATTCTGACCGGGTTGGTGAGGAACATGAACTCAACGCCTTCCTCCATCGCCTCCTCGACTTCCCTCTCGTTGGCGGGCATCTCGGCCTTTGAGCGCCTGTAGACGACGGTAACCTTTGCACCGAGCCTTAAAGCCGTCCTCGCCACGTCCATCGCGGTGTTTCCGCCTCCGACAACTATGACGCGCTCGCCGAGCTCGACCTTTTCGCCCATGTTGACCTTCCGGAGGAACTCTATGCCGTGCATGACGCCTTCAAGCTCCTCGCCCGGAATTCCCATCTTTCTGCTTCTCCAGGCACCGACGCCGAGGAAGACGGCATCATAGCTCTCGCGGAGCTCTTCGAGGGTAACGTCCCTTCCGAGGGCGGTGTTTGTTTTCACCTCGATGCCCGTGTTCATCACCGTCGCAATGTCTCTGTCGAGAACGTCCCTCGGGAGCCTGTAGGGCGGAATCCCGTAGCGCATCATTCCGCCGAGCTCGGGCATGGCCTCGATTATCGTAACCTCGTGCCCCATGGTCCTGAGGTAATAGGCGCAGGCGAGGCCAGCTGGTCCCCCGCCGACGACGGCTATCCTCTTTCCAGTCGAGGGCGGTATCTCCGGCATCCACGGGCCGTGCTCGAGGTCGTAGTCGGCGGCAAAACGTTTGAGCTGCCTTATCGCCAGGGGTTCATCCACGAGGTTCCTCCGGCAGGCCTCCTCACAGAAGGCAGGGCAGACCCTTCCAAGAACCGCCGGAAGGATGTACTTCTCCTTCATCAGCTTAACAGCCTCGTGGTATTTGCCCATCGCTATGAGCGCCAGATAGCCCTGAACATCGCTGTGCGCCGGAC
This sequence comes from Thermococcus cleftensis, assembly GCF_000265525.1. Lineage (NCBI taxonomy): Archaea > Methanobacteriati > Methanobacteriota > Thermococci > Thermococcales > Thermococcaceae > Thermococcus > Thermococcus cleftensis. The sequence goes on from NC_018015.1 coordinate 580,638, forward strand.
AGCCGTCCTGACATGGGCCGATGCAGTCGCCGTAGTGATCCGAGAGGATGAGCTCCAGCGCGGTCTTTCTCATTGAAACGACTTCATCGCTGAGGGTCTCTATCTTCAGCCCCTCCATTGGTTTGAGCGTGCACGAGGTTGTCACTCCTCTGGGCGTTGAAACGAGACAGAGCCTGCACGAGCCGTAGGGGTCGAGTTCGTTCGTGTAGCAGAAGCCCGGGATGTGCTCCCCGATTTCACGCAGGAAGTCTATGAGCGGCTTTCCCTCGGGAGCTTCAAGCTCTTTACCGTTGACTATGATTTTGACCATCTCACTCACCCCCCGCATCGACTATCTCGATGGCGTTGAACCGGCACACCTCGTAGCAGGTCCCGCACTTGATGCACTCGTCCTGGTTGATGACGTGGGGCTTGAGCCTCTCGCCGCTTATCGCCTTCACCGGGCAGAAGATCGCACATGCCGTACAGCCGGTGCACCTGTCGGCGATTATGACGTACCTGATGAGCGGCTTGCAGACCTTGGCCGGGCATTTTCCTTCGATGTGCGCTAAGTACTCGTCCCTGAAGTAGCGGAGCGTTGTTAGAACTGGATTTGGTGCCGTCTGGCCGAGGCCGCAGAGAGAGCCGGCCTTGACCTGGTAGGCGAGCCTTTCGAGCTTCTCAAGGTCTTCCCCGGTGGCCTTGCCCTGGGTGAACTTGTCGAGGATTTCCCACATCCTCTTTGTTCCGAGGCGGCAGAAGGTGCACTTCCCGCAGGACTCTTTCACTGTAAAGTCCAGGAAGAACTTGGCGACATCGACCATACAGGTGTCCTCGTCCATGACCACCATTCCGCCGCTCCCCATTATTGCACCGGTTGCGTTGACGCTCTCGTAATCAACGGGAGTGTCAAAGAGGTACTCCGGGATACAGCCACCTGAAGGACCGCCGAGCTGGACGGCTTTGATTTTCTTGCCAGTCTTCGTCCCGCCGCCGATATCGTAGAGTATCTCCCTCAGGGTCATGCCCATCGGAACCTCGACGTTTCCGCCGTGCTTTATCTTGCCTGAGAGGGCGAAAACCTTCGTTCCTTTGCTCTTCTCCGTTCCGATTGAGGCGTAGGCCTCCCAGCCGTGCTTTATTATCCACGGCACGTTTGCCCACGTCTCGACGTTGTTGATGTTCGTGGGCTTGCCCCAGAGGCCTTTTTGAGCCGGGTACGGCGGCCTCGGCCTCGGCATTCCGCGCCTGCCCTCTATCGAGGCTATCAGAGCGGTTTCCTCACCGCAGACAAAGGCCCCGGCACCTTCCTTGATGACGATGTCGAAGGAGAACCCCGAGCCAAGGATGTTCTCGCCGAGGAATCCCCTCTCGCGGGCCTGCTTCAGCGCTATCTTCAATCTCCTTATCGCGAGCGGGTACTCGGCGCGGACGTAGATGAAGCCCTTCGTCGCTCCGATCGCGTAGGCTCCAATTATCATGCCCTCTATTACCCTGTGCGGGTCGCCCTCAAGGACGTTCCTGTCCATGAAGGCTCCGGGGTCACCTTCGTCGGCGTTGCAGACGATGTACTTGACGTCCCCTTTAGCCTCGCGGGCGAACTTCCACTTCAGTCCCGTCGGGAAGCCCGCTCCGCCCCTTCCCCTAAGGCCTGACTTCATGATTACGTCTATGATCTCCTCGGGCTCCATCTTGAGGGCCTTTTTGAGGGCCTCGTAGCCGCCAGCAGCTATGTACTCATCGATGTTCTCGGGGTCAATGTATCCCGAATTCTCGAGCACTATCTTCTTCTGCTTGGCAAAGTAGCCGTCAACGTCCCACGTCTTTCTTTCCCCGTTCTCCCACCAGTCGCGCTTGACCACCCACTCCTCTACTGGTTTTCCATTAATGACGTGCTCCTCTATAATCCTCGGAACCTTCTTCGGGTCGACGTGGCCGTAGGTGATTATCTCGTCCTCGGTGATGATGTCCACGAGAGGCTCGCGGTAGCACATGCCAACGCAGCCGACTATCTTGAGCTTCACATCAAGGTCTCTCCTCTCAAGCTCGGCCTTTATCGCCTCGTACGTCTCTTTGGCTCCAGCCGCTATACCGCAGGAGTTCATGCCGACCGCTATGGCCCTGATTTCAGACATCGAGCTTCCCCTCCCTGAGCTTTCTCATCAGCTTCCTCACCTTGTCAGGGTTCAGCTTGCCGAAGACCTTCTCGTTTATCATTATCACCGGGGCAAGGCTGCAGCAGCCGAGGCAGGCGACGCGCTCCAGCGTTACAAGGCCGTCCCCGGTCGTCTGACCCTCCTCAATCCCGAGCTCCTCGGTTATGGCCTGCGCTATGTTGACGGCACCGTTGACGTGACAGGCAGTTCCGTGGCAGATCTTGACGACGTACTTCCCGAGGGGCTCGAAGCGGAACTGGGCGTAGAAAGTCGCGACCCCGTAGACCCTGCTGAGGGGAATCCCGAGGTAGTTCGCAATCTCTTCAAGGGCCTCCCTGGGAAGGTAGCCAAAGCGCTCCTGGGTTCTCTGGAGAAGAGGGATTAGAGAACTCGGCTCCGGCGGATAAGAGCGCATGTAATCGAACGAGGCTTCCATCTCGCATCACCACGGGATTTCTCAAAAGAGTCTCAACTTCAATGTTTATAAGCGTGCACTAAAGTACAAGTTTGTAACATCTGGTTGGTAACCATTCGTTTGAAAAATTCTTAAATCAATTCTTTACAAACTTAAAAATGTAATCCCATTTAAGGCGGTGATGCCCTTGAGATATATAAAACTGCCCTCCGAAAACTTTGGGAAGTTCTTCAAGTCCCTTGAGGCCTGGGGCAGTGTGTATGCCCCGGTCAAAAGAGGGGGTATCTATTCTTTCCAGGAAGTGCACGACCCGGCGGAGATAGCGCTGGACTACAACAGAACCATGCTTCCGCCGAAGAAGTTTTTCTTCAGACCCAAAGAGGCTATTCTCAGGCTGAAGAACGGCCACTGGGAAGAAAACCTTGAAGCGGAACCGACGGTTCTCTTCGGGCTCCACTCCTGTGACATTCACGGTCTTAAGATACTCGACAGGGTATACCTCGACGAGCCGGCCGATCCGTACTACAAGAGCAGGCGCGAGAAGACTTTAGTAATAGGAATAAGCTGTATGCCCGATGAGTACTGCTTCTGCAAGAGCCTCGGAACGCACTTCGCGATGGACGGCTTCGATCTGTTTCTCCACGAGCTTCCCGACGGCTGGCTGGTCAGAATCGGGAGCGTCCGCGGCCACGAGATAGTCTGGGAGAACGGTGAGCTGTTCGAGGAGGTGACCGACGAAGACCTCGCCAACTTCAAGGAGTTCGAGGAGAGGCGCGCCAACTCCTTTCAAAAGGAGCTTCCGCAGGAAGGCCTCGCCGACATGCTCGATTTGGCATACAACAGCCCGGTGTGGAAGAAGTACGCGGACATCTGTCTCGCCTGCGGCAACTGTAACATGGTCTGTCCGACCTGCCGCTGCTACGAGGTCTGCGACCGCTGGGTCGACGCCTACAGCGCGGTGAGGGAGAGACGCTACGACTCCTGCTTCATGGAGAACCACGGACTCGTTGCTGGAGGCCATAACTTCAGGCCCACGCGGTTGGACCGCTTCAGGCACCGCTACTACTGCAAGAGCTACTTTGACCCCTCCTCGGGCTACAACTGCGTCGGCTGCGGTCGCTGCGACGAGTTCTGCCCGGCGAAGATAGAGCACGTTAAAGTCCTCGACGAAATAAGGGGGTCTCTGGAATGAATCCCTACGAAAGCCACCCTGCGAGAATCCTTGAGGTAAGGGACCTGACACCGCGGGAGAAGCTCTTCACCCTGCGCTTCCTTGACGAAGATCTGAACGAGAGGTTCACATTCAGGCCCGGGCAGTTCGTCATCGTTGATGTCCCGGGCTTCGGCGAGTTCCCGATAAGTCTGTGCTCGCCCCCAACGAGGAGTCCCATCCAGCTCTGCATAAGGAAAGCGGGCAGGATGACAAAGTTCATCCACAAGATGAAGGAAGGGGACGTAGTAGGAATCCGCGGGCCCTATGGCAACGGCTTCCCGATGGAGAAGATGGAGGGCTCGAACCTGGTTCTTGTGGCAGGTGGCCTTGGAATGGCTCCCCTCCGCTCGGTGCTCTGGTATGCCATCGACACCGGCAAATACGAGCACGTCTGGCTCTTTTACGGAACCAAAGCCTACGAGGACATCCTCTTCCGCGACGAGATAATTCACCTCCTGAAGCACGGTTCCGCAATGGGCTGCACGGTCAAGCTGGCCTACGAGGTCGAAAGCCCATCGTGCATCTACCTAGAGCAGGGGTTCTCGGACAGGGTCTGCAGAGGCGTCGTTACCGACCTCTTCAGGGGAGAGGAGTTTGACGTTAACAGGGCATACGCCCTCATCTGCGGCCCGCCGGTCATGTACCGCTTTGTCATAAGGGAGCTCCTTGACAGGAAGCTCTCACCTGGCAGGATTTACATGACCCTTGAAAGGCGCATGCGCTGCGGAGTCGGCAAATGCGGCCACTGCGTCGTCGGAACAAGCGTCTCCATGAAGTACATCTGCCAGGACGGCCCGGTCTTCACCTACTGGGACGCTCTCTCCACGAGGGGGTTGATATGATGGACAAGCTCAAGCTGGGGGTTTTCGAGCTTACCGACTGCGGCGGCTGTGCCCTGAACATGCTCTTCCTCTACGAGAGGCTCTTCGACCTCCTTGAGTTCTACGAGATAACCGAGTTCCACATGGCAACCAGTCTGCGCGAGGGGAACCACTACGACGTCGCCCTCGTTACCGGAACGGTCTCGACCCAGCGCGACCTGAACCTGCTCAAGGAGGCGAGGAACCACTCCGATTACCTGATAGCACTCGGAACCTGCGCAACACACGGCTCAGTTCAGGCCAGCGTTGAACTGCCAATCAGAGAAAAGCTGAAGGCCGTTTACGGAGATGAAGGCAATCCGATGCGTGCCCTCGATTCAAAGCCGGTGGTGGAGTACGTGGCAGTTGATTTCGCGCTCCCGGGCTGTCCTTACGACAAGAACGAGGTCTATCAAGTGCTCCTGGACATCGCCAAGGGCATCGAGCCCGTTAAAAAAGACTATCCTGTCTGCCTCGAGTGCAAGCTCAATGAATACGAGTGCGTGCTGGTGAAGAAGGGCCTTCCCTGCCTCGGCCCGATAACCTACGGCGGCTGCAACGCCGTCTGCGTGCGCTCGGGTCTGGGATGCATCGGCTGCCGCGGTCCGCTGCCCGGAGAAGTGAACCCTGCGGGCGAATACGAGGTACTCAGGGAGCTCGGCTACGATGACGAATACATCATAAGGAAGTTCAAGACCTTCGCGAGGTGGGAGCCATGATCATCGAGACTAGGGAGTTCACCCGCGTGGAGGGCAACGGCAAGGCGGAGATCGTCATAGAGGACGGGGAGGTAAAGGACGTCAGGCTTAAGATCATCGAGGGGCCGCGCTTTTTTGAGCTTCTAACCCTTGGCAGGCATTACTACGACGTGCCCGATCTCGAAGCGAGGATATGTGCCATCTGCTACCTCTCCCACAGCGTCGCCTCGGTTCTGGGCATTGAGAGGGCTTTCGGCGTGGAGGTTCCGGAGGAGATTCAGCTCATCAGGGAGCTTGGCCTGATAGGAGAGTTCCTTGAGAGCCACTCCCTCCACCTCTACCTCCTAGTTGCCCCCGACCTGTTCGGCTATCCGGACGCCATAAGAATGGCCACGAAGCACGGAGAGCTTGTAAAGGAAGGCCTGGCCCTCAAGTCCTTCGGGAACAGGATAAGGGTCATGGTGGGCGGCCGGGAGATACACGGTATAAACGTCAAGCCAGGCGGCTTCGGCAGGTGGCCCCTCCCCGAGGAGCTGGAAGCGGTAGAAAGGGAAGCGGATGGATTGCTGACAATAGCCAGGCGCTCGGTTCGACTCTTCTCAGAGATAGGGCCCTACGGCGGAAAGGCAGAGCTCTTTGTGGCGACCGACGGTTACCTCACGGGGGAATCCCTTATCTCAAACATCGAGAAGAACTTCCACTACACCGAGCGGATAGAGGAGCGCCCACTCGTTTACAGCTTTGCGAAGCAGAGCCTCTACAACGGAAGACCCTTCCTCGTGGGATCGCTCGCAAGGCTCCTCCTGAAGGGGGATTCCCTAACGCCCCTTGCCAGGCGGCTCTTCGAGGAGCACAGGGAAAAACTGGAGACCGGCTACGTCAGCTACAACAACCTTGCCCAGGCGATAGAGCTGGTTTACTCCCTCGAACGGGCGAAAGAGATAGCGAAGACCCTCCTCGATGGGGGCATCGAAAGGGAGAACGTCCCTGTTGAAGCCAGGGAGGGCGAGGGGATAGGCTACGTGGAGGCGCCCAGAGGCGTGCTCATTCACCACTACAGGATAGACGGAAACGGAAGCATATCCTACTCCAACATAATAACCCCAACCGCGCTGAACCACGCGATGATGGAGCGCGCGCTCCTCTGGGAGGCGAGGGAGCTTTACGGCGAGGTTCCAGAGGAGGAAATGCTCGGGAGGCTTGAGGAGACGGTAAGGGCCTTTGACCCCTGCATCTCCTGCTCGGTGCATTTCGCGAAGCTCTGAGCGGCAAAGCTTTTATCCTCCCGCCCCTCTTTTTTCTGGGGGAGCCCGATGGGGATACTCGACAGGTTCAGAAAGAAGGGTGAGGTTGAGGTCGTATCCCGCGAGCCGGTGGGAAAGTTCATCGTCGCCGGCGTCACCTACGTCCTCGGAAAGCAGGTTCTCGCGGGGATAGTGAAGGAGGGACTCATATACCCGGGCTACAAGCTAAAGGGCAAGAACGTGGCGCTCATAAGGGAGATATACATCCAGAACAGGAAGATAGACTTCGCCGTCGGGGGCGACGAGGTGGCCCTGCTCCTCGAGGGGCATATGGAGGTCAAGACGGGGGAGGTCCTCAACGTCTACCGCTCGTGAGGTGATTGTATGATAATCCTCGACGACCACTTTCATGTTGACCCATTCAAGGGCCTTTTCCTTGAGGCCATCAAGCAGTTCCACAGGGCCGGAGGAACCCACCTGGTGGTTGTCTACAAGACGGCCCACGACTACGGCTTCCAAGGTCTAAGGGCCGAGGACTTCATCAAGGCGATGGATTTCCATATCGAGCTCGTCGAGAAAATCAACCGAGAAACGCCGGTTAAAGCCTATGCCGTCGTCGGCGTTCACCCCGCGGAGTTCGTCTACCTGGCCGAGCAGAGGGGCCTAAACTATGCCAAAAACGAGGTCATGAAGGCCCTCGAATACGTCCAGAGACTTTGCCTGGAAGGGAAGGCCATAGCGATAGGCGAAATAGGCAGGCCCCACTACGAGGTAAGCGAGGAAATCTGGGAGGCAAGCATAGAGCTGATGAAGTACGGGATGAGCCTTGCCAAGGAAGCCGACTGCGCGGTCCAGCTCCACACGGAGAGCTTCGACGAGGAGAAGTTCATGGAGCTCGGCGAGTACGTGAGGGAGGTCGGGATAAAGCCGTACAAGGTGGTAAAGCACTTCTCGCCGCCGCTGGTGAAGGTCGCCGAGGAAGTCGGCGTCTTCCCGAGCATCATAGCGAGCAGGAAGAACATCGAAGAGGCGATAAAGCAGGGCAACAGGTTCATGATGGAGACCGACTACATAGACGACAAGCGCCGTCCCGGGGCTGTTCTCGGGCCGAAGACCGTGCCGAAGAGGACTAAGGCCTTCCTTCAGAACGGCCTCTTCACCGAGGAGGACGTCTACAAGATTCACGTCGAGAACCCGGAGAAGGTCTACGGGGTGGAGCTGGAAGAGTAAAGAGGAAATCAGGACTCTGCCCGCTTCACCACCCTCACAATTCCGGGTTCACCGATTTCACCCTCGACCTCGAAGATCTTGCCCAGGAACCGCTCAACCACCCAGACGTTGGTGACAAGGTGGTTGGTAACCTCCGCCACCCCAAGCTCGCCGCCTGCAAAGGCCAAAAACGGTATCAGCTGGTCGCCGAGGAACCTATCAGCGGCCTTCCCGGGCGTCAGCTGTGCTATCAGCTCGTCGGCTGCCTCTCCTCCGACGACCTCAGCCGGCTTCCCGCGCTTGCCGAGGGCGTCGCCGCCGAGCCTTAACTTATCGGTCTCGGCCCAGACGACGATACCGCTCCCCGGCCCGAGCGAGCGGGAAAGTTCAGTCTCAATTTCCACCGGGACGCCGTAGAGCTCCCTCAGCCTCTCCTCGGCTGCCTTTGCCTGCCTCTCGGCGACGTGAGAAGGAAGGTTGGTGGCGTGGCTTATTCCGGCGAAGCGCTCTATTCTGCTCCACTCGAGGGCCTTCAGGGGTTTCCTCTCCTCCCAGGGCTCGACCCTTCCGGTGACCAGCCCGCCGCCCTTCGGGTAGTGACCCCTCCGCCTGATTTCGAGTTCAACTTTAAGACCCATCTTCTCCAGCGCGAAGAGCGTAACGTTCCTGAGGTAGTCCACCGGCGGGCTCCAGGGGACGTCGGTTCCCCCGGTTACCTCGAAGCTTCCCCCGGTGAAGGCCATCGCCGGAAGCAGGGCCTGGAGGACAAGAGTTACGCTCCCGGCCGTCTTTATCGGAACGCGGACGTGCTTGGCCCTGGCCTTCCCGGGAACGAACTCAAGAACCGTTGAGCCGACCTGAGCGCCCTTAACCCTCGCGTTGCTCAGCTCCTTCAACGCTAAAATCCCGTGGAGGTGCTGTGGCCTCAAGCCGGGATTCGGCCTGTTGGCGCGGATGTTGTAAATCCTGACCGGCTTTCCGGTGATTACCGAGAGAGCAACGCTCGTCCTCAGGATCTGTCCCCCGCCCTCGCCGTAGGAGCCGTCTATTTCTACCCAGTTCATTCTCCCACCCATGTGAATCGAACCGCAAAGGGCCTAAAAACCTGACGAAATTCTTTTAGTGTTGCCGAATAACCTTGGGCGGTGATGGCATGGACGAACTTGAGTTCTGCGTGAAGAGCCTCAGCTATCCCCTCGGAATGCTCTTAGAGGGGCTTGAGAGAAGGGAGGGCGAGAAGGTCAAGGTGGGAAGGGGCTTCATAATCCTCCCAAAGGTTCCCTTCGCGGCCCTGTGTTACCTCACCTCCATAGCGCTCTTCGATGCCTTGGACATGGTGGACAGGAAACGGCTGAACGATAACTATGACTCCATCGAGGGCTTCAGGAGAAAGATGCTCGGCTCGAAGCTGGGGGAGCGCCTCAGGCCATACCTCGAGAGCCCGGGGAGATACGTTAGCCCTGGGGAGAGGCTCACCGTGAACTGGCTGGAGTTCAAGAGAAGGTCCGAGAGGGTCGAGCCGTATCTGGAGAAGCTGAGGGAACTGCACGAAAGGGCCAAAAGCAGGGAGGAGTTCCTCAGGGGTTCCAAATTCGTGGAAGAGCTTACGGTGGACGAAGGACTTCTCCTCAGCTATCTCGCAGAGGGAGAACTGAAAGAGCTTGCAAACGCCGCGCTGGGGAAGCACAAGCCGGAGTTCCGAGAAGCTGTTAAGGCTTACTTCAGGGCTTTGAGGGTCTAATCCCGTCGTCCAGCCCCTCGAATTCAGATGGCACAAAGCCGAGATTAACAAAGATCGCGGTTTCAAGAGCTTTCTCCTTTTCCATGCCCCTCTTCCTGAGCTTCTCGAAGATTTGGACTATCATCTCAAGGTTCCTGTAGTTGAACAGCCACTCAGGGTAGTCATCGAGAATCCCCTCATCAACCGGAACCCCTACGAGGTTCTCAAGCTCCCGGGCGAATTCCTGCCTCGACATGGGAGGGATTTTTATCCTGGCCCCAAAGGGGACGGTGTAGTACTTGTCCGGCCACACAGTCTCCACGACCACTTGAAACTCTCCCCGCCCCATCTCCCGCAGAACCTCCCCCGGCGACGGCTCGCGGAGCAGTTTGGCACCTTCAGGAAGGAGGGGTTCGAGGTTTATTCCCCTGAGGTTCACAATGAGGGTGTGAAAGCCGAGCTCGATAGCGGCCCTGATAGTCAGGGCAAGCCCCCTCTTTTTGGCCTTCTCCGCCTCTTCCTTCCGCCTGAGTTTGAGGTAAAGCTCCTCGCTCACCAGGGTGAACTGGTAGACCCTGTCAAGGCCCCCGACGTCCAAGACGCCGTTGGAGAGAAGCTTTAACCCCAACCTCGCGAGGGAGGCGCTCAGTTCGGCCTCGCTTCTGGTGGTTATTGCACCCTTGCCGGAGACGTCTTCCAATCCTCTGCTGACCAGCCGGTAATCGGCAGGAAAGAGCCCCCTGGCACTGAAGAACTCCTCCAGAGCGGCCCTGGCTTTTTCCTCGTCCACGGCGTAGACCTTGACGAACTCAACGCCCCCCGAGTCGTCCACGCCTATGAACACTACCGCATCGGTTCTTTCCTTTGGAACCAGTATGTCGTCCATATCGACCGCCGTTGAAGCGTTGATTGGAGAGAATAAAACCTCAAAGACTCATCGCCCCGAGCAGCTCCCCGGTGTCGAGGTTGATTATTCTCACTTCCCTCTTCCGCGTGTCGAGCAGGGCCACGCTCTTGACGCCGCTGACGTAGCCGCAGACCTCACCGGGATTGACGAGTATCGTCCTCCCCTCCTCCCTTATTTCGTAGCGGTGGGTGTGGCCGACGACAACGACATCGTACAGCCTGCTCCTGACGAGGGCCCTCACCAGAACCCCGTTGGTACCGTGGGTCACCGCTATCTTCATTCCGTCAGCTTCCAGCTCTATCAGCTCGTCGTATATGCCAAGGGCCTCGTAGAGGCCTTTCCTCTCGCCGTCGTTGTTGCCAAAAACTCCCTTGAGCGGTGCCTTCAGCTTCTTCAGCTCCCGCGCAACGAAAGGCGCAACGTAGTCCCCAGCGTGAATGACAAGCTCGACGTTCTCCCGGTTGAACAGTTCAACCGCCTTCGCGATCGCCTGGAGGTTGTCGTGGGTGTCACTCATTATGCCTATCAACATCACCATTCACCTAAAACGGACTTTCCGTTCAAGTTTATAGGGTTATCGCGTGTTCGAAGGGACACATGAACACATTCGAATGGAAACGGAACTGGCATAGCCAAGTGCAACGGCGCCCCAGGCTGTTCCAACAAGGTTTATTAGCCCTATGGCATAGCGGATTAAAGGTGGTGAGATGTTCACGGGGAGGGCGGTCATAGCTGTCAAGGTGCTAAAGCCCTTCGGCGACTGGAAGACCGGGGATATAGTGCTCGTGGAGGACTGGAAGGCCAAGGAGCTTTGGGAGTCGGGGATAGTTGAGATAGTGGACGAGACGGACAAGGTGATAGGCGAGATAGACAAGGCGATAGCCGAGGAGAGGGGGAGCGAACCCATAACCGCCCTTCCCGCAGGACTGTACGAGAGGGCCGAGTTTTACATGTATTACCTCGAGAACTACGTGAGGCTGAACGCCGGTGAAGGAATAGAAACCATAAACGTCAAGCTCACCAAGCTCGCCAACCTGAAGAAAAAGCTTGAGCATCTCAAAACGATACGGTTCAACAAGATTCTCAAGGCGGTCATGCTCAGGCCCAACAGCCTCGAACTCCTCTCCCGCCTTTCGCCGGAGGAGAGGAGGGTTTACCTCCAGCTCTCAAAGATAAGAAACGAGTGGCTCGGTGAGGACTGATGGACAGGGAGGAGATGATCGAGCGGTACGCGAGGTTTCTAAGGGAGTACGTGGACGACGACGGAAAGGAGGTCTACCTCAACAAGCTGAAGGATCTGCTAACCGTCACGCCAAAGCGCTCCCTCGCGATAGACTGGACCCACCTCAACTCCTTCGATCCCGAGCTGGCGGGGGAGCTGATTGAGAACCCCGAGGAGAGCATTCTGGCGGCGGAAGATGCGATACAGATAATTCTCCGCGAGCCTCCGTTGCTCGTCGAGAGAGAGTTCAAGGTCCACGCGAGGTTTTACAACCTCCCCCACACGCTACTCGTCAAGGAGCTGGGTAGCGAGCACATAAACAGGCTGATTCAGGTCGAGGGCATCATCACGCGCGTTAGCGAGGTCAAGCCCTTCGTCGAGAAAGCGGTATTCGTCTGCAAGGACTGCGGCAACGAGATGGTCAGGCTCCAAAGGCCCTACGAGAACCTCGTCAAGCCTGCCAAGTGCGACGCCTGCGGCTCAAGGAACATAGAGCTCGACGTGGAGAAGAGCCGTTTCATAAACTTCCAGAGCTTCCGCCTTCAGGACAGGCCCGAGAGCCTCAAAGGGGGCCAGATGCCGCGCTTCGTTGATGCAATCCTGCTCGATGACATGGTGGACACGGCACTGCCGGGCGACAGGGTTCTTGTCACGGGAATCCTGCGCGTTATCCTGGAGCAGAAGGACAAGAGGCCGATATTCAAGAAGGTTCTCGAGGTGAACCACATCGAGCAGCTCAGCAAGGAGATAGAGGAGCTTGAGATCTCGCCAGAGGACGAGCAGAAGATACGGGAGCTGGCAAAGAGAAAGGACATCGTCGATGCGATAGTTGACTCAATCGCCCCGGCAATCTGGGGCCACAGGACTGTGAAGAAGGGCATAGCTTTAGCTCTCTTCGGTGGCGTGCAGAGGACGCTCCCCGATGGAACGAAGCTAAGGGGAGAGAGCCACGTTCTGCTGGTCGGAGATCCTGGTGTTGCAAAATGTGTGGACTACCACACGAAGGTTCTGCTCGCTGACGGGAGCCTGAGGGAGATTGGAGATGTAGTGGAGGAGGCCGTGAGGAGGGCAGAAGAAGAGGGAAAGCTCAAAAAGGTAGACGATGGTTTTTATGCCCCAATAGACCTTGAGCTGTACGCTCTCGACGCGAAAACCCTGAAGGTCAGAAAGGTTAGAGCCAACATCGCCTGGAAGAGGACCGCTCCCGAACGGATGTACCGCATAAGGACGGCGAGCGGAAGGGAGATAAGGGTAACACCCACCCATCCGTTTTTCACCTTCGAGGACGGGCAGTTCAGGACGAGGAAGGCAGAGGAGCTTAAAGAAGGCTGTTTCATTGCGGTTCCAAGGGCTATTCCAGCTGGTGGCAGGCCCGTAAAGCTTTCAGAGGTACCCATTGAAAAGCCCAAAACTGCAAAGAGCAGATTACAGCTTCCAGAGTTTGCCGATGAGGAGTTCTGGTACGTGATTGGGCTCCTGACAGGAGAGGGGTACACCCAGAAAAGAGGAAGTAGTGCAACTGTGTATTTCACGAACAACGACGACAGGCTTATCGAAAAGGTCTACGAGTACTTCAAAAAGATCGGATTAAATCCAACCATCAGAGATCCTCACAAAGGAAAAACCGCCAAGGAAGTCTATGCGAGCGGAATAGAACTCTACCAACTCATGAAGTGGCTCGGTATCGCACAGAATTTATCAGAGAAAAAAGTACCCCCCCAGTTGTTCGGAGCAAGACTGGAGGATGTTAAAGCGTTCCTTAGAGGCTACTTCGACGCCGAAGCCACAGTGGACCGGAAAAGACCAAAGATCACCGTTGTTTCTGCCTCAGAAGAGCTTCTTAAAGGCGTTCAGCATCTGCTCCTCAGGTTTGGCATAAAATCCCAGCTCCACGAAACCAGATCCCGTGCAACAAACGGGAGAATGAAAACCGCCAGAAAGTATTACCGCCTATTCATTACTGGAGAAGATGCCGTGAGATTTAAGGAACTCATTGGGTTAGAAGTGTCGAGGAAACACAAAATTCTTGAACAGGTTACTCAGGGCATGAAGCCAAACACCAACGTGGACATTGTTCCCGGAGTTGGCAAGCTTCTGTGGAAGCTTCGGAGTGAAGCAGGATTAACCCAGAAGCAAATGGGAATTAACCGCTCAACTTACATGCACTACGAGCGCGGTGACAGACTGCCCAGCAGAGAGAAGCTCAAAATAGTAGTAGAAGCCCTTAAACAACACTTATCGGAGTCCAAAGAGTTAAAAGTTCTTGAACTCTTAGCCAGCTCGGATATCTTCTGGGACAGGGTCGTTGAAATCGAAGAGTACAACCCAGAGCATCCCTGGGTTTATGATCTCCAGGTTCCAGAGCACCACAACTTCATAGCCAACGACATCTTCGTCCACAACAGCCAGCTCCTCCGCTACGTTGCCAATTTAGCGCCGAGGGCAATCTACACGAGCGGAAAGAGCAGTTCGGCGGCCGGTTTGACGGCCGCAGCTGTCCGGGACGAGTTCACAGGATCTTGGGTTCTGGAGGCTGGTGTTCTCGTCTTAGCAGATGGTGGCTTCGCCTGCCTGCACCCCGATTCGAGGGTATTGGCAGATGGGAAGTACGTTCGCATCGAAGACCTCTTCGAGCTTGAGAAATCCTACAAGGCGCTCTCCGACGGTCAGGTTGTGGACATTCAGGAGAAGGAGATGGGAGTTACCGCGCTAGATTTGGGAAGCATGAGGACGAAGGCTTCCACGGCCACGATAATCCGCAGGAAGCCCTGGAAAGGCGAGCTACTCAGGCTGAAGTTCCGCTCCGGCAACGAGGTAACCCTAACTCCAGACCACCTCCTGATAGACGGCCAGACCCTTGAGTGGAAGGAGGCAGAGAAGTTCAGGGTTGGAGACAAGGTAGTTGCCCCGCTAAAGCTTCCCTCGGTGAGAAACAGGGTTTACATACTTGACATCTTGCCGTCCACTTGGAAGATCAAACTGACTCCTGAGGAGAAAAGAGAGCTGAAGGCCGAAGTTCTTAAGAGATTTAAGAGCCTCGCTGAGTTCAACAGGAAGTACAACGTTTCGAGGGATTCCCTCTCCGGAAAGGGCTCTATAAGTGTTGGAAAGTTCAGGAAGATACTTCGTAAGCTGGGAATCTATGATGAATGGCGCGAGAGGCCCCTAACGTATGGTCCGAACTATCGCAGGGAGCGCCTTAAAGTCGCGTACATAACCCCCGAACTCGCTTATTTCCTCGGCTTCCTTTACGGGGACGGGTGGATAAAACGGGACGGCTCGAAGGTTCACGTTCGCATAGTACAGTCAAAGGTACATAACCGGCAGATTGAGAACCTAAGGCGAGCCTTCAAGAGCTTCTACGATGGACAGCTGAGGGAGTACGAAAGGACCACGAGAAGCGAACTGGCGGGCAACGAGATAGAGAGCAACACGATTACGTTCCACGTCAGCTCACCATTGCTCGCGTACCTCTACGAATACATTACCAAAGACAACTTCAGGAATGCATTCTCCTTGGACGACGAGGCCCTGAAGGCCTTTATCGCTGGGGCCTTGGACTCGGACGGCTGTGTGTCAATCAAGAGTAGCAAGAGGGGAAGTGTTGTTCACGTTGAGTTTCTGCTTTCGAACGACCTGGAGATGGACAGGGCCTTTGCACTCCTGCTCCGCAGGTTTGACGTATACGCACGCATTGTCCCTGGAAAGGGTGTGAATAGGATTCAGATAACAGGAAGAGAAGATGTAACAAACCTCCTTAACGCGATTAGGGCGTACAGCGTCAAGATTAAGGAAATACCCGTCAAAAAGCATCTCGTCTCGTCGAAGAGCGATAAAGTTCCCGCCGAACCCGTGAGTAGAATCGCAAGGGACATCATCGAAAGTGTCCCGGCTAAGCTACTACAGGAGCGGGGACTGTGGAGCACCGTTTATTCCTACGCCAAGGGCAGGTACCAGCCCAGCAGGATTCAGCTGAAAAAGCTCGTGGAGAAGCTCGGCGATGTTCTGAGTCCAGAAATCAGGATTAAGCTTGAAGTCCTCGCTACGAGG
Organism: Thermococcus cleftensis; assembly: GCF_000265525.1. Classification (NCBI taxonomy): domain Archaea; kingdom Methanobacteriati; phylum Methanobacteriota; class Thermococci; order Thermococcales; family Thermococcaceae; genus Thermococcus; species Thermococcus cleftensis. Next base: position 596,311 of record NC_018015.1, read on the forward strand.
GATTACTTCCTCGATGAAATCGTCTCCATCGAGCGCATTCCCTACGATGGCTACGTCTACGACCTCTATGTGCCGGGCGAGCACAACTTCCTGGCCGAGGGAATCATAGTCCACAACTGCATTGACGAGTTCGACAAGATGAGCGACAGGGATAGGAGCGCCATACACGAGGCACTGGAGCAGCAGAGCTACCACCACGACTTCGAGCTTCTCTTAGCCGACGGCAGGAAGGTCAAGATAGGCGAGCTGGTCGATTCGCTCATCGAGGCCAACCGCGACCGGGTAATCCTCGGTAAAGACACCGAGATTCTGCCCGTTGATAACGTTTACGTTTTGGCCTACGACCTTGAGAGGAAGGAAATCGTCAGGGTCAAGGCCGACCGCGTGAGCAGGCACAAGGCTCCTGAGAAGTTCATAAGGCTGAGGTTCTCCAACGGAAGAGAGATCACTGTGACGCCGGAGCACCCGATAATGGTGTGGGAGAACGGGGAGATAAAGGAGAAGCCGGCCGCAAAAATTGAAATCCGCGATATCGTCCTCGGCGTTTCGAGGTATCCGCTGGAACTGCCCGAGGTGGAAGGGAGACGGTTCAGGGAGCGCAAAACCGCTGAGGACCGTCAGGACTACCTCTACTCCCTGGGTAAGGTCTCGAGGGTAAAGCGCGTCGCCGGAAGGCACGTTGTTGAAATCTCCGAGAGAAGGTTTCCAAAGGAAATAGTGAGCCATCTCAAGAAGGCCGCGAGGGTTCTCGGGGTCGTTCAGCTGCCGGAGGAACGGGCAAAGCTCTCACGGCCTCTGGTCGGGGAGAGAGTTCTCAGGCCGTACCTCAACAGGGTCATGGAGAGGATCGCCCTGCTGGAGAGCCTCGCCGAGAGCGACCCGGCGGAGGCCGTTGAGCTACTGCCCAGGAGCAGGGTTTACGCCCTCACCGGGGTAACCGTTGATCACCTCAAAAAGAGGGCCGTGACGGGCGACAGGTGGGCGGTCTCGACCATAAGGCTCCTCGTAAAGAACCTGCTCGAACAGGCTAAGGGGCATCTGGAAAGGTTCATGGAGTACTGGGACGGCAACGTGAACTTCCTGACGGTCATCAAGGTCAAGGAGGTTCCAAACGACCGCTGGGAGTGGGTCTACGACGTAACCGTCGAGCCGTACCACCTCTTCGTCTCCCACGGGCTGGTTCTACACAACACGATAAGCATCTCCAAGGCCGGAATAACGGCCACCCTGAACTCCAGGACCACCGTCATCGCCGCCGCGAACCCCAAGTACGGCCGCTTCAACCGCCACAAGAGCCTCCCCGAGCAGCTCGACCTTCCACCCACACTGTTGAGCCGTTTCGACCTCATCTTCCTCCTCCTGGACGAGCCGGACGAGAAGGTCGACGCGAGCATAGCGGAGCACATACTCAAGGTCCGCAGGGGAGAGGCTGAGGTCGTGACGCCGAAGATACCCTACGACCTGCTCAAGAAGTACATCGCCTACGCGAGGAAGAACGTCCACCCCGTGCTGAGCAGGGAAGCTATGGACGAGATAAAGCGCTACTACGTCAGAATGAGGAAGGGCTTCAAGCGCTCCGGCGAGGAGGAGGGAGTCCAGCCGATACCGGTCACGGCGAGGCAACTGGAGGCTCTGATAAGGCTCAGCGAGGCCCACGCAAGAATGAGGCTGAGCGAGACGGTAACGCGGGAAGATGCCAGGGCGGCGATTCAGATAATCGAGGAGATGATAAGGAAGATAGCGACCGACGAGGAGGGAACGCTTGACATCTCGATACTCGAGGTCGGAAAGAGCTCCCGGAAGATAAACAAGATAGACAGACTCATCGACATAATAAAGAACCTCGAGTCGGAGGGCGAGTTCGGAGCGCCGGAGGACAAGGTGATCGAAGCGGCGAAGCAGGCGGGCATAGGCTCTGAGAACGAGGTGAAGAAACTCCTGAGCGACCTCAAGCGCGATGCCAGAATTTACGAGCCGAGGGCGGGCTTCTACAAGGTCCTCTAACCGGCCCGCCGTTTCCAAAAGGTTATAAACGCCCCGTGATAGTTAAGATGGAGGTGAGAGCATGAGCGAGAAGAAGGTTGATTTTTACGATTTCGAGGGCTTACTCGACAAGGCTTACGATGAGCTGCCCGAGAACGTCAAGCATCACACTTCCCGTTTCGAGGTTCCTCCGGCACAGGTCACGATAGCCGGAAACAGGACCATAATCGAGAACTTCGTGGACATAGCAGAGGCGATGAACCGCGATCCAAACCACCTGCTCAAGTTCATTCTGCGCGAGGTCGCAACGGCAGGAACCCTCGAGGGCAGGCGTGTCGTCCTCCAGGGACGCTTTACGCCGTACCTCATAGCGAACAAGATGAAGAAGTACCTCAGGGACTACGTCATCTGCCCTGTCTGCGGCAGTCCGGACACCAAGATCATCAAGCGCGGCCGCTTCCACTTCCTCAAGTGCGAGGCCTGTGGAGCCGAAACGCCCATACAGCACCTTTGAACCCTCTTTCATTCATTTTCCCTGCACGACTGTGCACATCTTTTCTTTGGAGGCCCTAACGGGTTTGAAAACCCTTTTAAACTTTACAAACTACAAGTGCCAGGCACCCAAGTCACCAAGGGGGAGTTCTCATGAGCATGGAGGAAAAGGTCAATGAGCTGTATGAGAGGAAGAAGAAGATTCTGGAAATGGGCGGCGAAAAGGCCGTTGAAAAGCAGCACGCCAAGGGCAAGCTGACGGCGAGGGAGAGGATAGAGAAGCTCCTCGACCCGGGAAGCTTCGTTGAAATAGGAGCCTTCGTGAGGCACCGCGGAACCGAGTTCGGAATGGACAAGAAGGAACTGCCGGCAGATGGAGTCATCACCGGCTATGGAACCATCGACGGCCGTTTGGTTTTCGTCTACGCCCAGGACTTCACCGTGATGGGCGGTTCGCTCGGCGAGATGCACGCGGCGAAGATAAAGCGCGTAATGGAGCTGGCACTCGAAGCGGGAGCACCGATAATCGGCCTCAACGACTCCGGCGGAGCCAGGATTCAGGAGGGCGTCGATTCCCTCAAGGGCTACGGCGAGATTTTCAAGATGAACACGATTCTCAGCGGTGTGGTTCCGCAGATCACAGCCATCATGGGGCCCTGCGCCGGTGGAGCCGTTTACAGCCCGGCGATAGGAGACTTCATTCTGATGGTGGACAACCCGGCGAGCTTCATGTTCATCACCGGCCCGCAGGTCGTTAAAGCCGTTACCGGCGTCGAGGTCACCCCGACCCAGCTCGGCGGTGCCATGGTTCACGCCCAGCGCGCCGGACAGGCCCACCTCGTGGGCAAGAGCGATGAGGAGGTTCTGGCGCTTATAAGGCGTCTCGTGAGCTACCTGCCCTCAAACAACATGGAGAAGCCGCCGCGCGTTAAGACGAACGATCTGCCCTTCAGGAAGACAGAGAACCTCTACTCCATAGTTCCCGACGACCCGAACAAGGGCTACGACGTGAGGGGGGTCATCTACGAGATAGTGGACAGGGACGAGAACGGCAACCCGGACTTCCTGGAAATCCTCCCCTACTTCGCCCCCAACGCCGTGGTTGGCTTCGGCAGAATGAACGGCCAGACCGTCGGCATAGTGGCCAACAACCCGATACACTTCGCCGGCGTCCTCGACATTGACTCAAGCGACAAGATAGCGAGGTTCGTTAGAACCTGCGACGCCTTCAACATTCCGATAGTCACGCTCGTGGACGTTCCGGGCTACCTGCCGGGCACCCAGCAGGAGTACGGCGGAATAATCAGGCACGGCGCGAAGGTCCTTTACGCCTACGCGGAAGCGACGGTTCCGATGGTCACCGTAATCCTCAGGAAGGCCTACGGAGGTGCCTATCTCGCGATGGGAAGCAAGCACCTCGGCGCCGACTTCGTGTTCGCCTGGCCGACGGCCGAGATAGCCGTCATGGGGCCAGAGGGAGCGGCGAACATCATATTCAGGAAGGAAATCGCTGCTGCCGAGAATCCCGAGGAGGTTCGCCAGCAGAAGATTGCCGAGTACCGCGAGAAGTTCGCCAACCCCTACGTTGCCGCTGCAAGAGGTTACATAGACGACGTTATAGACCCGGCCGAGACGAGGGCAAAGGTGATTATGGCGCTCGAAGCCCTCGAGAGCAAGCGCGTCAAGCTCCCGCCGAAGAAGCACGGCAACATACCGCTGTGAGGTGGAAGTATGAGCGAGTTCATGGAAGGGCTTAACCTGACCGTCCTGGGAGTTACGATAGTCTTCATGGTGCTCAGCATACTGGCGGTGGTGCTCTACGCCGTCGGCTGGATCGAGAGAAGGCTGGTGGAGAGGGAAAAGCCGGCTCCCTCGCCTGCCCCCACTCCCTCTCCAGTGGAGAAGGAGGATAAGCCAGTCATACCCCCGAGGGACTTGGCCGTTATAACCGCGGCGATACTGGCCTACACGGCGGAGAAGGCTTCACAGCTCAGGCCCCTGCCGTTTAAGAGGAAGATTTCCGACGCCTGGCGCCTCTACGGCGTCCAGAGCCAGATGGAGGAAGTTGAGGACTTCAATTACGAAATGGGGAAGTGGTGAAGATGGCGAAGGTTAAGGTCATCGTTGATGGTGTTGAGTACGAGGTGGAAGTTGAGGAACTCGGAGCGGGACGCTTCAAGGTCGCCTTTGAGGACAGGGAGTACACGGTAGAGGCCAAGGGACTGGGGATAGATGCCAGTGCCCTCAGTTCAGCGAGCGCCGCCGTTCCAGCGGTTCCAAGCGCCCCAACCGCGCCGAGCGTCCCTGCCCCCGCCCCAGCCCCGGCTCCAGCCGTTTCCGCTCCGGCTCCCCCCGGTGAGGGTGTTGTCACCGCCCCAATGCCGGGCAAGATTCTTAGAATACTCGTCAAGGAGGGCGAGAAAGTCAAGACCGGCCAGGGATTGGTCGTCCTGGAAGCAATGAAGATGGAGAACGAGATTCCCGCTCCAAAGGACGGAGTGATCAAGAAAATCCTCGTCAAGGAAGGCGACACCGTCGACACCGGACAAGCACTAATAGAACTCGGGTGAGGACAGATGGCGGGACTGGTGGAATCGATAATAGCGTTCTTCCAGGGAATGGGGCTGCTCAACCTCAGCTGGGGCAACGTGGTGATGATAGCCGTCGGTCTGGCGCTCGTCTACTTGGCCATACGCTACGAGATGGAGCCCCTACTGCTCCTCCCGATAGGCATAAGCGCCGTGCTGGTGAACATACCCCTCGGCCACCTGGCCAACTGGCCCATAGCCCCGAACCTGCCGGAGAACATAGCGGACAACATCTTCGCAACGCTGAGCTATCTCAACCAGCAATACGGGCCTCCTGGCATCTTCGACATAATCTACTACACCCTCATCAGGACGGAAATAGTGCCGCTCCTGATATTCTTCGGTCTTGGAGCCATGACCGACTTCGGGCCGATGATAGCCGACCCGAAGACGGCGCTCATGGGTGCGGCGGCGCAGATAGGTGTGTTCATAGCTATGCTCACCGCCCTCGCCTTGGGCTTTAACCTCCACCAGGCTGCTTCGATAGGAATCATCGGCGGCGCCGACGGGCCGACGACGATATACCTCACCACGAAGCTCGCGCCCGAGATACTGGGAGCGACGGCGGTTGCTGCGTACTCCTACATGAGCCTCGTTCCGCTCATTCAACCGCCCATCATCAGGGCCCTCACCACCAGGGAGGAGAGAAAAATCAGAATGGAGCAGCTCAGGCCCGTGTCAAAGAGGGAGAAGATAATATTCCCGATAATCAGCATGATCGTCATCAGCCTTCTCGTTCCGAGCGCCGCCCCGCTCGTTGGAATGCTGATGATAGGCAACCTCTTCCGCGAGAGCGGCGTCGTCGAGAGACTCAGCAAGGCCGCCCAGGAGGAGCTCATGAACATTGTCACCATCTTCCTCGGCCTCGGCGTCGGTTCGACGATGCGCGCCGACAGCTTCCTTACTCAGGAGACCCTGATGATCCTCGGCCTTGGAATAGTCGCCTTCGCCAGCGCCACCGCTGGAGGAGTGCTCTTCGGTAAGCTCATGATGAAGCTCTCAGGAGGCAAGATAAACCCGATGATAGGCGCCGCTGGAGTTTCAGCGGTTCCGATGTCCGCAAGGGTTGTCCAGAGAATGGCCAGCGAGGAGGACCCGGGGAACTTCATACTCATGCACGCGATGGGTCCGAACGTCGCCGGCGTTATCGGAACGGCCGTGGCCGCGGGAGTTTTCCTGGCGGTTCTCGGGTGACTTTCTACCTTTTTGTCAATTTTTGAATGAAAAGCTTAAAATAGGAGAAGGGCGCTTTAACTTAAAGCGGTGGTGAAGAAAATGCGCGTGAAGACCCTGATGACACCGGATCCGGTCGTCATAGAGCTTCCTGCCACGAGGGAGTACGCCCTCGATCTGTTCCGAAAGCATAAAGTAAGGTCATTCCCCGTCATCAACAAGAATACCAAGGCCCTCGTCGGAATAATAAGCATAAAGCGCGTCCTCCTCCACCCGGACGAGGAGCAGCTGGCGATGCTGGTGAAGAGGGACGTGCCGACCGTCAAGGCCAACGACGACCTCAAAAAGGCCGTCAGGAAGATGCTCGAAACCGACTACAGGCGCGTCGTGGTGGTCGATGACGAGAACCGCGTTCTGGGCATACTAACCGTCGGCGACATCGTGAGGAGGTACCTGGCAAAGAACGAGAAGCTGAAGGACATAACCATCGAGAAGTACTACCAGAGGAACGTCGGCGTCGTGTGGCAGGGGACACCGCTTAAAGCCGCCCTGAAGGCCCTTCTTCTCTGCAACGCGATGGCAATTCCTGTCATAGACGACGAGGGTTCACTCGTTGGAATGGTAGACGAGACGGACATACTGAAGGACAGCGAGGTTATCCGCGTCATGAAGAGCACCGCCCTCTCCGCCTCGAGCGAGGAGGACTGGATCCTAGAGAGTAACCCCACCCTACTCTTCGAAAAGGCCGAGCTCCAGCTCCCAAAGAAGCCGGTGAAGGACATAATGAACCGCGAACTCATAGTTGCTACCCCCCACATGAGCGTCTACGACGTTGCCCAGAAGATGGTGCAGTATCACATTGAGCAGCTCCCCGTCATCAGGGGAGAGGGCGAGCTGGTCGGCATCGTCAGGGACATGGACATCATCAAGGTTATCCTGAACAAGTGAGCCGGAAAGATTTAATCCCCCTTTTCTCCCCTCCCTTTGGTGGTGCGCTTGAGGGAGGTCAGACTTTCACTCTTCGGTTTTGGGAACGTTGGAAGGGCCGTGGCGGAGGTTCTGATTGGGAAGGAGGCCCTTTTCAGGGAGAAATACGGACTCGAGTTTCGCGTTGTGAGCATCTCCGACACGAGCGGAACGGTGTGGCTCCCGGAGGGCATTGATTTGAGGGAGGCCCTGATGGTGAAGGAGAACTTCGGGAGGCTCTCGGCCTGGACCAACGATTACGAGGTGTACAATTTCACGCCGGAGGAGGCCGTGAGGGAGATCGATGCTGAGGTAGTCATCGACGTCACCAACGACAGGGACGCCTGGAGGTGGCACCTGGCCGCTCTCAGGGACGGAAAGGGACTCGTCACGAGCAACAAGCCGCCGCTGGCGTTCCACTACGAGGAACTGGTGGGTGAAGCGGAGAGGAGGAACCTGCCCTACCTCTTTGAAGCAACGGTAATGGCGGGGACGCCGGTGATAGGCATTCTGCGCGAGAATTTACTCGGCGATTCCGTGAAAAGGATTAAGGCAGTTCTCAACGCGACGACCACCTTCGTACTTAGCAGAATGGAGCAGGGAATTGACTTTGAGAATGCCGTTAAACAGGCCCAGGAACTGGGCATAGCCGAGAGGGACCCGCGTGGGGACTTACTCGGCACCGATGCTGGATATAAAGCCACCATACTCCACTGCGTCGCGTTCAAGCCGATAACCTTCGACGAGATCAGCGTGAAGGGGATAGTAGAGGTAACGGCCGACGAGGTCAAGAGAGCACTGGCCAGGGGAAGGAAGATTAGGCTGGTTGCGACGGTTGAGGAAGGGAATGTCCGGGTCGCTCCAGAAGAGGTGGAAGGTCCGCTCGCGGTTTCGAGCAACGAGAACGTGGCGGTGATAGAAACAGACCTCCTCGGCGAGCTGGTCATTAGGGGCGCCGGAGCGGGGCCAAAGGAGACCGCGAGCGGTGTCGTGAGCGACATCGTGAAAGCCTCGCTGGCCCTCAGGGGAGGCTGATTTCCCTTCCCCCAGCCATTATCGAGAGTTCGACCTTCCCAAAGCGGTAAGGGGTAGCTTTAATGCTGGGCGTTCCACAGGGGTTTTCCAGTTCCCTCTCCTCGAAGAGCGGAAAGAACTCCCTGCAAAGAACCTCCCGTTCCGCCTACCCGTTAATTGTGTGTAGAGCGTTAATCTCGTAACGGGTAGGCTTCCACCCTCCCGTCTTCATCGGGTGGCTTTCGGGGGGAACGGAGACTCCCCACATCTTCAAGGCCCTAACGGAAATATTAAAAGAGCCGACCACATCACGGTCTGCCTCAAACCCGCAGTTTGAACACTTCAAAACCCTGTGCCCATTCGGGCTTAACTTCTCCCCACATACCGGGCACAGGGAGGAAGTGTAAGCGGGATTCACGAAAACAACCCTAACACCCTTTAGCTTAGCCTTGTATTCGATTATGCTCTGAAGCCTCCTGAAGCTCCAGCGGTGGAGCCTGCCATTCATTTCAGCAGAATACCTTATCGAACTCCTAATCTCAGTCAAATCCTCCAGAGCAATGCCACTCCTCAGGCCTCTCGACGACCAGGGTGGAGGCCGAGTAGTCGGGGACGAGGAGGCGCGTTTCTCCTTCACAGGTTATCCTTACCGCCCTCGAACGGGACGCGAGGACGAGGAAAGCCAAGGCGATGAAAACGTTCATCAACGACAGAACCGGCCATCTGCCGATGCTCACCGCGAGAAGAACCAGCGAGATTGCCAGATAGGAAAGGCCGAGCTTCCAACGTCTTTCGTTCCTTACGTGTGCTTTTCTGCCCTCGGCTTCATCAGAGGGAATGACGCTCAATCCTTTTTAACCCTTTGCCGGGCTTCTGGATTTTTCTGTGAAAGTTCGACTTGTACCTCACGGGAGCAGTCCCACTTCCTCCCCCCGGTAAGTCACTGCCACCTTTCCGCCCCTAACATCAAAGGCGAAATCACCAAATTCGGAATAGTCCGACACGTTTCCGCGCCACACCCTTTTCTTGCCCTGAAAGACCTCCACCTCAAAGGCGGCTCCCCTTTTCCTGACCCGAACTCTATAATCTCCAGCGATAACGGTTCGTTCGAAGGAGAGTACCAGAATTATGAATCCAAAGATCAGAAGGAACTGTCCTAAAAACTCAAAACCCCACCAATAGGCAGCCACGGAGAGCAGGAGAGATGAAGCGGCCAACGTGAGCCTTCCACGCCCGGAGGACACTTTGACCTGGTCCATTGTGACCCCCATCAATAGTAATCATCGAAGGTTTTAAAAGCTTATCCGCGAGGGAAGGGCGGTGAAACCATGGAGCACGTGATAGCGCTCCACCAGGTTTACGCGGAACTGATCTTCCGCGGGCTGAAGACGGTCGAGCTGAGGAAGAGCAGGGCCTTCCAGGAGGGGGACACGGTTTTCCTCTACGTGGCGAGGGGCAACCCCTACGAGCTGAGGGACACCCTGAGGAGGCTCGGCCTTCACCCCGAGCAAACGATAACGCAGAGGGGAACAATAGCGGGAGGTTTCGAGGTCGGGGAAGTTATCAGGGCGAACCTCGATACCCTGTGGGAGCTGACGAAAGACACCAGCGGTCTAACGCTGGTTCACGGAGAAAACGGGAAGCGCTGGCTGGGGGAGTACATTAGGGGAGAGGGCTACGCCTTCACGATAGAGAGGCCTTTCCTCTTTAAAGAGCCCGTGAGTAGGGAGGAGATGAAGGAGAAGTACGGGGTGCACGTGGAGGGCATAATCCACCTCTCCCGGAGGACGAGGAAGGGGTGGGTGAAGAACCTCATAGAGGACCTGCTCACACGGGAAGCTGTGTACATTTAGCCATCATTCTCCCGCTTCTCCCCTCCGCTTTCCTCCGGCTCGACCTTCACGTAGGGACCGAGGCTGAGAGAGTCTATCTCCTCCTGGGTGAGGAGCCTGCTCTTGACCTTCTCGCCTATGAGCGCGCTGTTGCCGAGGGGATCCATTATTCTAACGGTGAGCGGTTTCTTTCCTTCCTTGACCTCCTCGATGTAGCCGAGAATCTCGTCGGTCCTCTTCACCGCCTCCTCATCGCCCTCCTGCTCCTTGAAGTGCCTGGCCATCAGCAGTGTCTCCCTGACGCGCTCGAGAACGCCCTCGACGTTGGTTATGAAGCCTTCAGCTGCCGGCCCGGGCTCAATCTTAACGCCAATCTCGTCGAGCTCTATGGTTCCGCTCTTGCTCCTCACAACGCGCGTGAAGAGGTCCTTCTCGTTCTCCACCTTGACCGTGTAGAGCTTCGGCGGCCTGTCCTCGAGTATCATGACGTCAGCGTTCCTGTAACCACAGCGCTCGCAGATTATCGTGCTCTCCATGACCTTGCCAAAGTAGGGAATCTCGTGAACGTGCTGTATGGCCTTGAGTGTCCCCTTTCCACCACAGATTGGGCAGTCCCCAAGGGAGATGACCTGGACGTCCTCGGGGATCTCGACATCGGTTTTCCTCTTCTCACCCTTCTCAGCCATCTCGCACCACCGGAGAAGGGGAGGACGGGGAGCTTATAAAACTACCCGCAGAGAATTGAAAAAGCGGGGGAATCACTTGGCTATCTTGATGTCCGAGGGGACAAGGACGAGCTTTATCTCGTGCTTGCAGATTTTAGCGGCCTGTCCGCCGAGGGCATTGACCATTCCCTTGAGCTGCTCGGCCACCTTCTCGAGAACCTCGGGCTTGACCTCGAGCGGGCTCAGATCGACGAGAACGATGTTGCCGTTCTGCAATTCCTCGGAGATCCTCTCAAGGTCGGCGTAGCTGGTGACGACTATCTTCTTCAGGTAGCGAACCTGGGGCTTGACTATCTCCTTAGCAAGAACATCTTCCTCGAGAGGGACGACATCGATGTCATGCCTGGGAGCGGGGGTCTCCTTCTTGACCACCGCGGGAGGCTTCCTCTTGGGAGCGGGCTTGGAGTCCTTCTTCTTAAGGCTGTCAAACAGTCCCATTGATATTCCCCCCAAGTTATCGTAAGGGCTGGAGTAACTTGGGCGTTGGTGTTTATATCTCTTTCTGAAAACCTTCAGCCCTCTCGTCCAAGTTTAAGCAGGCCAAAACCGCTGAGGAGAAAGGTAGCAACGGCGAAGGCAAGTGGCACGTAGGTGTAGAGGTCCCAGCCCCATGTGAAGGAGGCGTTGTAGATGAGCCAGACACCAAGAAAAAGCGAGAAGAGAGCGAGCGTTAGGTAGAGCTCCTTCCTGGGGCCTCCGCTGACGGCCAGTCTGAAAAGCTGGAACAGGAACAGGGATAACACAACGATGGCCAGCACATCGATAAAAACGTTCATAACAACCACCGGTGGGAAAAGAAAAGGTTCACTCGGCCTTAACGGCCTCAAGAACCTTCTCCCTTATCTCTGCCCCCTTCTTGATGGCGGTATCCACTGCGTAGATGACCTCCTCAAGCTTGAAGCTACCACCCTCGCTTTTCTGGACGGAGGATATCATTCCGTTCTCGTCGGTGGTTATGATTATCCTGCCGTCCATGACGCGCTCCTCGTCGAGGTTTGGATCGATCAGCAGGCTGGGACCTATCTTGGCGAAGGTAACCGGTATGGGGACCCTTCTGACGGGCAGGGGCTCGTACTCGTCGAGAACCTCCACCTCGTCGGTCTCCTCGTTGTAGACGACCTTCGGAATCTTGGTGCTGAGCAAGGCGGCTATGGCACCAATTCCGGTGGCGTCGAGCAGGTTGCCGTCGTGGTCGAGGACGTGGACGTCGATGAAGACAACCCTCACGAGCTTGCCCGGAACGATGACAAGCTTCTCCAGCTCGACCGCCCCGCTCTCCCTGATCCCCCTGTCCACAACCCTAGCCAACTCGATGGCGTTCTCGTCCGGCGGTCCTGGCTCGAAGCTCGGGGAAGCGAGGGGGACGAGCTCGACGTTGGTGGTTATAACTCCCCTGTCCGGGAGGTCGGGGAAGGGTTCACCCATGTCCACCTTTATGCCGACGAGAACCTGGGTGTTGCCGAGCTTGACCCAGGCCGAGCCTTCCGCCTTCTCGATGACGTTCACCCTGATCTCAAGGTCGCGATAGTCCTCGAGCCCGCGGCCGTCCACGCGCTTGCCCTCCTTGAGGAGCGCCAGGATGTGGTCGCGCATTATGCCGGCCATTATCTCCATCTCACTCACCTCCACCGACCTCCTCTGCTATCTTGAGGTACTTGACCTTCAGCGCCTCGCGCTGCTTCTGGTAGACTGCCTTTGCCCCCTTGATGGCGAGCCTGACTGCCTCTATGAACTCGTCCCTAGTGAGGTAGCCGTCCATCTGGAGGAGCGTTATGTCGTTCTTGAGGGGCATTATGGCAACGGGAACATCGGCTTCACCGTAGTTGTCCTCCTCCTTGTTGAGGTCGAGGACTATCTCGCCCTCTATCTTCCCCGCGGCGCACGCCGCCACCAGGTCCCTCATAGGCACGCCTGCATCTGCCAGGGCAAGCGAGGCGGCGGTTATTCCGGCAACGCGCGTTCCTGCATCAGCTTGCAGGACCTCTATGAAGACGTCTATGGCCGTTCTCGGAAACATCTCGAGGATTAAAGCCGGCTCAAGGGCACCCCGGATAACCTTGCTTATCTCGACGCTCCTCCTGTCCGGCCCGGGCTTCTTGCGCTCCTCGACGCTGAAGGGGGCCATGTTGTAGCGGACGCGCAGGATTGCCCTGTCGGGCCTCTGGAGGTGCTTGGGGTGTATCTCCCTCGGGCCGTAGACGGCCGCGAGGATCTTGTTCTTGCCCCACTCAACGTAGGCAGAACCGTCGGCGTTCTTCAGCACGCCGACCTCCATCTTTATGGGCCTTAGCTCGTACTTCTTTCTCCCGTCTATTCTCTTTCCGTTCTCATCTATGAGCTTTAAACCCTCTGGCTTGCCCATCATTCTTCCTCACCCTCTCCAGCCTTAGGTTCCTCAACCTGGGGCACCTCGTCTATCACTCCCATCTCCTTGAGCTCCTGAAGCCTAGTCATGAGGAGCTCCTTGACCCTGTCGGTCAGTCCCTGGGTGTGGCTCTCGCGGTCCACCTTGAGGATTGCCTCTATGGCAAGCTTTTCCAGCTCTTCCTTCTTCCCACTGACCCAGACCCAGCCGTTCTGGCCCACTATTATCCTCGTGCCGGTCAGCTTCTTGATGAGGTTTATCATCGAACCGCCCTTGCCAATGAGCCTCGGCACCTTGGAGGGGGTTATCTTAACTATCTGCCCTCCCCTGAGCGGGCCTCCCTTGAAGGGCATTCCCTTGGTGGTGAGGTCTATCTGGTTCACCTCGTTGTACGCCTTTATCTTGGCGTAGATTATGTCGCCTATGTCGAATATCTTCCTCAGGTCGGTTTTAGCGAGGTCAATGCGCTCTTCCACGGCGTCCTGAACGCGGAGGCTCGCCTGGTAGGGGGCACCTATATCGACCGTCCAGTTGGAGAACCTGACGTCCACTATCTTGCCTATGACGTTGTCGCCGACCTCGGGTATGTAGGGCCCCTCCAGGGGAATGACGCGTATCGTATCTCCCCTTATCTCAACAAGCCCCACGACGGTCGAGTATATCCTGTTGCCTTCCCTGAAGGTCCCTCTTCCACTCTTAAACGGCCCCTGGGCGAGCAGAGTCCCAGGAACCACAAGCTCCCTACTCTTTACAAAAATCCTCCTCATAGTCCCTTCCTCTCTATCAGTTTAGTTACAGCCTCGCCCTTCGTGAGGGCGTTGAGCTTCTCATAAAACTCCTCCTCGACTCCTCCAGGAATCTCAATTAGGAACATCCACGAGCCGTCGCTGGCCCACTCCTCGCGCTTTATCGTCCCGAACTTCCTGACCTCACCGTAGGCCCTGCCGACGTAGTCACCGGGTATCTTGACGGCTATGACCTTCATCTCCAGCTTTATCGGGAGAAGAGGCCTTATGGCCTTGATCACTCCTGGAACCTGGGCCTCGGCGTCCTTGAAGAGGTCTATGTGGACCCCGGCTTCCTCCATCGCCCGGAGGATCCTATCAACGGGGTGCGGGTAGCCGGTCCTCGGGTCCACGGCGTGCCTGTGAATAATCGTCGCTATGTAGCGCCTCTTGTCCTCGAGCATCTGCCTCCTCTGCTCCGCGGTGAGCTGAACGTCGCCCTTCCGGAGGATTATCTTGGCCACCTCGTAGGGGTCGCTGGTGCCGAATATCTTCTCCATCTCATGCTCGCTCGCCTTGTCCCCCTTGTGGGCGTCCTTGAAGACGTAGGGCGTGGCCAGTATCTCCTCGATGGGGACCTCCTTGCCCTCCTTGAAGTCCCTCGCGAGGTAGGGGTCAACGAGTATCTCGAAGGTCTCGCCGTGCGTCTTCAGACGGGCGATGACTGCTTTATCAACGCTTATGGGCATCGCCCGTCACCTCAGTAGTTGCTGTCCAGCTCGGAGTAGTCCTCTTCCCTCTCCTCGACTTCCTCCTCCTTGGCCTCCTCGATTATCTCGCTCAGGTATCTCCTGATGTCCTCAGTGGAGAGCTTCCTCCAGCGCTTGTCGTCCATGGTTATGTAAGCGACCTCAATGCTCTCCGGACTCGGCTCCTCAAGGGTCTTCGCTAGGGCCAAGATGGCGAGCTTTACCGCCCCCTCCATGTCGAGGTTCTCGTCGTAGTGCTCCTCAAAGATGGCCATAGCGGTGTTCCTTCCGCTGCCTATTGCAACGGCCTTCCACTCGAAGTAGGCACCGCTCGGGTCTGTCTCGTAGAGCTCGGGCTTGTCGTTAACGCCCGCCATGAGCAGGGCGGCACCGAAGGGCCTCACACCGCCGTACTGGGTGTGGGCCTGCTTCAAATCACAAATCTTCTTCACCAGAACGGTGAGCGGAACGGGTTCGCCGTAGGTCAGGCGGTAAATCTGGGCCTCCAGCCTGGCCCTATCAACGAGAACCCTTGCATCGGCTATTATACCGCTCGGAGCGGCCGCTATGTGGTCGTCAATCTGGAAAATCTTTTCATAGCTGCTCGGCTCTATGAGCCTGCTGGTTATCCTCTTCTCAACCGCGAGAACAACGCCTTCCTTCCACTTAACTCCTACCGCGGTGGCTCCCCTTTTCACTGCCTCCCGGGCGTAGTTCACCTGGAAGAGCCTTCCATCAGGGCTGAAAACCGTAATGGCCCTGTCGTAACCTGCCTGTGGTGGTACAAACGCCATTTTACATCACCTCTAAGGATTATCGTCACTCCTTCACACTCTTCCCGTAATTCTCGGGCGGCCTAATTAAGCTTTTCTATTCACTCTTCAGAGCCACGAGGGCCATCTTTCTCGCTATCCTGCGTGCGAACTCCAGCGGCAAAAACGCCACCAGGAAGACTATCACGGCCAGTATCAGCGAGTTCTGCCTGCCCAGTGGCTGCCATATCATCAGGAGGAACGCGATCAGCATGAGGCCGAGCCCAACGGCCAGGAACCTCTGGTAGCTCTTTCTCATAACCTCCAGGGTATCGTCCACCGCACTCACCGGGAGCTTTTTATTCCGAACCGGTTTTAAGCCTTTGGTGTTGGCGATGGAGTGCCCGTTCTGCAGCGCAAGACCCGGAACAATCCTTTACGAGGACGAGCTGATTAGAATACTCCTCGACTCTTACCCCGCGAGCAGGGGCCACCTACTGGTGGTTCCGAGGAGGCACGTCGAGAGCTGGTGGGAGTTGAGCGAGGAAGAAAAGGTCGCCCTGATCAGGGGCATGGAGCTGGCGATGGAGAAGCTGGCACAGGTACTGAAGCCAGACGGGTTCAACGTCGGAATAAACCTGGGCAGGGCCGCCGGCCAGACCGTTCCGCACCTCCACCTCCACGTGATTCCCCGCCGGGAAGGTGACTGCGCTCACCCCCGGGGAGGGGTCAGGAAGGCGGTTCTGGACCTGGAGGACGAGAACCTCAGCCTGAAAGAGCGCTGGGTAAAGAACAGGCTGAGCGGGGAAGAGGTCGAGAGGCTGAGGGAGGCGTTTGAACAACACTTTGAGTGATAATTTGATTCGCTCCCGCAATGTTTTTATCTATTAATTACCAAAAGAGATACCCGAGTATTCACGCGTTCCAGGGAATTGAAGAAAGTCCGAAAGGAAAACATCGGTGGTACTGATGAATAAACTTACTTCCCTGGCCCTCTTACTTTTGCTCCTCCTTCCCCCCGTCACCGCGGTGAACGTCTGGGAGCACATAAACACCAGCAGGGAAATGTACTTCGTTAAAGTATTGGGCAGATGTAGAAGAGAACCACCACTTGACCCATTGAACAACTCCAGAATCGCCTCCGTCAGCATAGGATACACCTACAGTGATACCCAGTACATAATCACTACTACGCCCCCTACGATTCCGAGTACTGTAAGCACACCGGCCGTTGCGGCTGGTGGGAAGAGTTCCTCCCCAAACAAGAGAACTTAACACCCTTTAACTCCTCCATTTGGAACGTCACCAAGGTTCTAGAAGAGTATCATTGGGGCCTGGAGAACTACCTCCCCAACATAACTGGAAAGGTCACGGACGACTTCGAATGGCCCGAAAAATACTGGGTGAGAAGAGCAGACCTGTGGGAAGTCTGGATAGACGCAAGTGAGTTCCGGGTAACACTGTATTCCTTCGTCTCGGAGATTGGAGGATTGAGCTACGTAGTTTTTGAATGCCAGAACCCGGAGAACATGACGTGCAACTGGAAAGAGCCAGTAGTAGACATAGAAGTGATGGTACCACCAACGACCACCACAACCACCCCAAAACAAGAAGATAAAGAAACCTGCGGACCAGGATTGCTGATTGGATTAGTGTTGGTTCCCCTACTCGTAAAACAGAAGAAGAGGTAGTAAACTAATGAACCGGCAATCCTCAACAATAGTCCTTGCGCAGGGGTTCTACTTGGAGGTGAGGTCAGATTGAGGCGTCTCCTGATTTCCTTGTTTCTTGGATTCCTCCTAATGTCCTCCACTAGCGTCACCACGGCACTCAGCCTCTGGGACGTCATAAACAAAAACGAAACCGTAATCGACGTTTTTATATTCGGCTCAGGCCCCAAAATGCCGTGCAACCCATTCAATGACTCCGGAATCTATGAAATCCAAGTCGTTTATCCATTCAACGACACCCACTACAAGATAGTCAGCTACTATTCGAACGGAAGCATTGAACAGGAATATATTCCAGCGTATCCGAGATACAATTTCACAATAGCCACCTGGGATCTCGATAGGGTAGTTGGATACTACCAGAATCATATTCAGTCCCCATCTCCCTGCGTTGATCCCGAAAACATTACAAGGTGGGTAATCCTCATGGGAGGGCACTCCATCATTATAAGGGCATACCCGACAAAATATGAAGGAGTCTACGACGAAATCGTCTGCCTAACTCCCCAAAACCCATCATGCAGAGTCTCAGGATCCAAACCACCACAGAAACCGGAAACCTCAAGGACCGAAGACACAACCTCAAACGGAAAAGAAACCTGCGGTCCAGCTTTGTTAGTTGGATTAACGTTGGCTCCCCTGATCCTGAGATGGAAGGGGCACGTAGATGAAAAGTGAACCATTATTTTTTCAATATTTCTTGGCCGGATACTTCTCCCCGTTCTTCTCCAGCTTCCTCTCAACCGCCTCGTCAAGGTCTATGTCCAGTTCGTGGGCTAGTAACGTTAGGTAAATTACGACGTCGGCTATTTCGTCGGCTATGGCTTCCCTCTTGGCCGGGTCTTTCACCGCTTCGAGTATCTCCCCATCGCTCCCCCACTGAAAGTGCTCCAGAAGCTCGCCCAGCTCGACCGCAGCCGAGATGGCCAGGTTCTTCGGCGTGTGGTACTTAGCCCAGTTCCTCACATCTCGGAAGGCCACGAGCCTTTCCTCAAGCTCCCGGAAGTCCATACCACCACCCCGGCTTAGAAGGCGTGAGGGTTGGAGCTTCTGAGAAGTTCCAGGAGCTTTAAAAACTCCTCAATTTCTTCCCTGGAGAAGTGTTCTTCAGCATCGCTCTCGGGATCGAGTTTTGACAGCATCTCTCTCGCCTTCATGAGGTCATCTAAATCTTCCTGGAGCTCAAGGGCGCGCTGGATAAACTCATAGCTCGTTTGAGGGCTCTCAAAGGCCCGGTTCTGGTTGGCTATTATCGCTATCTTCAGGTTCGCTATGGTCTCATCTACCTGTTCGATAAGCTCCTTAATCTTCATGTCCACCACATTCTAAGCTACTCACCGGGGTATTTAAGCCTCCCGAAAGGTTTTTACGTTGAATGAGATAAAATTCATACGGTGGTCCGGGTGGACTTCGACCTCTTCATGGAGAGGTACGGGTACAAAATACTGCTTGCCATCTTCGGGATGATAGTCGCGGGCATATTTGCGATCATCGGCATCTGGGCATACGTTGCATTAAAATACCTCGGCCTTCTCTTTGGGGGCCTGATAATAGCCCTCGTCGCCGTCCGTAGCCTCATGAACAGGAGAATACTCGACGCCCAGGCGAGGGTATTCAGCAAGTACTTCTACGACGATAGGAGACGGAGGTGATCAAATAGATATATGGGCATAGAATGGCGCTCCGAGACCATAACGAGAACCTTCTTCAGGACCCACAACGAGGTTCACTACGACAAGAACGAGAGAAAAAGGCCATAGTTTCGAAAATTTTTCGATTTTCGACGGGGCTTTTCTGAAGGCAGAGTTTTAACCCTAACTGCGAAGGAACTACGGTGGTGACATGGAGGTGGTCAAGGCTTACCCTTCTGATTCGGCCGAAGTAAAGGGCGAAAAGCGCGAGAAGAAGCTTCTCATGGGTAACGAGGCCATAGCCTACGGCGCCCTCGAGAGCGGCATCGCCTTCGCCACAGGCTACCCGGGAACCCCATCAACAGAGGTCATCGAGACCATCGCGAGGCTCAAGCCAGAGGTCTTCGCCGAGTGGGCGCCCAACGAGAAGGTTGCCCTCGAGGAGGCCGCGGGAGTTGCCTACACCGGATTAAGAGCCCTCGTGACTATGAAGTGCGTCGGCCTGAACGTTGCCGCCGACCCGCTGATGAGCTTAGCCTATTCTGGCGTCGAAGGTGGCCTGGTAATCCTCGTTGCCGACGACCCGGGGCCACATACAAGCCAGACGGAGCAGGACGACCGCTACTACGGCAAGCTCTCGCTCCTGCCTGTTCTCGAACCTGCAGATCCACAGGAGGCCCACGACCTGATAATCTACGCCTACGAGCTGAGCGAGCGCTATAAGGTTCCGGTAATATTCCGCACGACAACGAGGGTGAACCACACGACGGCCGACGTCGAGGTCGGCGAGTTCATCGAGCTAAACCGGAAGCCGGTCTTCAAGAAGGACATAGAGCGCTACGTCAGGGCCAGCATGGAGGGCAACAGGAAGAGGCACAGGTGGCTCAACGAAACTCTGAGAAAGATCGAGGAGGAGTTCAACTCGATGCCCTTCAACCGGGTCGAGGGGAGCGGCAGGATTGGAATAATCGTCGAGGGGGCGCCCTACAACTACGTGCGCGAGGTTCTGCCCAAGCTCGACGGCGACTTCAGGGTTCTCAAGCTCTCAACGCCCCACCCACTCCCGAGGAAGCTCGTCGTGGAGTTCCTTAAGGGTGTGGACTTCGCGATAGTTATCGAGGACGGTGCGCCCTTCCTTGAGGAGGAAGTCAAGATTGCCGCATACGAGGCCGGGCTCAACGTGCCGATATACGGCAAGAGGACCGGCCATCTGCCCCTTGAGGGGGAGCTGACGCCTTCACTGGTCAGGAACGCCCTGCTGGGGCTTATCGGTGAAAGTGAGGAGACCTACGAGAAGCCCGAGGAGGTAAAGCTCGCCGAAAGCCTTGCCCCGAAGAGGCCTCCTGTTATGTGCCCGGGCTGTCCCCACAGGGGGAGCTACCGCGCCGCGTTGGACGCGCTGAGGGATTTAAAGCTCGGTCGCTACTCGGTTCCGATACACGGGGACATAGGCTGCTACGCCCTCTCGCTCCTCCCGCCGCTTGAAGCGATATGGACCGAGTTCGTCATGGGCGCGAGCATAAGCCTTGCCAACGGCCAGAGCGTCGTGATGGACAAGAAGATAATCGCCACGATTGGTGACTCGACCTTCTTCCACAACGGAATCCAGCCGCTCATCGATGCCGTCTACAAGAACCTGAACGTTCTCGTCATGATACTCGACAACAGGACAACGGCCATGACCGGCCACCAGCCGCACCCAGGAACGGGGGGAAGCGAAACCGGCAGGAAGTTCAACGAGATTGACATCGAGGCTCTGGTCAAGGCGTTGGGAGTCAGGTACGCCAAGACAGTTGACCCCTACGACCTCAAGGCAACGAGGGAGGCAATAAAGGAGGCCATGCAGGTTGAAGGGCCGGCGGTGATAATAGCAAAGCAGGAGTGCGTCATTCCGGTCATAAGGCGCGGTGAGATAGGCGAGATACCGCTCGTCATCGAGGACAAGTGCACAGGCTGCAAGGCGTGCATACTCCTCACCGGCTGTCCCGCCCTAGTCTACGACCCGGAGACGAACAAGGTCCGGATAGACAGCCTGCTCTGTACGGGCTGTGGCGTCTGCAACCAGACGTGTCCGTTCGATGCGATTAAGTTCCCGAGCGAGCTGGAGAAGGGGGCTTAACCTGCCTTCTCTTTTTCTATACTCACCCGCAAATATTACCCGTTCAGTAATATACTCCGCGAGTAATAGCTGTACATGAGGTTCGCATCAATCTAAATCACCGAACTCAGCCTCCAGCTTGCATGCCTTCAGCTCCTCAAACTCTGCCTTTCCTAAAATCCCCCTGAGCTTTCCTGAAATCACCCTTTGGCAGTTTCCGCTCCTTCACGAGCTCTCTTCGAATCAGCTCAAGCTCTAAGAGCCTCTTCAGCTCTTCGGGGTCAGCGTTCTCAGGAACGTTTACCCAGATGGTAATGACTGGCATGTGACCACCAATAAAAATTTGGATAATGATGTTAACCCATCACTCCCGCCAAACCTCAAGAACCATATAGCGCCTCACGAGAGGATTGGGGTACAGCTCCCAGCCGATTCCCTCTGTTTCCGCTTCAATCTCACCGAATAGGCCGCCCTCGCGGGGGTCCAAGCTTTCCCCGTAGATTTTTCCCGGCCTTATCTCCACCCGCATGTACCTTGGCAGTCCGACCCTTACCTTACCTTCTTCCTTCGCACGCTCAATCGCCCATTTGGCTGTGTAGATTCCGGAGTATATCTCCGCTATCCTCACCGGGACGCTCCACTTTCCGATGGCGATTATCTCAATTCCAGTCTCCTCCCAGAGCTTTTTGGCCAGAGGCTGTAATTCCTTGGCCAAATCCTTCCAGACCTCCTTGCCCCTGTCTGTTATCGTCAGGGCGTCTATGGTCGGCTCGTCGAGCTTCCTGACCTCTATTCCTCCTATCGTCGAGTCGAGGTGAACGACGTCGGGCTTGACTTTTCGAGCAAGCTCAACCGCAAGGAGTGCTTCATCTCTAATCGCCTGCCTGCCGCTCATGTCGTAGTCGAAGGGGTCGGCGTAGCGAACCACGCTCAGCGTCGCCGTCCTGTAAGGCCTCTCAACCAGCACGGCGGCCGTCGCTATAAGCCCAACCGGCTCGTAGTCCTCGGTCAGCAAAGCCCCACCGGTGTCGGCCGAAACGATCCTCATGGAAACCACCGTTAATGGGCAATTACCAATAAACTTCCCCGCCGTATCAAGGTTAGGTGATAGCGTTGAGTGAGTCAGCCAATCCAGTTTATGAAGCTTTGGGTAGTTATATCGATGGCCTGTGCGGTTCGATATACCTTGGCACGGCGAGGGGAAAAGCAGTTTTCTACGGGGAGATGGTCCACCCCCTGACGCCAACGGAAGAACCGCTACCTTTCATGAACATCTTTTACTCCAAGGGGACCGTGGAGGTCATAAGTGTATGGGGACGGGTGGATAAAGGGTCGTTTACGGTGAAGATGGTCCCCTCAGATATGAGCTACGACAGGCTCAGCGGTACGATAGAGCTGGTCTTCCACCCAGAGGGTGGCGGTTCGATAGTGGTCACTCTCCACGGAAACACGAAGCTGGCACGAACGCTCAAGAGCGCAGCCAGGGCATGCAAAGGAGAAGAAGCAAGAAATAGGGTCAGCCGCTGAACCTCATCACAGCTCAGGACTCGGCAAAGTCATCATTCCCAGCAGCGTTTTGAGTTCTTCCCTTAAAGCGGTTACCGTTTCCTCGTCCGGATCCGTTATTCCTCCGTACCGCCTGATGACTTCATAGACCTCCGGATATCTGCTCCCAAGCATTCCCTCCAGTCCTCCCGCAGGGAGGAGCATTCCAGTATCCCGGTACACGAGATAAGCTCCGAGGGTGTAGAGGGCGTCCATAAGTGCCATGTGCGCCATCTCAAAGCGCCCCTCCGAGAGATAGTAGTTGCCGCGCTCGAGGTAGGCCCAAACCTTATCGAGAAGCTCCCTTTCCACTCTCAACACCGCACAGGGTTTATAAGGGGTTTCTAATAAATCTGTCGGGGGAAGATGAGGGCTGAAGTCATCGCCTGGACGGTCGCGGTTCTCACGATTGTGTACCTCGCGTGGAGGACGGTTAGCCCATTGGTTACCCCGATATTCTTCGGCCTGGTTCTCGCCTACGCCGCCTACCCAATCCACCGCCGGCTGAAAGGGCGTATAGGCAAGAGGAAATCCGCGGCACTCCTGACGGCGGGAACCGTGGGGCTAGGGGGAGTGATAACCTTCGAGCTCCTTATGATTTCCGTCCGTGTTGCCGCGTCGTTCTACGACAGCATCGTCGAGTTCTTCAACTGGCTGATGATCCAGCCCCTCCCTCCGGAAGTTCTAGACTTCCTACAGAGGTTTTCGGACCAGCTGATTCCGCGCCTCTCGGATTACATATCCCGTGGGACCCTCTCGATCCCCCTCTACCTCCTCCAGCTCTTCGTTTTCCTCCTAACGTTCTACTACTCCCTTGCCTACGCTGAAGACATCTCAAGGCAGATACACCTTTCACTTCCGCGGAAGAACCGCGAGCTCGGCGAGAGAATACTAGAGAGCCTCAACAGGACCCTTGGAGCCCTAGTCCGGGCCTGGTTGGTGCTCAACGTGGTCAAAGGGATCCTCATGACCTTTGGCTTCATAATATTCGGCGTCTCCGACATCTACACGGCCATAGTTGCCGGCTTCCTAACGTTTCTGTTCTCCTTCGTCCCGCTCTTCGAGGGCTGGATGATATGGGCCATAGCGGCCGCCTACTTCGCCATGAACGGCTCTTATCTCCACGCCGCGGGAATAGCGCTCTACGGCTTCCTCCTCGTCTCGCCGATTCCAGACTACACGATAAGGCCCATGATGGTGGCGAAAGACGCTGACCTCGATGAGACGCTGGTGTTCATCGGTATGATAGGCGGAACCTGGGCCATGGGAGTGAAGGGACTCATAATCGGCCCGATAGTCCTCAACCTCCTCCTCGTCCTGCTGAAAGAGTGGAAAAGGATCATAAACGAGAGAGAACCTTCACACCGGCACCCTCAAGCTCCTTCAAAGCCCGCCCCTCGTCCTCAGGGTTGATTCCCTTCACGGCATCGCGGAGGAGATATGTTTCAAAGCCGTGCTTTACCGCATCTAGGGCTGTGGCCTTTACGCAGTACTCGGTCGCCACCCCACAGATGTAGACCCTTTTTACGCCGTTTCTCTTCAGAATCTCCGCCAGTTCAGTTCCCTCGAAGCCTGAATAGGCCTCCTTGTCCGGCTCCGTCGCCTTCGAGATTATAACAGCGTCAGCTGGAAGCTCCACGACGAACTCTGCCCCCGGCGTGTTCTGGACGCAGTGCCTCGGCCAGGGGCCGCCGTTCTCCCTGAAGCTGATGTGGTTCTCCGGGTGCCAGTCGCGGGTGGCAACTATCAAAGCCCCCCTCCTCCGGAACTCCTCGATGTACCGGTTGCACCGGGGTATTATCCTGTCCCCCTCCGGAACGGGCAAAGCCCCGCCGGGCATGAAGTCCCTCTGCATGTCCACAACTATGAGCGCCTCCTCTGGCATGGTATCACCCCAAAATAATTTCCTCAGAACCGTTAAAACGGTTTGCGGAGGTGCTTTCACAGCTCGAGCCGGTCCTTAAAGCGAGACATATCAACGCCCTTCTCCATACCGAAGAGGTACGCCAGAATTCTCTCGTCGAGGTCGCCGTAGCGCTCGCGCATTGCCTTTATTCCCTCCATAACCTCAATCTCCGTCCAGCCGAGGGTCCTGGCGATGTGAACCACCATCTCGCCGAGCATGTTCTGAGGTTGCTCGCTCTCCTCCAGAAGCTCAGTCCTCACGATGAGTTTTCCGTTCCGCTCCTCGATGACGCCCCCCTCAATGCCCTCCGCTATGAGCTTCTTCGCGGCCTTCACGTCCATAAGGCGGAGGCTGAAGGCGAGGATTCCCACCAGCTCGGCCCTCGAAAACTCCGCCGAGCCCTTGTACTCAACGGCGCGCTTTAGAGGGTTCACGCGACCACCCAACCTTTTTAGGCATCGAGATAGATAAACCTTTGCCCGTTGGCGGATTTCACAGACGCGGGTGATGGAGATGGAGCAGAGGACGCACAGGCTGACCTCGGAAAGGCTCGTGGGTAGGCCGCTGAGAATAGAACCTGGAAGGGCTGAGGTGGAGCTTCTAACCACCGAGGAGATGGCCGTTGACGAGCACGGCCTCGTTCATGGCGGCTTCACCTTTGGTTTAGCGGACTACGCGGCGATGCTGGCTGTAAACGAGCCCACCGTTGTGCTCGGAAAGGCCGAGGTGAGGTTCCTGAAGCCGGTGAGGGTCGGTGATAGGCTCGTGGCGAGGGCGGAGGTTGTTGAGGACCTCGGACGTAAGAAGGTGGCGGAGGTTGGTGTTTTTAGGGGAAAGGAGAAGGTCTTCGAGGGCACCTTCCACTGCTACGTTCTGGAGAAGCACGTGCTCGAATGAGCCAAAATTTTTTAAGCTTCAGTATCGAATTTCGATATCGGTGTTCGATATGAAATACCGGGACTTTCTGGCCCTGCACATACTCCACCACGCGAGCGAAGAGCCGGTCACAGGTTCGTTTCTGATGAAAGAGCTTGAGAGACACGGCTACCACATCAGCCCCGGTACGATGTACCCCCTTCTTCACTCCCTGGAAGAGGAGGGCCTTCTGAAGAGTCAGTGGAAGGTCAAGAACGGAAGACGCGTGAGAGTCTACGAGATAACGGAAATCGGCCGGAGAACCCTCGACGAGGGCAAAGAGAAGCTGAGGGAGCTCTGCCTCGAACTGCTGGGGGAATGAGGAATGGAGGAAAAGGAGAGGAGGATATTCGGAATAAGCTGGAACGTCTTTCTGCTCGGCATCGTCAGCTTCCTCAACGACATGAGCAGCGAGATGATAATCCCGATAATGCCGAGCTACCTGATGGAGGTTCTCGATGCCGGAAAGCTGCTCAGCGGTTCGGTCATGGGCGCGATAGAGAGCATGAGCTCGCTGTTCAAGGTGGCCTTCGGCTACGTGAGCGACCGCTTTAAACGGAGGAAGGCCTTCGTCTTCGCCGGCTACGCCCTCTCGACCCTCTCAAAAGGAGCCCTTGCCTTCACCCGCCACTGGTGGGACTTTCTCCTCCTCCGCGCGGTGGACAGGGTTGGCAAGGGCGTAAGGACAGCCCCCAGGGACGCGCTGATAGCGGAGTCAAGCGAGAAGGGGAAAACCGGGAAATCCTTTGGCTTCCACCGAATGATGGACACCCTCGGCGCGGTCGCAGGTCCGCTCATTGCGATAGGGCTGATAGAACTCCTCAAAGACCTTCCAGCCGAGACCACCTACAGGCACATCTTCCTGCTCTCCGCGGTTCCGGGGGCGATATCGCTCCTCGTGATAATCCTCTTCGTGAAGGACAGGGGCGGTGAGGTCAAGAGAAAGATAAAGGGCATATCCACGCTGAGGAGCAGGAACCTCCAACTCTTCCTCGCGGTGGTCGCGATAGGCGCCCTCGGAAGGTACAGCTACGCCTTCACGATGTGGAAGGCGCAGGAGCTGGGCTATTCGGTCGTTCAGAGCATGGCCTTCTACGCGCTGTTCAACCTCATCTATGCACTCTCGGCGTATCCCCTCGGGGTTATCTCGGACGGCTTCGGCAAGAAGCGGCTCATAACCCTCGGATTCGGTGTGGCGGCTCTGGCGGCCGTGGCTTTCGCCTATGCAAGAGACCTCTACACGCTGATGGCGGCCTTCGTGCTCTACGGGATTTACATAGCGATCGAGGACACGATTCCGCGGGCCTACATGGCCGACCTCGCGAAGGAGTTCGAGAAGGGAACGGTGATAGGGGCATACCACACCGTCTTCGGCGTCTTCGTCTTTCCCGCCTCGGTGATAGCGGGCTGGCTCTGGAGTTCCTACTCCCTGGCCTATGCATTCATCTTCGCGGCGGCGATGAACCTCGTTGCGATGGTGCTCATGGCCTTCGTGGGGGAGTAGTTTCTCCCCGCTTTTCTCCCGAAAACAGAAATTGGTCAGAGGAAGTCAAAAGGGATAAAATCAAGCACTGAGCTTCCCAAGCTCCTCGTCGCCTATGAATAGGGGCCTCTCAGCTTCAATGACGTAGCTGAACTCCCACTTCACTTCTCCCCTGTTCATCAGCTCAGCGTAGCGCTTCGCCTTCTCCTCGGCTTCCTCAACGCTCGAGGCTTCAACGAGTCTCCTGACGTACCACTTCCTGTCACCAAAGCGAAGCTTGAACTCGGCCATGAACATGGGCATCACCGGTAAAGTCACCATCGAAAAGGTTTTAAAATCTTTCAATGCCATTTCCCGTCGAATTAAACACTGTGGTGACGAGTAATGAGAAAGAGTTTGGTTATAGTTTTGTTCATATCAATGATCACAATAATCACCGTACCTTCAAAAGCAGAAAACACCGGTGTGAGTTCAGTGCTGTATCACGTTAATGGGCAACCACCGTTAATCTGGGGCGTCTCATGGAGAGGAGATACGGTCTACTGGGCATTTAAAGATAACTCCAGTGTAGTAATCGTGCAGATGGAACCCTCAGGGGCCATAGAGCCACTCTTCAGTTACGAAGTGACCGTCTCCGGGTATGATACGAGGTACTACTTCGGTGAGCCTCATGTTATGCCGTTCAACAACAGTTTTCTGATTTGGGGAAACCTGAGGTCTGAGATTTACAATCCATTCAAAGTCGATTATATGAGTGGTTTCTGGATAGCAAACGTAAGCAGGAGCGGGAAAGTGAACTGGGCCAGAGCGTACCTCACAAAGCTTTCATCATCAATACTGAGAGCCGTGAGAGTAAACGACGGGATTCTAATCATCGGAGATGGAAGTATATACTCCGGTGGCGATGCATTCATTGCCTTATTAAACTCCAAGACTGGCGAAATCGAGAAAGGATACGCCTTTGGCGGCCGATTCATGGACGGGATATCCCGCATTATCAAGATGGAAAATGGAAACCTCCTCCTGGTAGGAACTTCCTGGAGTTTTGGAGCGCCCCAAACGGCCCTCTTTCTTATAGAAATAACTCCCCAGCTGGATATCGTTCAGAAAAGGGCCTACATAACCTACGAGAACTGGACCCCCGTTAAAGGGCTGGAACTGGATATTCCAAAAGTTAAGGTACTGGAAGACGGGAACGTGGTTCTTGAGGGCACGTTTAGAGTATGGTCATATACCCCCAACACTACGGTTCAATCCAAAGAGGGATTGTGGGAACTAAAGCTTGATAGGAATCTTAATGTCGTCTCGTATTCGTTCAGAGAGCTGGCTTCTCCCACCACGAATCTCACCCTAAGTCATAGTTACCTGGCCGAACATGGCGGCAGACGCTACCTGATAGAGATGATGTACACAAACCATTTCGGAGTGTTCGTAGGAGAGATAAAGAGGGATATAATAGACGGGGAAACGATAGGTATCCCCACCAACACCGACCCTACCAGACCACAGATATGGCTCATGGACGTTGCTCCCCTAGAAGACTCAATGATGCTTTTCTTAAATGTGCACGAATTCGCTGATGAAAGATACGCTAGCCAGACTGAAGGTACTTTGGTGATTAAAGTCCCGTACGACAATATAACCGCCATCAGGGAATTGAAAAAGCGTCACATGTATTCAGGATCGTTCAGGTTTGAACTCAAAAAATGGGACGTTGATGTCAGGCAGTACCACGGGGATTTCGATGAGATAATCCACACCCTAAAGTTCAACCCCCCTGAGGGGACTATCAAGCTTACCCAGAAAACCGAGGGGATACCCCAGATAACAACAATCCGGGATCCGGGACCTTCAGGAAAGCTTGAGTTTCCGGACATAGCGAACGAAACTCACGTTTACATAGACGGCAAGTACGTTGGAGCCGGACCGAAGATGTACACTCTTCCCGCGGGAGTTCATATGATCAGGTTCCAACACGAGGGATTCATACCATACACCTGCGAGGTGGAGATAAAGCCAGACCACGTACACTATGTATTTGGACCAGCGTACGTCACCATCACAACCACTCCTCCAAACTCCACTATAGTCCTCATGGAACAGGATAAAAACATCTCCCTCTCTGGGAAATCGCCACTCAAGGCCATATTACGCGGTTCGTACACTCTAAAAGTGACCAAGGAAGGGTTCAGGACTGTGGTGAAGGATATACACGTTTTCTATGGAAAGAACGTCACGCTTCACATAACGCTCCCCCCTCAATCCGCCACGCTAAAGATAGAAAGCGATCCCAGTGCGTTGGTATTCATCAACGGAACGTTCAAAGGGAATACCCCATTAGAAGTGGAACTACCCCCTGGGCAGTATGCCGTCGAATTGAAAAAAGACGGGTACCAGAATTATTCCATCACAGTAGCCCTTAAAGACAGGGACGTAGTCACCATCGGAGAAGTACTGGAAAAGGTACCCACCACGACGACAAAGTCTCCAGAGGTTCTGGAGAACGCCACGTCCACGACGTCGAGTCCGGCACAAAAGTTCTTCGAGGGGAACGAAACGGAGGACAATCCCGGTGCCAAAACCGAAAAATCCATCTGTGGACCAGGAATGGCAGTCATAATTGCACTACTGTCTGCAGGGATCAGAAAAAGGCATAAAAGTCGAGACTATCAAGGTTCCATGGCCCGGTAAACGTCCCCTTCCCTGACGGCCTCGAATATCTTCCCGCCTTCCTTCGTTTTCAGCTCGACCATCACGGCCGAGGGTTCACGTTCGACCTCTTCCTCCACCTTCCTCCTGCTGAGAACCTGAATGAAGGCATCTCCAAGGCGCTCAAACTCGAAAACAAGGACATCATCTTCCCAGCGGTAGCCCCGGTAGGAAACACCGCCCATTCTGAAGGTAACCTCAAGAACGATTTTCATAATCACTCCCCCAGCTGTCCTACGGGACAGTCGTTTGACGACGTTAAAAAGGTTGGCATTGGAGGAAAGGAGAATAAGAAAGGCCTCAGCCGACCTTCTTCAGCTTGACCACCTGCTTGGCGAACTCCTCAAGGACCTCCTTCCTCATGCCCTCGAAGAACTTTATCGAGCCGGCGTAGCTGTGGCCGCCGCCCTCGATTCCAGCGCTCGGCAGGGCCTCCTGGAGCCTTGGGATTATCTCGTTCAGGTCGAAGTTGTAGGCCGCCATTCCGTCCGCGGCCCTGACAACCGCGAAGTCCGGGCCGTAGGCGAGGGTGAGTATCGGGGCATCTTCACCATACTTCTCCTTGAAGTGGTCGTGAATTAGGCCGGAGAGCTTGCCGGGGCTTGGATAGGAGAACTTCGGGGCGAAGAGCTCGATGTCTATCGTGTTGAACCTTATGCCGTTTGGCAGGACGACGCTCTTGACGTGGGGCAGCGAAGCCCTCAAAGCCTTCTCCTGCTTCTCCTTGACCTCCGGGTAGATGGCGTTGATGAGCTCGCGGTGCCTCTGGAGGTTTCCGGTGAGGAGGAGAATCTCGTCTATTATGCCGTGCCCGTCCATGAACTTCCAGAAGTAGGCCTCGTGGTCGATTACCTCCGCTATCTTCTTCAGGTCCTCCTCGTCGAGGCCCTTGGCCTTCTTCGCTATCTCAAGGTACTGGTAGAACTCCGGAGCTTTACTCCTGTCGCCGGTTCCGGCTATGGCCGGCAGGTGCTTTATCCTGTCCTCGACTTCGGGGTTTATGAAGCGCGCCACTTCCGTTGCCAGCATTCCGGCCGTTAATTCGTAGTAGCCGCGCTTTATGTGGTGCGGATTGACGTGAACATCGACGTAGTCATCGACCTTTGCCTTGTCCTCGCTCACCCACTCGCGCGGGTCGTGGTGGTCTATTACGACTATCGGGACGCCGAAGGCCCTTATGCGCTTGTAAGCTGGAATGTCCTCGCTCGTTCCGCCGTTGTCCACTATGACAACCAGCGGGAGCGGGTCACCGAACTTCTCGTGGTCCTCAATCATGAAAATTATGTCCTTGAGGACGTCTTCCAGCTCGTAGAAAGGAGCCCTGCTCGGCCTCCTCTTGAAGAGCTTCCACCTCGCGCCAGAATCCGGTGAAACCTGCTCTATGAGCGGCACTATGGCGTACTCCAGGGCCAGGCCGGAGGTGTAGCCGTCGGTATCTGCGTGGTGCCTCAGCAGTATCGGCCTGCCCTCAAGAATGGCCCTGCGTATCATGAAGGCGGCCTTCATTATCCTGGGCTTGAGCTTCTCGAGAACCTCACTCTGAACGAGGAAGCCCACGTCCTGGGGCTGGGCGCGCCTGTCGAGCTCCTCCTCTATGCGCTTCTTTACCTCCGCGGCCTCCGGCCCCCAGAGCCTGGCCATGTCGCTGACCTCTATCTGTATCTCGCCCGAGTGGAATGCCACCTTTCCTATTATCTCCACGATGTCGCCGACGTTGATGTTCGGGTAAGCCCTGACGCCGGGGGCTTCAAATGCCGCTGCCCACGTTATGCCCGTCCCGTCGGTTATGGTAAAGACCGTTGGCCCTCCGGTGACCTGTATCTGCGTAACCCTGCCGCGGAGCCTGACGGTCTGACCTGCCATGTCCTTGCTAAGGTCGCTGATGAGCGTGACGGGTAACTCCTTCCTCACCACGACCTCCTTGTAGTGCTTGAGGGCGGACTCGATGAGGTCGATCTCGCCCTTGTCCGGGCGAACGTCGAGAACCTGGACGAGTATCTCCTCCCCCGGCTTGTACTCCCTGCCGCCGAGGAGGTCCTTGCGCCTTATGAGTCCCCTCACGTGCGGGTTGAGGCGAACGAAGACGCCGAAGCGCTCCACCCTATCAATGGTTCCCTTGTAAACGTTCCCGACCTCTATGTCCTCGATGTCGCAGGTCTTGTCGAGGACGTAGACGACCTTGTACTTCCTCATGCAGTCCGGGCAGACCCAGGTGGTTTCCATTCCCGGTTCCCACGGCTCCTTGACCTTGCCGCAGATGTCACAAGCTAAAACGCGGCCGGTTCCACCGCAGGTGGGGCAGGTATCGTAGACCGGAACCACTCCTTTACCGTGGCACTCGGGACAGGGTATCTCATCGACCTCGTCCTCGACGCCGATGTAGTCGAGGTTCCGGTAACCCTTCAGCTTGTCACCTATCTTGAAATCAGCGGGAACGTAGCCCCAGCCCTCGCAAACGGGGCACTCCTTCTCGCCGGCCTTGATTTTCCCGGTCCCGTGGCACTCGGGGCACTCTCTAACCACCATAAGCATCACCCAGAACACTTGGTTCTGGAAGTTTAAACGGGGGTGGACTTATAACCTTTTGTCCCCTCTCGGAAGAGGCCCCAGAATACCGCCATCGAGAGGGCGTAGAGGAGGGCCGTTATTATGAACGGCCAGGTCAGGGAGACGTCAAAGAGCCTGCCGCCGATGTACTGGCCGATTCCAAAGGTGGCCGTCCAGGAGAGGTTGTTGAGAGCCATAGCCGTCGAGCGCTCCTCCTTTCTGAAAAAGCCCATCATGAAGGAGTTCCAGATAGGATTGACGATGTTCATCAGGATCGTCCTGACGATGTAGATGACCGCGGCCAGGGGAAAGGTCGTGGAGAGAGGCATTAAGGCTATCAGAACGCTGGCGCTGCCGTTGAACGTGACTATGGTCTTCACGCTCCCCAGCCTGTCGGCTATCATCGGAAGGAGGAAGGTTCCGATACCCATCACGAACTGCTGGAAGGCGAAGAGCCACCCTATGCTTTCCAAACTCGTTCCAAAGCGCTGGTTGAACCAGAGGCCGACGTAGGGTATCGTTACCCCGGCGCCGAGCCCTATGAGCGCGCTGGGCAGGGCGAAGCGGCCTATCCTGACGAGCAGGTCTCTATCAAGGCGAAGAACCCTCTCGGAATCGGCCAGGACGGACTTCACGAAGAGCACGAGGACAAAGCGAACGGGGATTATCACGAGGACCAGTGCAAAAACCTCCCGGTAGGGCAGGTACTTCTGGAGGAAGCCGGCAAGGAGTATGCCGAGGGCCGAGCCGATGGTTCCGGCTGCGGAGGACAGGCTGAAGAGGTAGTGCCTCTTCCCGTCGCTCACCTCACCGCTGAGGAGGGCCATGAAGGACGGGCCTTCGAGGGCCAGCCCAACCCCGATTAAAACCCCTCCAAGGGCGAGGAAGGGGATATCCGGAAGGGCAACCTGAAGGAACCTGCCTAGAAACATCAGGGAAATCCCGAGAAGAACGGCCCTCTTGTAGCCGACCCTGGCACCGAGCGGACCCGAGAAAAGCAGAACTGAGGCCTGAGCTAGCGTGGACAGCGAGAAGATCACTCCCATGCTTGTGTAGTCGTAGCCAAGGGACTTCAGGTAGAACGGGAATATGAACCAGGCCAGGTTTCCGCCTAACCACGAAACGAAGGAGTAGGCAACGAGCAACCAGGCGTCCCAGCCGAACCCCCTGTAATTCTGCAATGACATGAACGTTTAGACGTGCGTTTGAGTATATAAACCTAACCGACCGAAAAATTTATTAGTGAAAAGAAGGATTACTCAGCGTTAAAATTGAAAAACAGAACGATCTGCTGGCTCGAATAAGGGGCTTAGAATAATGAAAGGAGTAAAATAAGGTTTCACATTTCTTCCATAAACCTCTCAACGGCTTTTCTGGTTTCGGCATAGGTCTTCCCGGCAAGTATTATAACCTTATACTCCGGATTCTTTGGGTTGTTGAGAACCTTTATGACGTATCCCTCAGTCATAACCTCCGTCTTTATGGAGTCGATGGTGGATTTTCCGTAGACCTCCTCAAGCAACTCCCAAGCCCTATTACTGACCCAGCCGCCGACGATGATGATGTTCTTGTCATCGGGAAGGGAGGAAAGCGCGGTATCATTGACGATGAAAGAATAAACGTCGTCTGTGGCCTGAACCTTGGGAGCAGTTATGGAGACCTGGCGCGACACGGAAGCCACTCGGACGAAGCGGTAGCCATCGACCCCATCAACGACTCCGTCCTCGTTCCTGCTGAAAATCGGAACGAGCCTCAAACCCCAGTCGGTTGGAAGTTCAAGGAACTCCCCTGGCCCCACAAACACCCGGGGGAAGCTATGGAGGCTGGTGTTCACGTGGAGATAGAGAGTGTAGAGGTTCTCGGCGGGGTTGATGTCCCACACCCACTGACCGGTGTAAACGTCCCCGTCCCGGTACTGCTTGACCTTCTCATAGTACCAGTAGTCATAGGTCACCATCTGAGCGTTGTTTATTCCAACGAAGAAATCGGTCGGGTTGAAGAGAAACACCTTGAGAGCACCGCCCTCGAGGAGTTCGTTAAGCCTCGCAGAGGGGTAGGTGTCGTACTCCTCAAAATCCTCCTCACCGGCGGCGTTCACGTACATCAGGTAGTACTTGTCCTCGGCCATGGGCTTCTGCTTTACCGTCCCACTGGGGTAGGTAAGGACGACGAGCATCTTTGAAACGTCGATGTTTATGTCCAAGAACTTTATCCGCCACCCCCCAACGGAGAGCGTCTCCCCCAGGGATTTTGTCTCAGAGTCCACCTTTTTGTAGGAGTAGAAGTACATCGTGTCCCTTCCATCAACCGTCGTGGAGACCACCTGGTAGTCACCCCCAATGTCCAGGGGGGTGGTGTTCTCGTTGAACACTATCTCCACGCTCCTGTCGAAAAACTCGGCCATTCCCCTTGTTGAGTTGAACTCAACCCTTGAAAAGTTCACCCTAATGACCACCGCACGGCCAACGGGCTCGTCGCTGACGTTAACGCCTACGTCTGGCATATCGGTCGGATTGAGAACGTAAACCTGATCCAAGTCGGATATGAGAACGCTGTGGTACTCAACCGGGACAGAAACGGTGGCCGTGTAGGTTCCAGTGGTGATACCATTAAGGACTAGAAACGCACCCAGTCTGGAACCTGTTATGGCGTCCTCACCGATGTGGAGGGGGGTCCCGTTTACTATCTTGGTGGTGGGGAGAACTATCACCGTGTTGGAGGAGTTTAACGAGACGGAGGCCGCACTGGAGGACGTGAGAATCAAGCACATAATCATCAGGCTCAGGAACAGCGCCAAAGCCCTTTTCATCGTTTATCACCCCATTAAGGTTCATCTCAACCTTTATAACTTTTCCCGGGAATCTATTTCCGCGATGATGAGTGAATCCAATGCTGACGAGATGATGAACCCCGAACCTGAGCACGGGATAGAAAACGAAAGGCGAACCAAAATGGAGGAGAAGCTAGACGAAATATACGCCGAAATAGCAGAGCTGGAAAGGGAAATAAAGACCAGCAAGGCCCCCGACCAGCTCGGCTGGGACGACATAGCCCAGGAGATAGTTGGGGCAGTTACCTTCTCCCTTCCCTTCCTCTTCACCGGCGAGCTGTGGGAAGTTGCCAAGGACATATCCGTTGAGCGCTCGCTGGCGATACTCCTGATGACGCTTGGAGTGGCTTACCTCTTCATAGCCAAGTCCAGGATAGGAAACCTGAAGAAGGAGGAGCTTTTCCACGTCCCCAAGAGACTCCTAACCGTCACGGTGATAGCCTACATGATATCGGCGGTTCTGATATACGTGTACGGGATAAACGGCCTGGCCGACTTCACCCCGGGCCAATACATCAACGCGACCATACTTATAAGCACCTTCGCGGTGATAGGAGCCATAACGGTGGACATGGTGAAGTGAATGAAGGTAATAACCGGAGACCGGTTCGAGGCATTCGCCGACGAGAAGGCCCTTCTATTTCCGGAGTACAGGAAAAACCGCGACGAGCTCCTTGATTTCGTGGATTCCCTGACCGGAGATGAAACCGTCGTCACCGCGAGCCTCGAACTGATAGACTTAATAGCCTGGAAGTTCAAACGGGGCGAAGAGAACGTTCTGGTATACTCTGACACCGGGAAGTCCCTCACCCTCAAGGAGGTCTACGAGCTGAGGAAGTACCTCGATTTTGACGTCCGCGGCGGCTTTGGGGGAGAGAGGGCAGAGACAAGCGTTCTGTTCGTCGAGGGGAAGACAGACGCGAAGTTCTTCAAGGCGGTCTTCAAGAAGCTCTTCGAGTTCAGGGAGAGCAGGGAGGCACCATACAGCCTGAGGTTCATCGAGCGGGTTTTTGAAAGGGACAACTTCGACCTCCTTCGGCGGGAGGAGGGTTACTATCTTGCCATAATCCCCAGCGAGGGTAATTCGGGAGTGATAAGGAACCTCGGCAACTTCCTCCGGGCGATGGACGTTTTTGGCTTCACCGTTGAAAAGATAGGCGTGGCAATAGACGTTGACGAGGACAGAGAGGCGGCGATGGCTTCGATAAAGGGCAGGCTATCAGGGTTCAGGCATGAAAAAACACCCCTCGGATACCGCGTCGGGAAAACCGAGGTGGTTCCGCTGATAATCGGCCTTCCCTTCGAAGACGAGGCCGTAGAATGGAAGAAACCCACCGTTGAGGATTTGATGCTCCACCTCATAGAGAGGGAGGGCCTGCTGGAGAGGATAAGGCCCGGACTGGAGGCCCTCAACGGGAGCCTCGGCAGGAAGCTCAAGCCAAAGGAGGTCATGTACCTGGCCCTCTCAGCATACGGCCACTGGGGAAACCTCGAAGGGTTCTACGAGCTCTTCGTCATGCGCTCGCGCTTCAGAAACCTCAAAGCAGTCCTGCGCGAGGCAGGGCTCATGGAGGGACTTAGATACCTCGCCTTTGCCGAGCGCTGAGTTTTTAAGTTCCCTTCCTAGTTTCCACTGGTGATAAAGATGAAGCTCGTCTCATTCGACGTCTGGAACACCCTCCTCGACATCAACGTGATGCTCGACGTCATGGCCGTTGAGCTCTCCAGGCTGATGGGAGCGTGCATAGTCGACGTTGTGGAGGGCATGATGCTCACGCGCGAGAGGATAAAGCGCATGCGCGCCGGGACTCAGGGGGACCCCGAGAAGGCGCTGGAGGAGAGCCAGGAGATGCTGGCTGAACTTCTAGGGATAGACGTCGAGCTCGTCAAAAGGGCCGCGGCGAGGGCGACGCTGAACGTTACCGAAGAGATAGTTCTCCCTGGAGCAAAAGAAGCCCTCGAAGGAGTCAGGAGAAATGGCCTGAGGGTTACCGTGACGGGCAACGTGATGTTCTGGCCCGGCTCCTACACGAGGCTCCTACTCGAGAGGTTCGGCCTGATGGACTACATTGATAAAACCTTCTTCGCCGACGAGGTGAAGGCCTTCAAGCCGATGCCCGAGATGTTCAGGAAGCCGCTCGATGCCTTCGGAGTGAAGCCTGAAGATGCAATCCACATCGGCGACACCTACGCGGAGGACTTTGAAGGCGCTCTAAAGGCCGGCCTCTGGGCCGTCTGGATTAACCCCGAGGCCGAAGAAGTGAGAAGAATCCACGAGAGGGGCTTTGAAGTGCCTGGAGTTGAGGGGATTTTGGAGGTTTTGGAGGAGTTGGGAACATAAGCTAACACCCGGCTTGAGTTCCACTTCTTCGCCGGAGGAGGACTGAAAAATGGAGCCTCAAGACCCGCTCCCGGAATACGCGCTCACCGTCTTGACCTACACCCTCAAGTGGACAGATTCAATCGAACGAGAAATCACACAAGTGAGCAAATCCTGTGAAAACCCCCACCAAAAAACTCCAATGCCTCCGGGAAGTCCTTGAGGAAGGAATCCCTGTCTATTACCGCCAGTATGAAGTCCCCGGGTGGACCTTCAAATTCGATTATCAAGACTGGAAGGGCAAGTTCATACGAACCACCACCCGCAAAATCAGAAAAAAGAAAATCAGAACCGCTGAAATTTACACCACGACCGTGAACCACCCCCTCGTGAAATACTTGCTACTCCTTGCCCCCGATTGTGAGGACATTGAGAAATTCAAAGACCTCAAGGCGACGTTCGGCCCCGAACTGACGGTGAAAGACTTTGTTGAGGCGTGGATGGCCCGCACTGCATTCTACGAAATTGCAGAGGAAATTGCCGAAAAAGCAAACTTTCTAGGGAAATTCAGCACTCCACTTGGAGAAGCCGCCAAGGACAGGCTGACATTCGACCAAAAGGCTGAAGCCGTCTTGAAGTATGTGAAATCGTTTTTCCGCTCAAGTGCGCCACTTGTAAACGACTTCCCCGCGGACGGTTTCTTGGTTTACTGCCCCATATGCAACTCATTCGTTGAAGGGAGCCCCTACCTTAGACTTAGTGTTTTTCCAGATGATGAGTACGCTTACTGGATTGCCGCACTCGTCACGCACTACCGCCATCACCACATTCAGTATTACGACAAGACCCTCTCCAACCCCCGGTATGGTGAAAAGAACAAGGAGTTCCAGACGCTCGGAGAGGATTATGATGCTTTCAAAGAGGTAGTGAATAACCGCGCGAAGAGACAGATAATCCGGGCCATTTTGCGGGACGATTTCCTGGACGAAACCCACAAGGAGAACCTAATCAGGGCCGTGCTTAGGCTCCAAAACAATGACGACAAGACCATTGAGCTGGTCGAGAAGACCCTTGCGAAACTCAAGAGACCTGGCAAGAAAAAGCGCCGTCAGAACAGGCTGTTTTCTGGCACAAACTCAGGCACAACAGGAGTTTCATAAATAGGGCAATGTCGGAAGCATTTAATGCTGGGAAAAGAAACCAGATAACTCCTCACTTCTTCTTCCCCTTCGGCTTCAGCCACGCGCCAAGACCGACCTGCCTCGTCTTCTGGTAGCGCAGGTCTTCCTTGCGGTAGCCAAAGGCCCTGAGGATTCTCTCCACCGCTGGGAGAACCTGGTTCTCGATGTAGTAGTCCGCATCGTACTTGTGCTTTGTCGGGTCGAACTCGTCGAAGGGAATGGCTCTATCGCCTATCCTTCCGGAGCCCTTCAGAACGATGTAGCTTATCACAGTTCCGGGCCGGATTTTAACACCTCTGGCGGCCAAACGCTTCGCTATGGCCACGTGCGGGCCGGTGGCCTTGTAGTCCTTGAGCTCGCGCGTTATCTGCTCGTGGATAACCAGCTTCTCCGGCGGAACCTCGTACTTGCTCAGCTTTTCGGTGACTTCCCTCACAATTCTGACGGCCTCCTCAACGTCACCGTGCTTCAGTATCGCCTCAAGAACCCTCGCCTGCGTCTCCTTCGCTATCTCGCTCCAGTCGCGCCGGACTATCTCAAGCCCGCGTGTGGTTATCTTGCCCTCCTCGTCTATAACCGCGTACTTCTTCTTCGTGACGAAGAACCCCCTGACGTAGAAGCCCTCGTATTCGAGTTCAAGAAGGCCGGGCAGTTTGGCGTTGATGTATTTTAAGAACTCCCCGGCCTTCTTCTTGACGGTCTCGGCATCAGCCCCGGGAATCGTCGCGAAGAAACCGTCGGTATTGTGAACGAGTATTCCGTTGGCGAAGAACCTGTGGGTTCCCTCAACCTCGATGTCGTAGACGTAGCCGTTGTAAGTTATCTCCTGGATATCAATGGGCGTAATTGGGGCGATTTCGGATAGGCTTTTCTTGACGGATATTAATTCTCTATCCCCAAGTTCGTGAGGTTTTACCTCCCTAAACACGTTCCCTTCCCTAACGATGAGAGAATGGTCCTCTGTAACGTCCAGATGCCACGAGTTGGTGAACTTAATCCTGTAGATCCTCTTCTCCGCCCTGTGCCGCATAACGTAGGGAACCCGTCTCCATACGAGCCTCCCCCTGCTATCAAGGGTCAATGCTTCGACGCCTTCGAGAACGCAGTACTCCTTCTCCCCGATCCTGTAATCAACGCGCTCAAAGAGTTTTTCTATCGGCACGAACTCAACCCGGCCGTTCCGCCTGATTATTACCTCAGTGTCACCGGTGACGCTGTCCGCATAGAGAACCTTAAACCCGAACTTCTCCTCTATCTCGCGAATGGTCGTCTCTATGTACTCCCTGCCCCACGCCGTAACGCTCTCGGCGCACTCCCTGCAGTACCATCTTGCCCTGGCGTAGCCGTAGTAGCCGTAGTAGCTGTTGTGCGCGTAGAGGAACCCAAAGCCAGCCAGGAAGTTCTCGTCCTCCTCAACGCTCAGGTCGTAGACGTACCCCTCGTAGCTTTCCTTCCTGACTTCCGAGACCCTGTCGAGGACTATATCCCCGTCGAGGAGCCAGCCTATCCTCCCGGCCCTTTCCGCGTCGAGCTCCCCGCTTTCCACCAGCTCCCTGAATTTCCCGGGGCTCATGTTCTTCTGGAAGGCCCGGCCGAAGGTCTCTTCCAGCACTTCCCTCGGTATGACGTGGGAGTAGTAGGCGTTCTTCCGCTTCCGGTAATCTGTAAAGGGCAGTTCCTCGTTCACGTAGACCCTGTAAACCCCGCTGTCGTGGCGGAGCTTTATCGCTGAGACGCCCAGCGAGTTCAGGAGCAGGACGAGGCCGTTAGCCAGAAGCTCGCTCTTGGTGGAGAGCCGAACCATCTTGCTCGGGTGAACGTCGCCGTCGCCGATGAAGTACCCCTCAAGGAAGGCCCAGCGGACCTCCTCAGGGGACGTGAAGATAAGCCACGGAACCCTCTTGCTCTCGGCCGGTGAACCACAGAGTCCCTCGAAGATTAGGTAGGCCATCTTCTTTGAAATCTCAACGTAGTTCCCCCCGCGCCTCACGCCCCCAAAGAACTCCCTCGCGAGGTTCTCCATGTCGTCGAGAACGCTCCCGTCCTCGTTGTAAAGCCTCACCGTATAGCTCCAGCCCCCGGTCCGGTTTTTCCACTTCCCGGCGTTCCCCTCGCTCACGTAGTAACCGAGGAGCTTCGCGAACTTCCAATCAACCTCTATGAACGGCCTTATCCTGAACCCGTTCCTCGTCCCAACTAGCCACTCTTCAAGCTCCTTCTCGGGCATCAGGCGGAGGACGGGGCGGAGCGCGTTGAAATCGGCGATGAACTCCCTCCTGTTGCCGTTGTAGCGGATTACCTCCACAAGCCTCTCGTAGAGCGCGCGGTACCTTTCCAGCCCCTCCTTATCAACCACTTCGTAGCCGATTTTCCTCAGCTTCACGTAGCCGAGCCCAGCAAGGTGTTCCAGGTAGCGCCTGGCCGTCCTCGGTCTCCTCTCCTCCCCGAAAACCCAGCGGAGGGTTCTGAGCATTCCCCTGAAGAAGTTCTTTCTACCCTTTACCGGAATTGTCATGACGATGTCGGCCGTTTCCTCGTCGGGCAGTTCGAGGAGCAGTTCCACGACGTTGAGCCTCTCCCTCCTCTCCGGGAGGGTTATCCGCTTTGGCACCGCCAGGAGGTCGCCGGGCTTGACCTCCTCCCCCGTCACCTCCACAAGCTCGCCGTCCCGGTACGCGAAGAGGCTGTGGCCCCGCGTCACGCTTATCCTCCTTCCGGAGTTGAGGGTTATCCTGTAAACCTCCCCGGCATAGCGGTGCCTTATCACGGCTTTCACCGGCATTGTGCGGGCTTTCTTGGACTCCCTGTCAAAGGAGAGGGCGTACAGTCCCTCGACTTCAAGGACCTCGGTGTCGCCGTCTCTTTTCACCCTCTCCCCGCTGGCTTCCATCAGTCCATCAACCAGCTCGCCGATGCGGACGGGCCTGAGTTTCCCCCATTCAATGACCGCAATCCACTCCCCGGGAAGAAGGCTGTTGGCGAGAATCTTGATGGCGCGCTGGCGGTAATCGAGGAGCTTCCTCTCCAGCGGGTCTATCGTTGCCTTCATCTTCCTCTTTATCTTCTGCCTCTCCTCCAGCAGGTTTCCGAGCAGGCTCGGAATGAAGCCCGGGAAGTCCTTGCAGAACTTGTGCCCGACCTGCGGGGCTGTATCGTACTCCTTACACCCCTCGCGGTTGAGCGTATCTGGCGAGACGTTGTGGGTGATTATGATTGAAGGGTAGAGACTACGAAAGTCTAGATACACAATATTATCCCACAGCCCCCGCTCCGGCTCCTTGACGTAGCCGCCGGCGTAACCCCCCCTTCTCCTCGCCAGCTCCCTCTCGTCGGGCTTGTTGGGGGCGAGTTCGTTCCTCTCGTAGGCTTTCCTGAGCAAAAACCACTCAACAAGGTTGCCGGTGCTGGAGCGGGAAACGTCCCAGAGGCTCTGGCCGATGAGCCTGGAAAGCTGGGCCTCCATCGGGAAGAACTCTTTTCCTAGCTCGTAGGTGACCTTCGCGTCCTCCATCGAGTAGCGCGCGACCCTCTCAAGCCCCTCGCCGGTCTCCCAGGCGGTGGCTATCTCCTCCGCGTAGACCTTCTCCTTTGGCTTTCCAAATATCGCCTCGTAAACGGCCTCAAGGGTGTAGGTGGGCAGGTTTATGGTGTGCCTTATGACTGGATAAAGGTCGAAGTGTATCCTGCCCTTCACCTCAACCGCAAACCTGTCCCCTATGCGCTGTATCTTCGGCTCGCTCCCGTCCCTTCCGAGGGTAAAGCTCACGCCAAGCTTCTCACAGCGCTTTTTCAGGTAGGCGAAGTCGAAGTTGTCGCCGTTGTATGTTATCAGCACGTCCGGGTCCTTCTCCTTAACGACCTTAAGGAAGCGCTTAATCATCTCCCTCTCTGTGGAGACAACCTCAACGTAGGGCAGGTCGATCTTCTTCCAGGTTATCACCCTCGCCTCATTCTCGTCGGCGTAGCTTATCATCAGGATCGGCCCGGTTCCGAACTCCTCGCCCTCGTGGTAGAGCGTCTCGATGTCAAAGGACATGAGTTTAAGCTCTTCCTCACCTTCCATCGGGATTAGCCCCTTGTCTATGAGGTAGCGCTTGGCGAAGGGTATGTCGTACTCGTAGATGTCGATGACCGCGGGGTGATTCCGTATTTTGTCGCGGATTGCCGGCACGTCCTGCGGGTGCTCGAAGTAGAGCTTCCACACATCAACGGGCCTGCCGAGGAACTTCTTCTTCACCTTCTCCGCGTGCTTGACCCTAACGATCCTGCCGTGCCTCTCGGCGGTTATCTTTTTGATTTCTTCGATGGCGGAGTCGTCCCTGAGGAGCGCGTAGAAGTAGGGCTCGAACTCGCGGTCGTATTCAATCCTGAACTCGCCGTCCTCCTTCTTGAATACCCTTATGACGGGCTTTCCATTCTCGGTGATGTAATCAACGTCAAGGATCATGACCAACACCTGCCTGATTATCGAACCCGGAGCTAATAAACTTCGCCATTGATGCTACCAGAAAAGAGGAGAAAACAACAATCAAGGGCTCACAACTCTTGGAACAAGGGCACCGCACTTCCGCTGAAGCT
This sequence comes from Thermococcus cleftensis, assembly GCF_000265525.1. Lineage (NCBI taxonomy): Archaea > Methanobacteriati > Methanobacteriota > Thermococci > Thermococcales > Thermococcaceae > Thermococcus > Thermococcus cleftensis. The sequence goes on from NC_018015.1 coordinate 639,148, forward strand.
CGGCGTTGGCTTTCAAAAGCTCTTCACTGGGGTAGTCGCCGTTCTCTCGCCATTCCGTTGCAAAGTCGTGAATCAGGCTTAATCCCTCACGGACGGCGGAGACGTTGGCGGTTCCGTTGATGAAAGCCGTTCTTGAGACGTTTAGAAAATCCAGGCACGGCCCAGTATCGACCATTACAAGAACCGAATCGTTGAACGTGTCCAGTTCAAGGTAATCCGCGGTCTCGATTAAGTGATTGAGGAGGCTCAGAAAATCACCCTCAAGTTCAACGGTGGAAAGGTTAAACACGGCAGTGGAATTCGAGTTGAGCGCCTCTATTGCGTTCTTGGAGTGGAACTGGATATCAACCATCGTGGAAAAAGTCACGGTGTGAATCCAGCCCCTTTCACAGTTCCTTTGTCCCTCAATAAAGGCGTCCAAACGCTCTCTCTGGACGTGGAGATGGAAGGCCGAAACCAGGACTATCAGCAACACCGCAAGGGCCACCACACTGCTCAGCTTCATTGACTCCACCACGTTAATCCCACGTTCCAAGGTAATAAGTATTTCGGCGAACAAAGTAGAAACACACCACCACCTTTTTAAACTCCCGCTCAAAGCCACGTCCATGGAGCTGTTTTACAGGGTGAGCTTTCAGGAAGTGGTGGCCGACGCTTTAAGCCTGGTTGAGGAGCGCGAGCTGTCGTCGAAGCACGCCCTCGAGAGGGTCTTTAAGCGGGTAGCTGGCAGGGACAGGGACAAGGCCCGCGGATTGGCCCACGCCTACGTCTTCGAGATAGAGAAGTGGCGCGCTAAAATAGACTTCATAATCAATTCTGTGCTTAAAGGCTCAAAGGTCGAAGATCTCGACCCCTATCTGGCCAACCTCCTTCGCATAGGAACCTTTGAGATACACTTCAGAAAGGTTCCGCCGGCGATAGCGACCGACTCGATAATCCGCGTCGTCAAGGAGCGCTTTGACTTCAGCAGGGCAAAGTTCGTCAACGCTCTGATGCACTCGATAGAGAAGTTCGACGTTGATAAGGCGCTCAAGAAGCTCAAGGAGCGTGACAGAATCGAGTGGCTGAGCATCCGCTTCTCCCACCCGCGCTGGTACGTTGAGTACGCCATCGAACTGCTCGGCTACGATGAAGCCGTCCGCCTGCTCCTCAGCAACAACAGGCCGCAGCGTTATTACGTCCGGGCCAACCTCCTTAAGACGGACGTCGATTCCCTCCGCGATTACCTTGAGGAGAACGGGGTAAGGACGGCAAGAACCCCCGTCCCCGATGTCCTGAAGGTTCTCGACTACAAAACGCCCGTAACGAGGCTCAACTGGTACAGGGAAGGGAAGTTCGTGATTCAGGACTTAGCGAGCGCTTACGTCGCCCACGTTCTGGCCCCGGAGCCTGGTGAGAGGGTCCTCGACCTGGCGGCCGCTCCCGGTTCAAAGACCTTCCACGCCGCCGCTCTAATGGAGAACCGCGGTGAGATAGTGGCGGTGGATTACTCCTACGACAGGCTCATGCGCATGAGGGAGAAGATGAAACTTCTCGGAATCAAAAACGTCAAGCTCGTCCACGCGGACGGCCAGAGCTTCAAGGACAGGGAGAAGTTCGATAAGATAATCCTCGATGCACCGTGCTCAAGCTCCGGAACCTACCGCCAGTTTCCCGAGGTCAAATGGCGCTTCAACGAGGAGAAGATAAAGCGCATCATAAGCGTCCAGCGCAACATGCTCCGCAACGCGTACGAGAACCTCCGCGACGGCGGCGAGATGACCTACTCAACCTGCTCGGTTAGAATAGACGAGGACGAAGAGAACGTGCTCTTCGCGATAAACAGGGCCGGACTGGAGCTCGTTCCCTACGACTTCAGCTGGGGCGACAGGGGCTTCCTTGAGGTGGGGGAGAAGGTCTTTAGAGCGTGGACGCACAGGCACGACTGCAACAGCTTTTTTATAGCGAAGATGAGAAAGGGTTAAAAGTTGGGCCCCCTAAATCATACACATGGAAAGCATGGTTTCGGAGTTTGATGAGGTCTTTGCATTGGCCAACATGCTCCGGACAGGCCACTTTTCGAGAAAGCTGAGGAGAAGAAGGATAAAGGGCTCCTGGAGGGAGCTCCGTGAGTACATTGAGGAATACAGGGACGTTCTTGGACAGTAGCGTTATCGTAAACCTCATCGTTGAGACTGAACTCACCGAATTCGCGGAGAAAGTCCTGGAGGATACTCCCCTCTTAACTTCCGAGACCGTCGTCGATGAGAGTGTGTACGTCATAATCCGCAAGCTGTTTTCTCTTAAAGGAGTGAAAAACCGTTTTGAGGTCAAGAAGCGCCTCCACACTCCCGAGGGACAGGAAGTCATCGATGAGGCCATAGAACTCGTCATGGGGCTGATTGAAGAGGTGGACGTTGCAATCCTCACGGACGCGGACGTCTACATAACGATTGCCACCATGAAGAAGTACTCCCTCCTCCCCCACGACGCGAGAATAGTGGCAACGATGCTCCAAAACGGAGTTAAACGTCTTGCTACATTTGACGATGACTTCAGGCCAATTCCCGGGCTGGTTCTCCTTCCGAAGGACTACTGGGATTCAAGGTAAGAAAGTTAAACAAGCGGCTTCCTCCTCACCGGGCCGCGCGGGTACTCCTCCTCGAAGACCTCTGCGGTAAAGCGGTAGACCTTCGTGTCCTCATCGAGCCAGCAGTCGGGAGGCAATCCTGCCTTCCAGCAGGTCTGAGCTAAAAACTCCTCCTCGTCCCAGCCCCACTCTATCGGCACCTGCGGGAGGAGCAGGCCGGAATAGATACCCTTCTCGATTATCAGACCGTCCCTGCCGACCTTTATCCTCCTCGGCCTCTCCTCGGGCGGCCCCTCTATGGGTTCTGGCGGTGTCAGGACGCTGACCTCCACCGTGAGGTCATCGAGTTCGCTCTCCCTTACCGGCGGGAAGCGCGGGTCGTCAACGGCCGCATAGATTGCCGCCTTTATCGTGGCCTCGACCAGCGGGTAAATCGGCAGCGGGAAGCCTATACAGCCCCTCAGGGCCATCTGGGGCGGTGCGCTGTGCCTGTTCAGCGTCACAAAGACGCCCATCTTCTCCCACAGCTCGGGAGGGGTATCCTCAGGAGGTTTTATCATCCTGCCGTTCCTGACGTACTCCTCAACGGCTTTTCTCGCAAGCCTGACGAGGAACTCACCCCATTCGTCCCTGATTCTGTACATCGTTCTCACCCCCTAGTTCCTACGGCGGGAGGAGTTATTTACCTTTCCCGCAAAGCTTAAAAAATTGCCGAAGGAAGTTAAGTCGGGTGTCGAAAGTGGTGATAGTGGAGTTCGTGATTGTTCCCCTCGGTGAGAAGAGCCTGAGCCGGTACGTAGCTGAGGTAGTAAAGCTTTTAGAGAGAAAGGGTGTTAAATACCAATTGACACCGATGGCAACGATAATAGAGGTTCCAACGGTGAGGGAAGCATTCGATATAATCGAGGAGGCGCACGAACTGGTATTCAAACTGGGCGCTTCACGGGTTTCAACAACCGTAAGGATCGACGACAGACGGGACAAGCGTGTCCACATGGAGGACAAGGTTAAATCCGTGATGGAGAAGGTGAGGGGTGGTTGAGATTAGGGCACTGATTCTCGCCATAGACCGTGATGACGATTTCGGGCAGAAGGCGGGCGTGGAAGGTCCCGTCATCGGGAGGGAGGCCTGCATAGATGCAGCCCTCAAGCTCAGTCTGGCCGATCCGGAGGACAGCGACGCCAACGTTGCTTACGCCGCTGTCAAGCTTCACGACGAGCTCAGGGAGAGCGGGGAGTTTGAAGATGTCCAGGTTGCCCTGATAACCGGCCACCCCAAGGTGGGCGTCAAGAGCGACCTGGAGCTGGCCAGACAGCTGGAGGAGGTTTTGAAGGTCTTCCCTGCCGATGGGGTCATCACCGTCACCGATGGGGCAGAGGACGAGCAGATATTCCCGATAATAACCTCGAAGGTGCCGATAATAAGCTCCCACCGCGTCGTGGTCAAGCAGAGCGAGGGCATAGAGACGACCTATTACATCATCTACCGCTACCTGAGGGAGATACTCAGCGACCCGGAGGTTGCAAAGGTTGTGCTCGGAATCCCGGGAATGATACTCCTTCTCTACGGGATAGCACGCCTCATCGGCGTCTGGTATCCGGAGAGCGTTAAGATAATCTCCGCCACGATAACGGGAACGATACTGCTCTTCATCGGCGGTTACTTCTTCACCAAGGGCTTCCGCTTTAACATAAGGGAGACCGTGGCCAAGCAGTTCGTCTTCGTGATATCCCTGATAGCGGGAATGCTCATAATCGGCGGCGGCGCGATAAACGCCTACTTTCGGCTGGAGGAGTACTCGCTGGAGCTGATAGGCAGCTATCCCGGGACGCCCCTGCTGGCGATGCTGATATACATCAACGCCCTGAACTCGTCGCTCATACTGGGAATCGCGGTGATGATAACGGGCAAGGTGATACAGTCCTACCTGAGGAAGGACCACCACATATGGTACTATGCCTCCACGCTCCTAATGATGCCGGCGATGTGGGTCACGATAGACCTCACCACCCGCTACGCGATGGCCATACTGACGCTCTCGGACATAGAGGTCTTCACGAAGCTCCTCGTGGCCCTGATCGACGTCGGGATAGCCGTGATGGCGGGAATATATCTAAGGGGAAAAGTTAGAGGATGGGAGAGAGTTGAGGCTGGAGCAGGCTCTTGAAGAATATGAGAAAAAGAAGGAAAGGGCCGAAAGAGTGGTCGAGAAGGTCAGGCGGAAGTACGAGAAAAGGCTCGAAAAGAGACTGAAGGAAATCCTCAAGAAAATAGACGAGCTGGAGCGGAGAAAAATCCCCAGGAACGTCGACGAGAAAGTGCGCAAGATAGTTACCGCAGAAAGGAGGAACTACGTAACCTCCCTGAGGAACGCGCTGGCGAGCATCGAGAGCATGGAGGACCTCGGGAAGCGCCTTCCCGACCTGGCAAAGCTCCACGTGGGGCACGGCAAGTACCTGATTCTCCTCTTCGAGAAGGACGTTTACGCCATCAACCGCCTTCTAAAGGAGCTCAACGAGGACTACCTCAGCTACTACCGCGAGCTTGAGAAGGCAGAGCTTCCAGAGCTGGGGATACGGGGACTCCTCGAAGAGATGGAAGAGATCAAGAAGGCCATAGCCGAGGGGGAGGCCGAGAGACAGGGACTCGTTGAACGGCTCAGGGAGCTTGAGGGAGAGCTCGAGGGGCTGTACAGGGAACTCGGACTGGACGAGCTGGACGAGAGAATAAGCACCCTCTCGAGCAGGATAAGAAGCGAGGAGATGGAACTCCGGTCGAAGGCCTCGAAACTCCAGAAGCCCGTGAGGAGAATGCGCCTCGGCGGTTTTGCGGACGAGTTCGCCAGGGACAGCTCGGTCGTCCTGCGGGAGCCGGAGAAAACCCTCTCGCTGCTTCAAAAGGTCTACCCCCGCCTCGAGGGCAAGTACCGGAAGACCGCCCGGTGGCTGGTGGAAAACCTCGAAGAGAAGGTAGGAGCAATCGAGGAGGACAGGGAACTGCTCGAAGAGCTGGAAGCTGAAAGGGAAAAGCTCATCGAAGATGTCAGAACCAGGGAGAACGAAATCAGGGAACTGGAGAGGCTCATCGAGGAGAAAGAAGCCGAACTGAAAAAGCTCAGGAACAGGCTGGAGCACCTGGAGAAGGGGTTCGAGGAGAGCATCGCAAAGCTCGAGGGAATCCTCGGAACCAAAATCGAGCGATAGGTTTATGAGTTAGGCTCCCCTAATTCTTCCGGTGGTGAGCATGTTCAAGGTGGACAGGCTTCGCTTTGGCACGGCCGGAATACCCCTCTCAACGCCGAAACGCTCAACCATCGACGGCATAGTCCACGTGAGGAACCTCGGGCTGGACGCTATGGAGCTGGAATTCGTCAGGGGAGTGAACCTCAAGCCAGAGCTGGCGAAGAAGATCAAGTACGTGGCAAGGAAGCACGACGTCCTCCTAACGGCCCACGCGCCCTACTACATCAACCTGAACGCGAAGGAGAGGGAAAAGGTCGAGGCGAGCAAGAGGAGGATAATCCAGAGCGCCGAGAGGCTCTACGATGCCGGCGGCTGGAGCGTGGTATTTCATGCGGGCTACTACCTCAAGCAGGACCCGGCGAAGGTCTACGGCAGGATAAGGGACGAGCTGAAGGCGATAGAGCGCGAGCTGATGGACCGGGGCGTCAAGGTCTGGCTCAGGCCCGAGCTTACAGGGAAGCCAACCCAGTTCGGAGACCTGAAGGAACTCGTGAAGCTCAGCGAGGAGCTTGAGACGGTTCTGCCAACGATAGACTTCGCGCACGCGCACGCGAGGAACGCAGGCAGGTGCAACACCGTCGAAGAGTGGCGCGAGATGCTGGGCTTTATGGAGGACAGGCTCGGTAGGGAGGCACTCGACAACATGCACATCCACATAAGCGGCATAAACTACACCGCAAAGGGCGAAAGGAACCACCTTAACCTTCAGGAGAGCGACATGAACTGGGAGGACCTGCTCAGGGTTCTCAAGGAGTTCCGCGTTAAGGGCGTCGTCATAAGCGAGAGCCCAAACATTGAAGGCGATGCACTCCTGATGAAGAAAAAGTACGAGGAGATAAAGGTCTAGGCCTTTCCAGCTCTTCCGTACCTCTCCATTATACCAAGAAATTTCTCGACCGGTAACGCGTACCTTACGTGTCCGTTGCCCTCTAAAGTTTTCGCCTGGAGGAGCGCGTTGATTATAGCCTCCTCCGTTGCCTCGGCCGCCGCTCTAAAGAGCCGGCTCAGAGCGTTGTCCGGCAGGAAGCTGAGTAGATGAGCTTCCTTATCCAGAGGGACGGTCTGGGCGGTGGAGAAGGCCAGCACCACGTCACCGCTCCCGTGGTAGGCGTAGCCGCCGGTTCTTGCAAGGCCAACTACTGCCCTCTTCGCGAGCCTCCCGAGCTGCCTCGCGGTCAAAGGCGCGTCCGTGGCAACGACGATGGAGATGCTCCCCCTTCCAGAGGTCCCCCTGCCCGGGTAGTCCCTCAGCTCGAGCCCGACCGGAACGCCGGCCACCGTCAGGTCCTCCCGCCTCCCAAAGTTCGCCAGGACGAGCGAGGCGACGGTGTACTCCTCCCCGCCGATTTCCACCACCCGCGAGGAGGAGCCTATTCCGCCCTTGAACTCGAAGGCGCTCATTCCCGTCCCAGCTCCGACCGAACCCTCCTCAAAGTCGAGTTTGGCCCTTTTGACGGCCTCGGAATAGTGCTCCTCTTTAACGGCGAGCTTCCTTATGTTGTTCAGGTAGGAGTCGTTGCACTCCATAACTACCGGAGAAACGCTCCTCAGCTCCGGGTTCAGCTTGATCATGTGCTTGACCATCGCGTTTGCCACGGTGTAAACGCTCAGGGTGTTTGTTAGAGCTATCGGCGTCTCAATGTAGCCGAGCTCCTCCACCTGGATAAAACCGATGGGCTTTGAGAAGCCGTTCATGACGAAAGTTGAAGCAAAGAGCCTCTCCCTGTAGGGGTTCTTGACGGGGGGAAGCAGAACGGTAACGCCGGTCCTAACGTCTTCCCCCTCGATTATCGTCGAGTGGCCGACTCTAACGCCCAAGTCCGCCATTGAGTTCCTCTTTCCGTGAGGGTGAAGTCCGATCTCTATTCCCAGCTCGGGGGCCTTCATGGTACCACCGCAGTGATTTGGGCGTGAGAACTTAACAATTTTGTTCAATCAACCCTTATAAACCCCCAAAACCGAGTTTTGCCCATGAGGGTGAAGCCTTCGAAGCTCTTCCTGCTAATTCCTCTGGCGTTCCTGCTGGTCTTCTTCTACGTTCCCCTAGCGAGCATACTAAAAACGGCTCTGTGGGAAAACGGATTCACGCTCAGGCACATCTCGGCCGTCCTGGCAAACGACTACCACAGGAGAGTCATCGTCTTCACGATAGGACAGGCAATAGCTTCAACCCTGCTGACGCTCGCCCTCGGCCTCCCCGGGGCGTACATCTTCGCCAGGTACGACTTCCCCGGGAAGAGGGTCATAAAGGCCGTCCTGACGGTTCCCTTCGTCATGCCCAGCGTGATGGTCGCCCTGGGGTACATTCTCCTATTCGGGAAGAGCGGGATAATCACGGGACTCATCGGCCGCGACCCCGGAATCCTCTACTCCTGGAAGGGAATCCTCCTCGCCCATGCCTTCTACAACTTCCCGATAGTTATACGCATGGTCTCGTCGCTGTGGCAGAGAATAAACCCCCACTACGAGGAGGCGGCGATGGCCCTGGGGGCGAGGGGCTGGACGCTCTTCCGCAAGGTTACCCTGCCGATGATATCCCCGGCGATTTTTGCCTCGGCGATGCTCACCTTCGTGTTCTGCTTCCTGAGCTTCTCCATACCCCTTATCATAGGCGGCTACCGCTACGCCACCATAGAGGTGGACATCTTCACCTCGATAATGGTCCTCCTCGACTTCAAGACCGGCTCGGCGCTGGCCATAATCCAGATACTCCTCAGCATGGGCTTCATGTACCTCTACCTGAGGGCACTCGACAGCTACGCCAAGCGCGAGGAGCAGAGGGTTTTCAGGAGGCCGGTTCCCTTCACGAGGCGCGACTGGCTGAGCGTCAAGGGACTGCTCGTTGGAGTCTACTCCCTAATCGTCTTCGTCTTCATAGTCTCCCCCCTCCTGGCCGTTCTCTACGACTCCCTGCGCTTCAGCGGTCAGTGGAGCCTGGAGTGGTACAGGAGGATATTCTCAACCGAGTACAACCCGATGTTCGGAGCGACAACGCTCGACGCGATAAGGAACTCCCTGACCTTCGGCCTCGCCACTGTAGTCCTCTCGGTTCTCGTGGCGTTGCCGATAGCCTACGCCCTCCACCGCTGGAACTTCAGGGGAAAAAGGCTCTTCGACGTTCTGGTAATGCTCCCGCTGGCGAGTTCAGCCATAACCCTCGGTCTGGGATACATAAGGGTCTTCCACACCACGCCCCTGTACTTCACCGCCTGGATAATCATCGCTGCCCACACAGTGATAGCGTATCCCTTCGTCCTCCGCGCCGTTTCCACGAGCCTGAAGAAGATAAGGCCCAACCTCTTCGAGGCGGCGCTGAGCCTGGGAGCCAGGGAGTGGAAGGCCTTCCTGAGGGTGGAGCTTCCGCTGGCACTCGGTGGAGTCATCGTCGGTGCGATATTCGCCTTCGCCATGAGCATAGCCGAGCTGGGGGCGACCTACATGCTGGCAAAACCTGAATACACCACCATGACGGTGGCGATATACAAGTTCCTCGGGGCGAGGCAGTTCGGTTCAGCCTCCGCCCTGGCGGTTCTCCTGATGGCCGTCTCAACTCTGGCCTTCATGGTGATAGAAAGGGTTGGTGAGGAAGTATGGTGAGGGTAGAGCTAAGGGGAGTGGTCAAGGAGTGGGAGGATTTTCGGCTTGAGATAGGCGAGTTGAAAGTCAGGGACGGCGAGTTCCTCACGCTCCTCGGTCCGAGCGGCTGCGGAAAGACTACAACGCTCAGAATGATAGCGGGCTTTGAAAAGCCTGACAGGGGGGAGATACTCTTCGACGGAAGGCGGGTGAACGGGTTACCCCCCTACGAGCGCGGGATAGGCATAGTCTTCCAGGACTACGCGCTGTTCCCCCACATGACGGCCTTCAAGAACGTTGCCTTCGGGCTGGAGATGAAAAAGCTCCCGAAGGCCGAGATTGAAAGAAAGGTGAGATGGGCGCTCCGGCTGGTCGGTCTGGAGGGGCTTGAAAACCGCTATCCGGAGCAGCTGAGCGGCGGCCAGCAGCAGCGCGTGGCCCTCGCGAGGGCACTCGTTGTGGAGCCGGACGTTCTGCTCCTCGACGAGCCGCTCAGCAACCTCGACGCGAAGATAAGGGAGAGGCTTAGAGGGGAGATAAAGAGAATCCAGCGCGAGCTTGGAATAACGACGATATACGTCACCCACGACCAGGAGGAGGCGATGGCGGTAAGCGACAGGATAGCGGTGATGAACGTCGGAAGGATAGAGCAGGTCGGAAAGCCGCTGGAGCTCTACTACCGTCCAAAGACGGAGTTCGTGGCGCGCTTCCTTGGCCTGAGCAACATACTGGAGCTCGAAGCGGAGAACGGAATGGCCTGCCTCGGAGGGCTGTGCTTCGACGTGGGGAGGGAAGGAAAGGTCAGGGTCTTCTTCCGGCCCGAGAGTGTCCACATAAAACCCGGCGACGCGGCGGAGGTTCTCGACTACGAACTCCTTCCCGGCAGGATAAGGCTGAGGCTCGGGATTGGAGATAAGGTAATCCTCGCGGAGCGCTTCCTGGACGAGATTCCCTTCGATGTCGAGGAGATGCCGGAGAGGGTTGGCATTGAGGTGAGGAGCTTCTCGGTGCTGGGGTGAAAAGCCCCGAGGATTTTCCAAAGTGCCGTTTCACACCCATAATATTTGTAATGGTCCAAACTGGCATAACTTGGTTCCGGCTTTGTTTTCACTTTTGATGATAGAAAGGATTAAATAATTTGTCGGCATATTTTGTAATGCAATCCCAAATTGAAAGCACAAGTTGTGGACTGGGAAGCCCATGGGTGTTACCGTTGGGGGAACCGTAACGGTGGCACCGGCTGGAAAGTCAGGAACAGTGTACCCAACCAGGAGGAGGGAGAAAATTGGACCCTAAGAAGACTGTGGCCGCCATAACGATATCCATTATCTCCCTCTCCATTTTTATGGCGATCCATAATACAACCGCAGAAAACGAACAGGACAGTATCACCCCCCTTCCCCAATGCAGCATAGTCTACGCCCCCAATTTTACACCGTCCAACTCATGGCACTGGAGCGTTGAGGAGGTTATGAACGGAACAATAAAGGGTTTTGATGACAGGATTCTGTTCGAGAACACTGATAGACTGGAAAGGGAGGACTGGCCGTCTGCACTGGGCATAGAGCC